>JBAQYM010000058.1:0-3644 GCA_049300095.1 Syntrophobacteraceae bacterium
GCCGATGCGGACGGCGCCTTCCGGAAATGCCGGTAAAAATTGTTGCCCTTTCATTGATGTGTCTTTTGGCGTCAGTTTTTTCTCCTGTCGCTATCATGCCATATCTTTTCCATTTTTACAAAAAAAATGCCATCCCCATTTCCAAAATTACCCGCGAAAACACGGCCCACATCAGGAAGTCTGAACACGGGAATCTTTTAGAAAGGAGAGACACCCTATGAATGTCCAGGAAACCCTGCAAAATATCATCGAACTTTTCCAGACGGGTGAAATACCGGAAGCCGTCGCTTTTGCCACTTTCCCGTCTTGTGACGTGCCTTGCTCGCATTGGAGCTTTGCCAACCGGCTGCTTTGCTTCTTCCATCATACGGAGGATGCCAGGGGATACCGGCAATGGCAGGCGGTGAACCGCCAAGTCAAAAAAGGCGCAAAGGCATTTCATATTATTGCCCCGCGCCTGGGAAAAAAGAAAAAGAATCCCCCTGTCAATCCTGAAGAGCAGGAAGCCGGCACATCCCCGGAGACCATAACGTCCTTGTGGTTTATCACCGTGCCGGTCTTTTGCGAAGCGGATACCGAAGGGGAGCCCCTCGATTACCAGCAAATCATTTTACCGGACTTGCCGCTGATGGATCGGGCAATCGAATGGGGTTTGAATGTAAGGGCTGTACCGGGCAATCGGATGTTTTATGGCCGGTATGGGAACAGGGAAATCGCCTTGGCCACTTCCGAAGAGAAGGTGTTCTTCCATGAGCTTTCGCACCATGCCCACAGTCTCGTCATCGGCGAATTAAAGCCCGGCCAGGACTGGCGGCAGGAGATCGTTGCCGAATTATCAGCGCAGGCCCTCTGCCGGATCATCGGCAAACGCGCCGATTCCACCCTGGGCAATTCCTACAGATACATTGAGCAATACGCAAAGGAGGCCGGATTGAATCCTGTCCATGCCTGCCTGCAAGTCATCGGGGATGTCGAGGCTGTCCTGAAGCTCATCCTCAAGCAAGATCCGGAAGAAAATCGGATCAAGGCTGTGGCTATGTAAATTCAGCAAGGAGGTTCGCGTATGTATTCACCAAAAATCAACGAAGATTTTATCCCGGCGCTCTATCGCCTGGCGAAAGAGCGGAAGAAGCCGATGACGCAGCTCGTCAACGGCATCATCAGCCAGTACCTGGCCGATCAGGGAAAGGAGGAAAGCCATGTTTCAGATCGTCGTCACTCAGGTGCAACACCCGTCGGACTGTCCAGTCGCGCCTGCACCGGATGAAGCAGCGCCGCCGGCCACAGGCATGGCGGATGAAATTGGCAATTATGTTTTTAATTTGGCGGCATCACTGAACAGGGTGTATGCCGCCGCGCTTAACCAGGCAGAAAGGAAGTCACGATGAAAAAGCTATGGTTCGACAGGCTCACCACAAGATGGGAAGAAGTAAAACGTAAAGCGGAAAGAATCAGGGAAGCGCTTGGCCATCGCATGAAGGCAGCAGAGCCCGGTGCGCCATTCAAGGTCACGGAAGTCAGTGTGATGGTGAGCAAAAAGAAGTCGGTCAATTTCAATTCCTGCTGCGTGTCCTATGCCATCAAGGCCACGCTCAATGAGGCAAATCAGGATCACCTGCAGGCCCTGGAAGAACTCAAAGACCAGCTGGTGGTCAAGGTGCAGGAGGCCCTGAACGGCAAAGCGGCAACAAATCAAACAGCAAATTAAATCAATACTGTCAGTACCTTGAGAGTACCGTATTCTCATCTACCCTGACCCTGTTTTCTTGTCAGCCTTTAATCGAAGTTTGGATGACTCAATGCCGAGGTCGATCCATTCATCCATCAGCGTCTTGAAGCGTTTGTAGGCCGCGATTTCTTTTCGTACTTCCGCAACACAATCCGCCCGGACATAGTCGCTTCTGCTTCTCATTGCGCGAGTGTAGCTGATTTGCCAGTAGGGGCCGCTTTTCTCCTTGGGGTCTTTGTACTGGCGCGTTAAAGAACCAGGTCTCATAGGGCCGATCTTCAAGATCGCCTCCTTGATCTTCTCAATTCTCTTTTCGATCTGGTCCAGTCTCTTGTCGTTCATCACAGGGTCCTTTTTGGTTCAAGATCATAGCCTTTTTTCCGATGGTTGTCGATCTTTTTTCTTGCTATTATAGCATATACATGCTATGCTATCCACTGCTTTTTATCAAGCAAAAACAGGTGGAAGGAGAAGAAAGATGCTCTGGAGAAAGTGGTGGATACTTGTAAGGCAGCTCAGGGGTGCCTGCACCCGAAACAAGACGTTTTTATGGATGATTGTCTGCCTGATGGGAATGACTGTCCGCACAGACATGCTGGGAGTGTCCAGTATTGTGCGCGCTTTGGGGCTTGTGCCGGCCTGCTACGATCGGATTCTGGATTTTTTTCACAGCCCGGCGCTTTGCCTCGATACGCTTACACGACTCTGGCGTGGCCTGGTCTTCAAACAATCCGGCATCGTGCGCATAGGCGGTCGTCCCGTACTCGTCGGTGACGGAATCAAGGTCGCCAAGTCAGGCAAAAAGATGCCAGCCGTCAAAAAACTCCATCAAGAGTCCGAATCCAACACCAAACCAGAATATATTTTCGGCCACTCATGCCAAACCGTTGCCGTGCTCATGCGGGCCGCCCGAAGCGTCTTCGCCGTCCCGTTGACCTGCCGAATCCACGAAGGCGTCGTCTTCTCCAACCGTGAAAAGCGTACACTCCTAGACAAAATGATTCTCCTGGTCGATGCGCTGGACATGGACGAGCCGTTCATCTTCGTCGCTGACGCTTACTACGCCGCCGGCAAAATCGTACGAGGTCTGCTTGGGAGGGGAAACCACCTCGTCACGAGGGTCAAGACCAACGCCGTGGCCTTTGAACGTCCCCCCATGCCGGACAAGCTCCCACCGCGGAAACGAGGGAGGCCCCGAGAGTATGGGGAAAAGATCAAACTCATCTCCCTGCTTCAGGACGAAAACGCTTTCCTGAATGCCCCAAGCCCCATCTATGGCGAAACCGGCGTCACGCTACGCTACAGGGTCGCCGATCTCCTCTGGAAGCCGGTAGGCATCCTCGTCCGATTTGTGATCGTCCGCCATCCCTCGCGTGGCTCCATCTTGCTGATGGCCACAGACTTGAATCTGTCACCCCTTGAGATCATTGAACTCTATGGGCTGCGCTTCAAAATCGAGCTGTCCTTCAAGCAGTCCCTGCGCGTCGTCGGAACTTTTGCATATCACTTCTGGATGGCAGCCATGACGCCCATCAAACGAAAAAGCGGCAACCAGCATCTGCACAGAAAAACAGAGAACTACCGCGACGCGGTCCGCCGCAAACTCGCGGCCTATCACCGACATATCCAACTCGGACTCGTTGCACAGGGTCTGCTCCAGATCCTTGCAGCCACGTCTTCTGATCTGGTCTGGCGATCCTTCGGCTCCTGGATGCGCACCATACGACCCGGATTGGCACCCTCCGAACTTGTCACCGCCATAGCACTCAGAAACACCCTTCCCGAATTTCTCGCGGATGACCAAAACGACCCAAATCTTACGAAATTCCTGTTGGAGAGAATCGACCTGGAAAGAACCGAGGGTATAAGGCTTATCGCCTAAATGAACAATCGACGAAAAACGGTACTCTCAAGT
>JBAQYM010000059.1:0-16213 GCA_049300095.1 Syntrophobacteraceae bacterium
GGGCGGCATTGACGGGCTGTTGCCCAAATGCAAGAGTTACGACAGGTATCGCCAAGACAGGGCGGAGGTCTCCCCTCCCTTGGCGGGAGGGGCTGGGGGGGGGGGTCGTAAGTACCTGAAAATTCAACACCCTCCCCTAACCCTCCCATCGCGGGGAGGGGGACTCACGTCCGGCTCAATAGTCGCGCAACTTGAATATTTCTTTGGGCAACAACCCCTCAACCCCGCCCCTACGTACAAACGGTGGCGTCATGGCCGCCGCAAATGCGTAGGGGCGGGGTTGATCCCCGCCCGGACTGCCGGAAGGGCAAGGGCCGACCGTTCCGAACATATTTGGGTCGAATCCGCACCCAGGAAAGGACCCGTGGTTTGGGCAACAGCCCGCGCTCACCCACCCACCCACCCACTCACTCACTCACCCGCTCACTCACTCACTCGCCCACCCACGACTCACCGCTCTCCGGCCGGCCATGTGGAATCGCAGGAAAACAAGAACGAAAAGGTACAAAACAATTTGAAAATTCATCGCGAAGGCTTTTTCCATCCCGGGGGAAGCTGCTTTCAGCACGAGGGAGGGCAAGACGGCCATGGCCAGCACCGGATAGCGAACGGACCCGGGGTAATTGCCAAACAGCGAAAAATTGATGATGAGCGCTGAGGCCGCGAGAAGAAATACGCCGTGATGGGGTTGAAGTTGTTCCGAGAACAACAGGGACCACAGCAGGATAAGGATTATGCTGAAAAGGTCGTGGTCGACGCCTTTCGGAGAAGGCGTCCGCAGGTCGAAAACGAGATAAATTACCGCACATATAATGAAAAAAATCTGCAAAGAAAGGATGAACAGCTTGATGTCGTGTAGGCTCGGGGTCGAAAGCGCGGCCAGATCACCCTTTGACATCAGGGATAGTACCGCGAAATGCAGCGAGGTCTTGTAAGCGACGAGGCGGACCAGGAAATCTGGGGCGCCTGTCGATGCGACGCTCTCGACCCACTTCCCCGTCAGTTCGATGAATCCGGGTACGCCAAGGGCCATCACCGGAATGAGGACAAAAAGCGCGGCGATCCAGAACACGGCGTAGAGAACGAGGCGGTATCGCTTCCTGATGAGAAAATACGCCAGAATGAGGACGGGATACAGCTTCAGGGCGACCCCGAGGGAGAGGAAAAGCGCGGATACGAAAAAGGATTCCTTCTTCATGTAAAACGCCGATGCCAGAACGAGGCACAGGACGATCAGGTTGCAGTTGAGGGCCCGCATGTCCCACTGCACGTAGTAGGCGACGGGAAGAAACGCCAGCATCGCGTAGATATATCTGAGGTCCGTTTCCCCGGTGTAGAACTCCTGTACGAGAAAGCGCATGATAAAGTACATCGAAAAAGCCATCGCGCCGACCCATATCAGCCCGGAAAAGTCGCCGCCGATTCTAAACAGGTAATAGCGCAGAAGAATCGACGGCAGAGGATAGAGGAAAGCGAAGGGAAATGAATGGCGCTCGATTACCTCGACGCTCAACAGGAGGTTCAACCCGTAATCCTGGGCAACCGGTTTATCGAGAAGGGTGGCGGACTTGAACAGGGTAACGAGGGTCCATATGACAAGGCCGGCAAGGCAGGAGGCGTTGACCAGGAGCCTGAATTGTCTATATTTCATGCGCCGCCCATACGTGACCGGGGATGACCGAAGGTATTAACGCGCAGACTCCGGATCGGGTTGACTTTATGCGGGCCGGGAGACTGTCGGCAGGTCTGCCGGGCTACATGTACTCCTGTCCGGGACTCCATCGGCAGTTTCAACTATGTATCATTCGCGGGTTCGCGGTCAATCGAAAACATGGAAACTAGGCGCATCCGCGTGGTGGCGGCTCGATTCCGTGGGAGCGGCTTGTAGCCGCGATTTCTCATTTCAGGTTGCGTTCAAGCGCCGCCGCCACGTCCTCGGACGCGGTTTGAACGGGGGTGAAATTTCAGTTGTGTGATCCGATAATCCTTCTCCAATCGGTAAGTTTCACAAGAGAGAGCATTAAGAACTTGTCCGTAAATAAGCTGACTAAGGGTTTTCGGGGTTGTTGCGCAAATGGCCATTTGTCCGTATGTGATTTGGGAAGCAGTCCGTAGGGCTGTGACCGCATCCCAACGAGTCATATACGGACAAGTCCTAAATGATGCTTTTCAAAAGCAAGGGGGCTGGGGGGACATGCGCCCCTTCGCCGCTCAGTGTTGCCCGAAATGACAGACGGTCGGCATCGCAACGGCGGTTTACAAAATGCCGCAATTCCGCTATATTGCATAGTTCGGGAAAAAATTCATACCTTTAAGCAGATAAAAGATGACTTTTACGGTTCGCGACCACTACTTCCACAAGGCAAAAAAAGAGCACTTTCTCGCCCGGGCGATCTATAAGCTCGAAGAGATCCAGGAAAAATACAAAATACTGCGTCCCGGCCACCGCGTGCTCGACCTCGGGGCCGCCCCCGGGTCCTGGATTCAGCTCGCGGCCACGGTGGTGGGACCTTCCGGCCGGGTCGTGGGCGTCGATCTCAAGCCCATCGGGCACGATTTCCCGAGGCACGTGATCACGTTCGAGGGGGACATCAACGACCGGGAGTTCGTCGAGGCGGCCCTTGGCGACCATATCCCTTTCGACGCGGTTTTGAGCGACATGGCGCCGTCCACTTCCGGGATCAGGGTCGCGGATGCCGCCCGCTCGGCGCTTCTTTTCGAGCGCGCCCTCGAGATCGCCCTCGCGGCGCTCAAGCCCGGAGGGACGTTTCTGGCCAAGATTTTCCAGGGAACGGAATTCCACCAGTTGCTCGCCGAGGTGAAGAAGCATTTCAAGCAGACCCGGGTGGTAAGGCCGGAGGCAACGAGAAAGCAAAGTCGGGAGATCTACATTCTTGCCCTGAATTATAAAAAAAGCGGTTAGCCGTTACACCAGGAGGTTTTTTCATGTCAGGTCATTCAAAATGGAGCACCATCCGCCACAAGAAGGGTGCGGCCGATGCGAAGCGCGGCAAGATTTTTAC
This sequence comes from Syntrophobacteraceae bacterium, assembly GCA_049300095.1. Lineage (GTDB taxonomy): Bacteria > Desulfobacterota > Syntrophobacteria > Syntrophobacterales > Syntrophobacteraceae > SbD1. The sequence continues at coordinate 3,024 of JBAQYM010000059.1, forward strand.
GAAGCTTATCAAGGAATTAATGGTGGCGGCCCGGATGGGCGGAGGCAATCCCGAGGCCAATCCGCGCCTGCGGGCGGCGGTCCTTGCCGCCAGGGCCGAAAACATGCCCAAGGACAACATCGAGCGGGCGATCAAGAAGGGGAGCGGCGATCTCGACGGCGCGAACTACGAGGAAATAATGTACGAGGGCTACGGCCCGGGCGGGGTCGCCATCCTGGTCGACATCATGACCGACAACCGGAACAGGGCGGCAAGCGAGGTCCGTTATTGTTTCAGCAAGAACAACGGCAACCTCGGCGAAGCGGGCTGCGTCGCGTGGATGTTCAGCAAGAAGGGAAGCATCGTTTTCGACAAGAGCAAGGCCGCCGAGGAAGAACTGCTCGAATTGGCCCTGGAAGCCGGCGCCGAAGACGTGATAGACCAGGAGGACCAGTTCGAGGTCATCACCTCGGTCGAGGATTTTGCGGCGGTAAAGGCGGCCTTCGACGAGAAGCGGATGGAATACGAGCTTGCCGAGGTCACCATGTCGCCGCAGACCACGGTGCGCGTCGAAGATCCCAAAACGGCGCAGCAACTCCTGCGGCTCATGGACGCACTCGAAGACTGCGACGACGTCCAGCACGCCTACGCCAATTTCGACATCCCGGACGAAATCATGGAAGCGCTGGAGTAGGGCGGGAGGAGCTTCGGATTGGCCATGGTCAGGACCATCGGAATCGACCCGGGGTCGCGGTTCACGGGGTATGGGATTGTCGAGGGAGACGGTCACCGTCTCCGCTACATCCATCACGGGACGATACGGCTGCCGGCCGGCCGGCCCTTCCCCGAGCGCCTCAAGATGATCTACGAGCAGCTCGGTCTTGCCATCGGCGAGTACCGCCCCGAGTGCATGGCCGTCGAAGAGGTTTTTTTCGCCAAAAACGTGAAAAGCGCCCTCAGTCTCGGCCAGGCGCGCGGGGCCGTGCTCCTGGCGGGGATCTGCGCCGGTCTTACGATTCATGAATACAGCGCCCTCCAAGTAAAGCTGGCGGTCGCCGGCTACGGCAGGGCCGCAAAAGAGCAGGTGGCCGCAATGGTCCAGCGCATCTTCCGCATCGACGCCCTGATCGAGCCCAACGCGGCGGACGCTCTTGCGGTCGCGGTCTGCCATATCAACACGCATTCCTCGAACTTGCGCTGGAAGGCCCCGGAAAAGCCATGATCGGATTTCTCGAAGGAAAGCTGCGGGCCAAGAGCCCGGAATACGTCATTGTCGATGTGCGGGGCGTGGGGTATTATGTCCAGGTGCCCCTTAGCACGTTCTACGACCTGCCGGAGCCGGGACATCCGGTCGCCCTCAACATTCACACCTACGTTCGCGAGGACGCGATCCTGCTCTACGGCTTTCGAACGGCGGCGGAAAAAGAGATGTTCCTGCTCCTAACCGGCGTGAACGGGGTGGGGCCGAAGCTCGCGATAAGCATCCTCTCGGGGATAAGCCCGGATGAGTTGCGGGTGGTGGTGTCGCGCCAGGACTATGCGCGGCTGAAAAACATTCCCGGGGTGGGCAAGAAGACCGCCGAACGGGTGGTGCTCGAACTTCGGGACAAGGTGCAGGGCAAGGGCAAGGGCAAGCAGGAGCCGGCGCAGCCCTTTGCCGAAGGCAACGCCTTCCCGGACGCCTTTTCGGCCCTGGTAAATCTTGGATACAAGCCCAACGAGGCCGAAAAAGCCCTGAACCGCGCCCGGGACGCCCTGGGGGAAAATCCTTCCCTGGAAGACACATTGAAGCATGCCTTGCGCATGCTGGCGTAGCCGCATGGGCGTGTAAAGGGGGAATGGCCGAGTAAACGTGTAGGTTGGGTTAAGCGTAGCGAAACCCAACCTCGCACGCCGTAGCATGAAACCCGTTGGGTTTCGCTCCGCTTCACCCAACCTACATTCCACCACCCGCGAGGGGCCATGACAGACCGGGTAATCACACCGCAGCAGGATGAAGAAGACCTTTCGGTCGAGCCCAGTCTCCGACCCCGGACCCTGAACGAATACATCGGGCAGGAACGGGTGAAGGAGAACCTCGGGGTCTTCATCACGGCGGCAAAACAGCGCTCGGAACCGCTCGACCACGTGCTCTTCCACGGCTTTCCGGGTCTTGGGAAGACCTCGCTTGCCGCCGTCATCAGCAATGAGCTGCGGGTGCACATGCGAAGCACCTCGGGGCCGGTGATCGAGCGCGCCGGTGATCTGGCCGCCATTTTGACCAACCTCGAGCCGGGGGACGTGCTTTTTATCGACGAAATCCACCGGCTGAACCACGTCGTCGAGGAAATTCTCTACCCGGCGATGGAGGATTTCAAGCTCGACATCATCATCGGCCAGGGGCCGTCCGCGAGGACCATCAAGCTCGACCTTCCGCCCTTTACCCTCATAGGGGCCACCACACGGGCGGGCCTCCTCTCGCCACCCCTGCGCGACCGCTTCGGCGTAACCCTGAGGCTCGAATTCTACACCCCGGACGAACTCAAGGAAATCGTCCTGCGCTCGGCAAGGATTCTCGGGATCACCATCGAGGAAGACGGCGCGGCGGAAATCGCCAAAAGGTCGCGCGGCACCCCCAGGATATCCAACCGGCTGCTGCGCCGCGTCCGCGACTATGCGGAAGTGCGGGCCGACGGGGTGATCACGCGCCATGTGGCCGACCGCGCCCTCCGGATGCTCGATGTGGATGAGAAGGGATTTGACGGGATGGACCGCAAGATCCTGAGCACCATTATCGAAAAATACGACGGCGGGCCGGTGGGAATCGAGACCCTCGCGGCGTCCGTCTCCGAGGAAAAGGACACCATCGAGGACGTCTACGAGCCCTTTCTCATCCAGGAAGGCTTCATCAACAAAACCCCCCGGGGCCGCCTGGCAACCCGCCTCGCCTATGAACACCTGGGCATTTCCCGCCCCTGCACTCCCGCCGGCCAATTGAGGCTCTACCAGGGCTAAGCGCCTGGAAAACTTCACTCAGATCGTTGGAAAAGGCTTGCGCGGGCAGTTGCGGAGGGACGCGCCGGTGAAACTATCCGTTTACACTGACTGTCACCAGGAACTGACAGTTCAATCGGAATTATTCGCCACCGCCTGCCTCCAGGGTGGTCAGGCATTGGGTGCGGTTGTGGAGCGGATACGCAAGTTATTGGAATCGCGGATAAAGATGTCCGCGTGTTTGAGATGGAACGGAACTTGCTTTACCTTGCGACCGGGAACTGTCGATATTCGCTTCCAATCACATTCAACGCGATTCTTTTCGAACATCACGCTCACGCTCACGCTCAAGCTCCGTTCAGTTCCCCCTCTCTCGCGCTCGCGCGAACGCCCGGTTTGTCGCTCAATGCTCAAGCGGTTCCGATTCGACTCACTTTTCCCTGTTCACTGTCCCTCCGCACTCCCTGCACCAACAAAATTCGAGGGTTGCGGCTTCCCGCAACCCTCGAATCTTTTTTTATCCGATATATAGTTTTCGGCTGTTCCGTGGCTTTTGACTTTTAACCTGTATGATTTATCCGGTTTCCAGCGTCCGGGGCCGGGACCTTTCCGGCATGGACTCGAACGTATCCTCGTGCATGTCGTCGTGATCGTAGAAGAGCCGGTCTCCCAATCCCGCTCTGCCTGCCGATCTATCCTCGTAGTCGTCCCGCTCCAGAATCAGCTCGTTCACTTCCAGATGATCAACTATTGCGGTAAACCCCATAACATCGGTGAGGAGCTGGTGGATTATTTCGTGTTCGAGCTCTCCCGGGACCGCTCCGTCGAGATAAAGAACGCCCTTGCGGACCGCTATTTTAAGCTCTTCGGTATCGATCCTTTCATCGGACTGCAACCGCTCGTAGATCGCATGGACAATCTGATCGTTTGTCAGTCCCTGGTACTCGTCGGGGATCCTTGCCGCGCCGACGGCCTCGGTTGTCCGGGGCAGCCTCCTGTGCGTTTTCTCATAGTCCCGCGCGCACTCCACGCACAAACGGGCCGAGGGCAACACCTCGAGCCTTCTGGGACTGATGTCGTCTCCACAGGATTCGCAAACCCCGTATTCGCCAATTGTCATCTTGGTCAGTGCAAGGTCGATCTGCTCGATTTCCAGTTTTCCGCTCACATCAAGTTGGTCGTAAGGTTTCTGAATGCTGGCCTTCTGAGCTTCTTCCTCCAGTTCTATCGCGCGTTCTTCAAGTTCCTGCCACGCGGCCGCAAGTTTCCTGACCCTATCGAGTACGCTGCTGCGCCTGTCGAGGAGCATGTTTCTTAGGAACATTATTTCTTCCCTGCTCATTGGAATCCTCCTGAGTACAGCAACGAGAACAACCCATGCGAACAATGATAAGGAGCATACAAGAACAATTCAACTATTCCATGCAAATAAATGAAATCATGGCGATTTGGCAATTTTGACACGCATAACCTCCGTCGGGGCGTTGAAGAAAGCCCTCGCGGGCAGGTCAATTGACGCCGGGTACCGGGGTCTTGCATGACCCCGCGTCTTCCGGCAGTCCGGGCGGGGATCAAGGGGCTGTTGCCCAAATGTAAAAACTGCGACAGGTGTGCCCAAAACAGGGCGGAGGTCTCCCCTCCCTTGGCGGGAGGGGCTGGGGGAGTGGGTCGTAAGTACTTGAAAATTCAACATCCTCCCCTATACCCCTCCCATCGAAGGGAGGGGGACTCACGTTCCGATCAATAGTCGCGCAGCTTGAATATTTCTTTGGGCAACAGCCCGTCAACCCCGCCCCTACGCCCGTCCATGATACGAATTGTCACCACCTCGTAGGGGCGGGGTTGATCCCCGCCCGGACCGGCCAAAGGGAGGACCCCTCTTTTCCCACATCCCGCCCGGCTGGGGGGGGGCCTCGTTGACATCGGTCCCGAGGGGCATTAATCGAGAGCAGTGATGAGTGAACGGTGAGGAGTGAAGAGTGAAGAGTGAAGAGTGAAGGGTGAAGGGTGAAGGGTGAAGGGTGAGCAGGGGGGAAGGATAGGGCTGACGACGGGCTGGAAGGGGCTGTTGCTCAAGTCAAAGCAGGACGAATTGTCAGACTTCAGGTTCGGGCGGCGAACTCTAAAACCGTCATTCCCGCAGTGTCTTTGGGCGGGAATCCAGCGTCTTTGTTTTTGCAGCCGCCTGGAAAGAGACTGGATTCCCGCCCAAAGACACTCAAACAGGGAATGACGATCCCTGGGCACCAAGCTAAACCATGAGTCCATCACCGTTCACTCCTCACTCTTCACTCTTCACCGCATCCCGCAACACTACTCTTGAAAAGTCCCGCCCAATAACGTATTTATCTCGCTCTAAGGGGGGCGGAAGAGCACCGCGGGCGATCCCATATCACAAATTCCATAACCCGGCTGTTTATTGACTGGACCCGAGACCCGAAGCCGGTGTCTCGATGCGCGCCGGTACGGCGTCCCGTGCGGCTCATTTCCGGAAGACCGAACTATGATCAAAAGATTTTATCCGGCGCATTGGATTGGACTTGCTATCCTTTTGTTATTGTTTTCCGGATGCGCCACAAGGCAGGTGGATTTGCAGCAGGCGGAAAACCTGCCCCCTTACGAGGAACCGCCGCCGGCGCCGCAGCCCTTCGAGCCTCCCCGCACGTCGAAGTCTTCGAAAAAGCCCGTCAAAGAATCCCCCGTGGTGAAGCGCGTCGTTACCGAAAAGGAGCTGCGGGCGATTGAGCAGAAAGACTCGGATCTGCATTTTTACCGCTGCGTCGAAATCCTTTCCAGGCTGAATGGGAAAGACAAAGAGTACATCCGGGACGACATCAAGAAAAAACGGGTGCTGACGGCGCCCCGCGATTTTTCGGCATACAAGACCTGGTCGCCTCTTCCGAGCACCCTCACGGGCATCGACCACATCCCCAAGTTCATCCTGATCGTAAAGGACATCTGCTTTCTGGGTTGGTACGAGCGCGGAAGAATGAGCGGCGACACTTACGTGTGTATCGGAAGAATGAATACCTGGACCAAAAGGGGCATGTACCGGGTAAAGGACAAGGACCCGAACCACATGTCCACGTATCCGAACGCATACGGGGCCCCATCTCTCATGCCCTTTGCGCTGCGAATCTACGATCGGGTGTGGATCCACGCGGGGGACGTAATCGGTCCGAACTGTTCCCACGGCTGCATAAACGTGCCGCTCTACACGGCGGACAAGCTCTACGCCTGGACCCAGATCGGGACCCCCGTGCTGATAATCGAATCCTTGAAAGACCTTGGCAAGGACATGCGGACAAGCATTCAGCAGAAACCCAAGGCGAAGCCGGGGGCGCCGGTAAAGGCCGACCCTCAGGGCAGCGCGTTAAAGACCATTTTCTGAGGGCGGAGGAAGCGCCCTTTGCGGAAACGGTCCCTGTAATTGAAAACCGGTAAATGTCAGCGAAACCTGAACAGAGGAGTCGTACCATGAAGTCTTGCGGGATCACCTTGCGCGGAGTAACCATTGCGGTATGCGTGGGCCTGGTCTGTATCGTTATGAACGCGTGCTCTCTTTTCGAGTCGCAAATCAAAGTGCCTGTTTCGAAGCGGGTCGATGTGAAGCCGCCCGAGCCTCCGGCCTGCGAGCTTCCCTATTGCACCGCCAACCTCGATTTTCCTCTCTCGCAGGTGACGAACCCCAAGATATACGTGAATAAGAGCGAACGACGGCTTTGGCTGGTCCAGGACAAGATGCTCGTGCGCGACTACCACATCGGACTGGGACCGAGTCCCAGGGGTGACAAGTATTTCAGGGGTGACGGCAGGACCCCCGAGGGCGAGTACTTCATCTGCGACAAAAAGAACCCCAGCCAGTATTACAAGTCGCTTGGCATAAACTACCCGGCCCCGCGCCATGCCGAAAACGGACTGAATTGCGGCGCGATTACCTATAACGACTACTGCCAGATAGTCCAGGCAAACGATTCCAGGAAGATGCCTCCCGCAAATACCCCGCTGGGCGGGCTCATATTCATACACGGGGGCGGGTGCCACAACGATTGGACCCTGGGCTGCGTCGCCGTCCAGAATTCGGCGATCGATGAGCTTTTCGACGTGGTGAGGATCGGAACCCCGGTTTATATCGTGCCGTAAAGGATACCAGGGCCGACATTGCGGAGGAAGCCCATTGCCGTCAACTTAGAACTTGTCCGTAAATAGCCTGTGAAGCGATTTTAGGAGCTATTGCCCAGTGGCATGGCTCAGAATTCCAAGCGGTCTGCAAACACTGCGGGAATGACGGTCTTAGAGTTTGCCGCCCGGACCTGAAGCATAACAATGCGTGGCACAATGACTTGGGCAACAGCCCCATAATGGCCGCCCGTTTATTTAACGGGTTTTCCCTTTGCAGATTTTGCTTTTCCTTTTTGCGCGGGGGGATTAAAAATCCGGGTGAAAATCCGGAGCCGTTTTCGGATGAAAACAGAGTCGTTTCGCACGCTCGTACCGGCTGAAAGAATTTTTTCCCCATGTTCCAGAAAGTACTGAGATATCTCCGGCCCTATCGGCTTCCGTTCCTGATCGCGCTCGCGCAGGTCTTCCTCATGAGCGGCTGTGAACTCCTCAAGCCGTGGCCCCTCAAGATCATAATCGACAACGTGCTGAGCGGAAATCCCCTGCCGTGGGGCGCCAAGGGGGAGTATTCGCCTCAGGAGATCCTGATTTTCGCCTCGATCGGCCTGGTGGTAATCTATATTGTGCTCGGCGGGATCACGCTTCTTAACAACTACACGACCATCAAAATCGGCCAGAAGATGGTAAACGACATGCGGCGCGACATCTACGGCCACCTCCAGCGCCTCTCGCTCGCTTTCCACAGCCGCCGCCAGGTCGGAGACCTGATGTACCGCGTCACCGCCGACACCTACGCGATCCAGAGCCTCACCATGAACGGCGTTTTTCCCATCGCCACGGCCCTCGTGCTCCTGGGCGGAATGTTTTTCGTGATGATACGAATCGACTGGCAGTTGACGCTGCTTTCGCTTGCCGTGTGCCCGGCGCTCTTTGTGTCGATATTTGTGATGAGCCGCCGCATAACGACGGCCGCGACCCTTGCTCGCCAGCAGGAAAGCGAGGTCTATTCCGTCGTCCAGCGCGCCATGTCCGCCATCCGCATCATCCAGGCGTTCACGAAAGAGGAGGAGGAGCACCGCAAGTTCATGACCGCGAGCAACCTGAGCCTCGGGGCGAGCCTTCGGCTCTACACGCTCCAGACCTTCTATTCGGGCATCGTCAACGTGGTCATGGCCGTGGGTACGGCGTTCGTTGTCTGGGTGGGGGCGCATCACGTGATGTCGGGCCAGATCACGGTGGGCGAGATCGTCATTTTCACCACCTATCTCGCCTCGCTCTACGGGCCGATAAACACCATCTGCCAGACCTGGGGCCTGCTCCAGGGGGCCAAGGTGGGGGTCGAGCGCGTCTTTGAAATCCTCGATGTCGAAAGGGACCTCAAGGACGGGGCGCTTTCCTTCACGGGGGCGGGAACGCGAGGGGAAGTGAGCTGGGAAAACGTCTCTTTTCACTATATTCCCGAGCAGCCGGTGCTCAAGGACATCAATCTGCACGTCAAGCCGGGGGAAAAGATCGCCATAGTCGGTCCGACGGGGGTGGGAAAATCCACCCTGGTGAGCCTGATTCCGCGTTTCTACGACCCCAAGGCCGGGCGGGTGCTTATCGACGGGACCGATATCCGCAAGTACGAGTTGAAATCGCTTCGCGGCCAGATCGCGATGGTGCTCCAACCCCCGCTCGTGTTCCCGGTTTCGGTTCGCGAAAACATAGCCTACGGCAGGCCCGAGGCCCGGATCGAGGAGGTTGTCGCCGCGGCGAAGCTGGCCCGGATTCACGAGTCCATCGAGCGGCTCCCTGACAAATACGAAACGGTCGTGGGCGAGCAGGGCGCGACACTTTCCGAGGGCGAGAGGCAGAGGATAACAATCGCGCGGGCGATCCTGCGGGACGCTCCCATCCTGATCCTCGATGAGCCCACCTCGTCGGTTGACGCCGAAACCGAAGCGCTCATCATGGAAGGGCTCGACCAGCTCACCACGGGCCGCACCACCTTTATCATAGCCCACAGGCTCTCGACGGTGCGCAAGGCGGACCGGATAATCGTGCTGCGCAACGGCGAAATCATCGAGCAGGGTCCGTTCAACGAGCTGATCGCCGCGGGCGGCCCCTTCGCCTCGCTATACCGGTCCCAGTTCGGGCTGGACGAACCGGCAAAGGTTGCGGGATAGCACCGGAGTTCGGGGATTCGGCCGGCTCGCTCCGCTCGGTAAGGCATTGCCGCATGGCTGTCCGGCGTTCTTGATCGACGGGACAATTTCGTCCAAACTATTTTGAGGACAGCGGTTTCCACACCATTTTTGTAGTGGATTATTCCGGCCCACCCTGTTATTCATCTCATTCGCCCTTTACAATGTCCGATAATATTCTAAAATCATGTCGAGATTGGCCTGGAAGCCCTCGTGATACTTTTTCGTACCGGTCCAGGGGGTTTCCATCCAGGCGCCGCGGTCGGCGCAACTCTTGTTCCGCTTCATAAAGGAAGGGCCGTGAAGTCTATCTCCGCGGTAATGGCGATTTTGCTGGTCTGCATGTTGACTGCGGCGGGCATCTGCGGCGCGCAGGACGATTTTGTAACTCAATACATCCGGTCCGTTTCCCTGTTTTCCCCGGTCGCAACACACTCGGCAAAGGATGTCCTTGAGCTCGGACAACCCGTGCCGCCGGTCCCTGCCGCATCCAGGGATTTTTTCCCCTATATTCCCCACGGTCAACTCGAAGTCCCCCAGGGCGCGCGGGTGATGATATTTGTCCCCCACCCCGACGACGAGTCCATTGCCGCCGCGGGTCTTATCCAGCGTGTCGTGGAAAAGGATGGGGAGGTCAGCGTCGTATTCATGACGAGCGGGGACGGCTACAAGGAGGCCCTGCGCCTGAAGATGAGAAACGCGCGCATCTCGGCCAGAGACTTCATTGAATACGGGAAAGCGCGCCAGGAGGAGGCGACCCAGGCATTGTGCGAACTGGGGCTCCAGCCCGAGGACGCCACGTTTCTGGGGTTTCCCGACGACGGCATAGACGATCTGTGGGAATCCTACTGGTCCAATCTCAAACCCTTCGTCTCACCGCATACCCTCTTTGATCGGCCGCACCGGAAAGGGCTGAACCGCTGGGTCAAGTACTCGGGGATTGATCTCAGCCAGGAAATCGCGCGGCTGCTCACCGAGTTCTCACCCGATTGGGTGGTGCTGCCCGACCCGAGGGACCATCATCCCGATCACGCGACAACGGGAGTTTTCGTCCTGGCCGCGCTCCAATCCATCTACCAGGACGGCAAGTCGCCCTACACGCCGACCAAGGTGCTCACGTACCTCGTCCATTTCAAGGACTACCCGTGGGCGGGTGAGTGGGCCAGGCAGATCGGCGCGTCCGGGGTCGGCCGCTGCAGCACGTCCGGTAAAACTCTCGCCAACGCCGGGTGGGTGGACCTTGTCCTTTCGCCCGAAGAGGTGGAAGGAAAGCGGCGCGCGCTTTCCGCCCACGCATCGCAGCTTCAGATGCTGCACGGGTTTTTTAGGAACTTTCTCCTGCCGTGCGAAATTTACGGCAGTCTGAACATGATGCAGGTGATCTCCGTGCCCCAGGAATACGCCGCCTACTTTAAACACCCCGCCAAGCCCGAGGAAACCGACAGCGGGTCAAGCACCCACTAGCCGCGAAGCCCTGTTCCTCCCCCGCGGTCCCCGCCGCAAAAGCTTGCCAAATGCGAAAACATGGGATATTTGGTCCGGCGAAGATCACGGCCCTCGCCGGCCGGATCGCGATGGCCCCAATCCTGACCAACCCCAGAAAAAGACTGCCGCCTGAAGATATGAAAGCTCGCTATAAAATCGCCCTGGTTGTGTTCGTCCTGGTTTTAATCGCCTTCCGGCCCGCTTTCGCGCGGGAAGATGCCGCCCCCGGGAAAAGCTGGAGCACGGCCGAGATAAACGGGGTCCGGTGGATCCTGGACCCCGACGGCAAACCGTTTTACTCGAAGGGCGTCAATCTTGTCACGCCGTGGAAGGAAACGGAAAAGACCAGGTCCGGACAGGCTTACTGCTGGCTGAACTTCTATCCGAGCCTGGATGAGTGGCGAAAAAAGGTCGGCGGCCAGTTGAAGGGATGGGGGTTCAATACGCTGGGCGGGTGGTCGGACAGCTCCCCGGACCTCGGGCTTGCTCTGACGGTCGATCTCGAACTCGGGCGCAATTCGCGCTTCCACTGGTTCGACCCCTTCGACCCGAAGATGGAAGAGGTTACGATCGAGCGCGCAAAAGAGCTGACCGCGCCCTACCGCGACCTCCCCTTCCTGATCGGCTACTACAGCGACAACGAGGTGGGCTGGTGGAATTCCGCGCTGTTTAGCTGGTTTCTCAAAGCGGGGTGGGAGAATTGGACCAAGCGCCATCTGTGGCAAATGCTCCACGACCACTACGGGGGGAGCTGGGAGAAGCTTCTCGAAGACTGGGTCCCCCAGGGGGGGCTGGACGGTTTCGAGGCCCTCAAAGGCGCGGGGGCTTCCTTCAAGCTGAGGCCGGGGGGAGGCGGCATCCGCCTTGTCGACCGGTTTATGCACGATTGCGCGAAACGCTACTACGAGTTGATGTTCAAGGCCGTCCGCGCCGCGCATCCGGGGGCGCTCGTGCTCGGGGACCGGCTGCCGCTCTACTACCACCAGGATGCCGTCCTGGCGATGGGCGACAACGTGGACGTGATTTCGACCAACTATAACGTCGACGCGCCGGACGGATGGGTCGCCCCCTATTATTTCGACGGCCTGAGGAAGCTCAGCCGGAAACCGGTGCTGATAACCGAGTTTTTCTTCGCCGCCGAGGAAAACAGGAGCGGGAACCGCAACGAGACCGCAAGGTCCGCCCACGCAAAGCCCGGGCATCTCATGACCGTTGACACCCAAACCCAGAGGGTGTGGGGGGCGGGAAACGCCCTGCTCAATTTTGCCCGCTTTCCCAACGTGGCCGGCGCGCACTGGTTCCAGTACTGCGACGAGCCCCTGGGCGGCCGCGAGGACGGCGAAGACTACAACATGGGTCTGATCGACACCGCAAACCGGCCCTACGAGGACCTGACGCGGGGTTTCGTGAAACTCAACGCCACGCTCGATACGGTGCACGAAACGAGCGGGAGGCGAGCCGCCGGGGGACCGGGGCTGAAGGCTGAGGCAAACGGGAGCGCCGCCCCCCCCGGTGCGGCCGGGCGGGTTCGCGTGCCGCGCGCGCCTCGGCCGATAGATGTATCCGATGGGTCGCTCATCGAGTGGGAGAAGGAGAGCACGCTTCTTCCGGGATTTGCGGCCCCCGCCCCCTATGTTCCTTTCGGAGACGCGCACCTGGCGTGGGCGCCCGAGGGCTTCTATCTCTTCAGCCTGTCAAATACCTACGTGGACCCCGATTTCCTGGAATATGGCGAAAAATTTCCCCATTCGGAAGCCTTCCAGCTCCATTTCAGCATCGAGGCGGAAGGCAGGCGGGACCACTTCGCCGCTTTCCTCCTGCCCGGCAAAGACCCCCGCTACCCGGACGGCTTCGGGATCACGCCGGAACTTTTCCGGATCGAGAACGGGCGGCGGGCCGAACGGCTGCCGGAAGCGGGGCGTGTGCGCAGAATCGAGAAGTCGCTGCCGCACATGGTTGTCGAGGCATTCTTTCCCGCCCGCTGGTTCGGGTTGGAGAAGCTCGAACCGGGAATGCGCCTCGGGCTCAATATCGGGTTGGTGAGCTATTTTCGGGAATTTACCATGACCCTGGCGGGTAATCCGGAAATCGCCGAGATCGAAAATCCCGCGCGGTTTAGGGAAATAGTGCTGGAATAGGTTTTGCCGGGAAGGACCAATACTGATTTGCGTTCAAGCGCCGCCGCCGCGTCCTCGGACGCGGTTTGAACGAAAATGAAACTTCAACTTTCGCGGTTGGAACTGCGCGTCTCCATATTGAAGTTTCACAAGAGATAGGCCAAGAGTGATGGGTTTCGCTCCGCTCCACCCATCCTACACCTCTTTGGGCAACAGCCCTGGAAAGCCTGCTGGACGGGGCTGTTGCCAAAATGCAAAAGTTGCGACAGGTGTGGCCAAAACAGGACGGAGGTCTCCCCTCCCTTGGCGGGAGGGGCTGGGGGAGGGG
>JBAQYM010000060.1:0-6022 GCA_049300095.1 Syntrophobacteraceae bacterium
CAATCAGCCGTTGGCTGATTGCCCGCCGCCAACCGCTAACGATCAAGTGTTCATAGCCCCCTTTCACCCGTTGATGAGGCTGATGTGGCAGGAAATCCGGTCCCTGTAATCTGTGTTATCCTTTTGCTCTGCTTTTCATATTCGGGTCTTTGCCTCGCCGCGGACCAACGCCTCGCAGACGCCGGTGCAAAAAAGATGCAACTTGACGATCTCGATCTCTCCATAACCGAGAGTCCCGGCCGCGGTGTCGTGGACGGCGGGTATATTCTCAACTTTTCCCGGCGGGGCAGGTCGGTCTACACCGGAGAGTGCGCTTTTCGCGTGTACGACCCGCTGATCGTTTCCGACGTCCCCGAGCCGGGTTGCCGGTCGCTCCTTGCCTATTGCTTTTCCGGCGGGGCCCATTGCTGCATGTCGCTTGTGATCGCGACGGCCTGCGGTGCACAGCAATCTCTCAGCCAAATCGATCTCACCCACTCGGGCTCCGAGGTGAAATTCCTCGGTGTCGGCCCCAAAGGGGCAAAGGCGCTCAAGGTGACCGACTGGGGGTTCGCCTACTACAGTCCGGATGAGACCGACCTCCAGCTTTCCTTCGCAGACTCTCCGGGAATGTCCCGCCTGGTGGTCTTTGAGGGCGGGAGGTGGCGTGTGGACCGCATCGGGGAATTCGGCCGGTTCTACGAGCCGCTTTTCCGGGAAGCCAAGCATACGGTGCGGCTGGCCTCACGGAAAGAAAACAACGCGGAACTCGAAGCCGGCAGGGCCATAAGGGCCGCCTACTACTGTTTCATGTCCGGAAAACCCGCCGAAGAGGCCTCCGAGGAGTTGAAACGGCTGCTTCCCCGGACCTGGAAGCCCGAAGCCGAAAAAATATTCGAAGACATCAAGCGCTCGGCCTCGCAATTTAATCCCGTCGAAATAATCGAACCGCCCGGAGCGGTGAAGAGTGAGCAGTGAAGGGTGAAGAGTGACGAGTGAAGGGTGAACGGTCCTGCCGGTCTGATCCCGCCGAAATAATCAAATAGCTTGTCCCGGAGGTGGCGGATCACTTTCCGCTTGATCCAGCCCGGATCGGAAGGTGGATCACCGATCTGCCTTTATCGCAGCTTTGTGGGGGCGGCGCCTTTAGGGAGCAGCCCTGGGACGTCGGAAATCGAAAGACGGCGGCTTTCATGGGGGCCTTGTCGGCGCTGTTCTATGACGTTTGGGCGGGGTCTTTGTTTTCGCGTCCGTGCCAAATCTTGACAATAATGACGGCATCGTCCGTGACCGCATAGCGCAGCCGGTAACCGGCCTGACCGAAGGGAATAAAAATATCGCGCAGTTGGGGCCTGTCGATGTCCAGCACGGGGCGGCCGATGAAGGGATGTGCGAGCAGTTTCCGCGCGGCCTCGCGAATCCGCCCGCCCGCCCGCTCGGCGGCGTCGGGGTCGTGAATGCGGATAAACTCCCGAAGACGAGCCAGGTCTGCAACAGCTTCCGGAAGCCATCTCAGGGAACGGGGCATTTGCCCTCCCGGTCGGTTCCCCATGTATCGAGCCATGCGTCGATATCTTCATGAGCGACCGTCTCTCCGGTTGCTTCATATCGAGCCCAACGCTCCAGGGTATCCCGACGGATGCGATCTGCTTCTTCCTCCCGTTCGAGGAATTGGTGGATCGCCTCTTTCATCAGCCAGTGCGGCGAGCGCTTCCGTGCCTCGCCTAAAGCTTTCAGCCGCTCATAGGTTGTATCGTCGAGTTTTACCGCCTTGCTTCCCATCGCGTGTACCTCACAGGGTATTACAGAGTATTAATTGATATTACTAATCTATACCCATGTCCTCTCCAATTCAAGCCAAAATTCCCAGGGAGGGTTTCCCGCTTGAGGCGGCGGCAGCGCCCCTGAAACATCCGTTCCTTGAGACCGGGCGGAAAATAGAGGCTCTGGGGCCGGGCCGATGATTGACAGGCGTCTATGGCCCCTTCCTTTCGCTTTTCGTCATTACTCCGACATTTCGTTACCGGCGTTTCTTGAACAAAGAGGGCAACCCGTTTACAATGCAGCTTCTTACCGGGCCGGAGGCGCATCCGGGAGGTATTTTTTTGCGATTAGTATTCCTGGTCCGGAATTTGTATTAACTTAAGATCACCCGAGGTGATCCCGAATCGAAATGAAAATAACGGCAACGGAAGCAATTGTTTTGACCACTCGCGACTACGGCGAATCGGACCGGCTGGTCGCGTTTCATACGGCAAGCCGCGGGAAAATCAGGGGCATTGCGAAGGGGGCGAGAAGAAGCAGGAAAAGGTTCGCCAATACGTTCGAACCTTCCAGCCTGGTGGAACTCGAATGGCGGGAACGAAATTCGTATGTCTGGATTGAAGCCTGCAAGCTCGTGGAACCTTTTCTCACGATACGGGCGGACATCGAGAAATGGGCGCTGGCCGCGCTTTTTTCCGAGATTATCCTTGAGATGGTCCCCGAGTGCGAGCCGCAGCCCGATCTTTTCCTTCTCCACAAAGAAATGCTTGGAAGATTAGAAAAAGACAAAGACCCTTTGAACGTGGTATTATTGTCGCTCTTGCGGTTTCAGTTCCTGATGGGATATATGCCGGCCATGGATGGTTGCGCGGTATGCGGGCGCGGGCTCAAGACGGCATTGAAATGGTACTGGCAGGCGGGGCGGGGCAAACTGGTCTGTCCCGACCACGTTCCCCTCGATCAGGGCCACATTGCCCTTGACCTGGGGACTGTGGAACTCATTCATTACGCTCGGAAAATGCCGCTCGACAAGATCTGGCGTCTGCGGATGCGGCAGGCGATCAAGATGCCGCTTTTCAGGGGATTTCTGGATTGGATTCGCTACCACACCGGGCGGGAAATCCGGAGCCTGAAAGTGATCGAGCAGATTATGCCGTCCATGGGCGCGGGGGCCGCGATGCATCGGGGACCGCGGCCGGAGGGGGCCGGTTGCGTGCAAGCGTTTGCCGGACCCGAGGGATTTGAAACCGTATCCCCGGTCAAGAATTAAGGAAGAGGCGGGCTATGGATTGGATCAGCCAGTTTGAGGTGATCGCGCGCAATTCTCCTGCTCTGGCCCTGGCCCTTGCTTTCGCCGGCGGAGTCTTGGCCAGCTTTACGCCGTGCACCTACCCGATGATGCCGATAACGGTCGCCTTCATAGGCGGAAAGGCAAGAGGCAGCAAGCGAAAGGGATTTTACCTGTCGCTTTTCTACGTGCTGGGACTGGCGATAGTGTATTCCTCGCTGGGAGTTTTCGCCGCCCTGACGGGACAATTGTTCGGGTCGCTGACGTCGAGCCCATGGGCCTACCTGCTGGTGGGGAATATCTGCCTCTTTTTCGGCCTGGTGATGCTCGAAGCCGTTCCCCTCTCTCCGCCGGCTTTTCTGAACCGGTGGAAGGTCTCCGAGTTCAGGGGACACGACATCTTCACCAGCATCATTCTCGGCGGGGCGTCGGCCCTCGTGGTGAGCACCTGCACCACGCCCATCCTGGGCGTTTTACTGGCCGTTGTCGCGACGAAACACCAGGTGGTCTGGGGCGCGGGCTTGCTTTTCGCTTTCTCCATCGGCCTGGGGAGCCTCGTTGTCGTTGTGGGTACCTTTACCGGACTGCTCGCCTCCTTGCCGCGCTCCGGGATCTGGATGCTGAGGGTCCAGAGGATTTTCGGAGTAATGATGATTCTGGCGGCGGAGTACTTTCTTATAAAGACGGGAGAATTCTGGTTATGAGTTTTGGAAAAATTACACGCCCCCGTGTTCTTTTCGCGGGTATCGTTTGTTTGTTTGCCGCCTGCATGATGCTCTCCGCCGCCGCGGCGCAGGAAGGCAAGACAGGGGCATCCGGCTCGACGGCCGCCCCGGATTTTGAACTTCCGGATCTCAACGGGTCCAATGTCGTCCTTTCCGTATACAAGGGGCAGAAGCCCGTCCTCATCTATTTCTGGGCCACCTGGTGTCCGCACTGCATGGAAGTGCGGCCGGCGGTGATTAACTTACGTAAGGAAATCGCCCCGGGCGATCTCGAAGTGCTGGCGATAAATGTCGGCGGAGGGGATTCGCTTGCCAGGGTGAAGCGCTTCGAGGAGGCGCACCCGGCCCCCTACACCGTTCTCTATGACTCGGAAGGGAAGACGGCCCGCATCTTTAAGGTCCAGGGGATACCGCACTTCATCCTGATCGACAAAAAGGGGGCGGTAAAATACAGCGGCAACCAACTGCCGTCCAACCTGATGGCGCTTCTCAAGTAGTCGAGAAGAAACAGAAAGCCGGTTCCTCATGAAAGATGTGCTCACTGTAATCATGGCCGGCGGGAAGGGCACGCGCCTCATGCCCCTTACCCAGGACCGCTCAAAGCCCGCCGTTCCGTTTGGCGGGATCTACCGGCTGATCGACATTCCGCTGAGCAACTGCATAAACTCGCAGCTCTACAAGATGTTGATCTTCCCGCAGTACAAATCGCAATCGCTGGTTGACCACATCGAAGAGGGTTGGAATATCTTTTCGGGCGACCTGGGCCACTACCTGCGCATAGCCGCGCCGCAGCAGCGGCTGGGGGCGGAGTGGTACCGGGGGACCGCAGACTGCGTGCGCCAGAACCTCTACCTCGTGGAGCGCGAGCAGCCGCGATACGTGCTGATCCTTTCCGGCGACCACGTTTATAAGATGGACTACGTCGCCTTTCGCCAATACCACGAAAAAAAAGGGGCCGATGTGACGGTGGGGCTGCTCGAAGTGGAACGGTCCCAGGGGTCGGAATTCGGCATCGCGGAAGTGGACAACGATTTCAGGATTCGTTCGTGGGCGGAAAAGCCCCGCGATCCCAAGCCGATTCCGGACGATCCCGAACGGTGCCTGGCCTCGATGGGGATATATCTTTTCCGAACGGACCTTCTGCTCGATCTGCTGCACAAGACCGCTCATGACGATTTCGGCGGGGACATAATCCCGAAGATCATATCCGACCTCAAGGTGTACGCCTATCCCTACCGCCGGCTAAACCAGATAAGCGACTACATCCACGTGGTGGACCCGGACGGAGTGAGGCGGTTCCGCATGGTGGAAAGGACCCGGGACTCGCAGTACTGGCGTGATGTCGGGACCCTCGACGCCTACTGGAACGCCAATATGGACCTCACGGGCATAGACCCCTTTTTCAACCTCTACGGCAGCCTCTGGCCGATTCGCACCCTCCAGCGCCAGTATCCGCCCGCGAAGTTCGTGTTCAACGAGCCAGACCCGAAAACCCCGCGCACCGGGACGGCGGTGGATTCCATCGTTTCCCACGGCTGCATCATCAGCGGCGGGACGGTGAGAAGTTCCGTCCTCTCATACAATGTGACCGTGCGGAGCTGGGCCGAGGTGGACGAATCGGTGATCATGGACGATGTTGAAATCGGCCGCCATTGCAGGATCAAAAAGGCGATCATCGACAAGCACAACGTGGTCCCGCCGAACACCGAAATCGGGATCAACCCCGCCGCCGACAGGGAGCGGTTTACCGTCACGCCACGGGGAATCGTCGTCGTGCCCAAAGGCTATTTCCCGCGCGAAGAATGATGCCCGTGCGTGACGCTGAAACGAGGCGGCGCGTTTCCCGGTTTCGTCGACGGCGTCCGGGCCGGGTAGAAGGGGCTGTTGCCCAAAAAGATTGCGAACCATCACGGGAAAAGTGCAGACAGCCCAACCCCCAGTGGGAGCGGCTTGCAGCCGCGATGGAGGTGGGAGCGGCTTGCAGCCGCGATGGACGCGCCATTTCCAGTGCCCCCCCGTACGCCGAGCGGTTGTCGGTGAGGTGGGAGCGGCTTGTAGCCGCGATGGACGCGCCATGGCGGCGGATGCGCGTCCCAGTGGCAACGCCCCGGACTCTAACAGCGGTCTCGTCGCTTTGGCACGCCCTTCGCGGCTACAAGCCGCTCCCACGGATTTATTCCTTCGCGGCTGCAAGCCGCTCCCACGGATTTATTCCGGTTGTCTTTTGCGGTGATGCGCAACCACCATTTCGGTCATGAGGATTTGG
>JBAQYM010000061.1:0-4682 GCA_049300095.1 Syntrophobacteraceae bacterium
CCAAAACAGGGCGGAGGTCTCCCCTCCCTTGGCGGGAGGGGCTGGGGGAGGGGGTCGTAAGTACTTGAAAATTCAACACCCTCCCCTAACCCCTCCCATCGAAGGGAGGGGGACTCACGTCCGGCTCGATAGCCGCGCAACTTGAATATTTCTTTGGGCAACAGCCTCTCAACCCCGCCCCTACGCATTTACCGCGGGCCTGATGCTATCCTTCGGACGTAGGGGCGGGGTTGATCCCCGCCCGGACTGCCGGAAGTAGGGAGCTTTTCAACAACCCCTCATTTGGGCGAGAGCCCCTTCCAGCCTGCCCCACGGCCTCGGCTGCATCTCATGGCATCAGGGAAATCCACATGACGGAAAAAATCATCATCGAATCCATTCCCCTCACGCAGCAATTCCTCCCCATCCGGCGCATCATTCAGCCCAGGGGCGAACTGGCGCTGATCGAAGACGGCAGGCCCTTCCTGCATCTTGCCTATTTCTCACTGAAAAAGGGGCCGGGGTTTTTCCGGGGGCGCACTATCACCTGCAAAAGCTCGAATATTGCTACATCATCGAGGGCGGGATCAAAATCACCTGGGTGGACATGGATACGGGGGAAGCATCGAGCACGGAAGCGGCGGCCGGCGACAGGGTCACCATCCACCCCCGCTGCGCCCATCGGTTTGACGCTATCGAAGACGTCCGTGTGATCGAATACTTCAACTCGATCCACGACCCGCGGGACGACCATCCCTACCCCGCCCTGGTGGAAATCTAAGGTCGAAGCTGTAGGTTGGGTTAAGCGATAGCGAAACCCAACGAGCACGTTCCTGTTCCGAAAAATGTTGGGTTTCGCTATCGCTTAACCCAACCCACATCGCTTAACCCAACCCACATCACTCAATTCCCCAATTCCTCAATTTTTAAATCCCTCGGTCCTTAAATCACTACCCCTTTCGGGCCTTCTCTTCGTCGATCATTTCGAAGCTTCCATCATCCTTGCGGACAATCAGAAGGTCACGCCCCTCCTTGTCGGTGACCCTTATCGCGCCGAAATAGGTTTCGGGGATCTGCTTCTTCCCTGTTCGCGCCCGCAATCTGGTCAGAAAAAAAGCGGCCGCAAATGCCAGTATCGCGGCGCCGGGGTAGAGATAGTAGGCCATTTCCATTCGTCATATCTCCTGGAGGGCCCGTCCCGCGGCGTTGGACCCGCCCCTGAAAAGGCCTTTCGGTAAACTCCTGTTTATTTTCATCGTAAACACGGGACCAGAATTCCACAACTCGACCACACCGGCAAGAGAAAAGTTTCCCATTGCCGATCCCGGCGCCGGATGGGCGCAAGCGGTCCCCGAGCGGCCCGCATGGTCGGGACCGGCGCGAATCTGCCCGTTTTTGAGAATATGCGCGGGTCCTCCGAAATTTCATTGAGCAAAGGGGGGATTATGCGCTAACCTAGCCACACGTTCGCGCCTCCCGCACGGGCGCGCGCACGGGATTTCAAAGAACCGGCCCTCACGGCTTCCAGGAGCTTTACATGAAGAAATCGGTGGTAACTTTGGCGGTTTTACTCTGTGTTCTCATGCCCGTTTTTGCTTTCGCGCAAACATTCGAAACCGATACCATCCCAACTTCCGGCGGCCCGCTCAAGATCGGTTTTCTGGGCCACGGGTCCCTGCTGATGGTCTATAACGGAAAGAACATCTACATAGACCCGTGCAGCCAGTTTGCCGATTTTTCCCAACTGCCCAAGGCCGACATCATATTGATTACGCATGAGCACAAGGACCATTTCGACCTCGAGGCCATCGAGGCGATTCGCACGGACAATACCCTCATTGTTTTGACCGAGATGTGCGCGGCCCAGTTCAAAGAGGGCATCGTGATGCGAAACGAGGACGTTAAGATCGTGCAGGGAATAAAGATCGAGGGGGTCCCGGCCTACAATATCGTGCATAAGCGCCCGTCGGGCTTCCCCTTCCACCTCAAGGGGATTGGAAACGGCTACATCCTCACGTTCGGCGACAAGAGGGTCTACATCGCGGGAGATACCGAAAACATCCCGGAGATGAAGGAGCTGAGCCAGATAGACATCGCCTTCCTGCCGGTGAACCTTCCTTACACGATGACGGTCGAAATGGCGGTCGACGCGGTAAAGGTCATCAGGCCGAAGATTTTTTATCCCTACCACTACAGCGAAACCAACATTTCCGAACTGGTGGAGCTTCTCAAGCCCCTGCCGGAGGTCGAGGCGCGCGTCAGGAACCTGAAATAGCGGCCGCGGACGGAATCGAACCGGGGAATGCAATTTTTAAAGCTGGTCATTCGCAACACATTCAGGCAAAGGCTCCGAACCGTTTTGACCATTTTCGGAATGGCCGTGGCCATACTTGCCTTCTGCCTGCTCAATACCGTGATCGAGGCCTGGTACATCGGGGTCGCTTCGGCCTCGCCCAACCGGCTGGTATCACGCAACGCCGTCTCCCTCATCTTCACCCTTCCGCTCAGCTACCGCACCCGGATCCTCCAGGTCCCGGGGGTGGAACAGGCCGTTTACGCAAACTGGTTCGCGGGAGTCTATATCGACGAACGCCATTTCTTTCCGCGAATCGCGGTGGGACCGGAGAGCTATTTCGACCTTTTCCCCGAATTCATCATCCCGCCCGATCAGCTAAAAGCCTTCTGGAGTCAGCGAAACGCGTGCCTTGTCGGCCGCAAGCTGGTCGATAAATACGGCTGGAAGCTCGGCGACACCATCACGCTCACCGGAAACATCTACCCGGGCGAATGGCGGTTGGTGCTTCGGGGCATCTACCGGGGGGCAAACAAGACAGCCGACGAGACGGCTTTTTTCTTTAACTGGAACTACCTCGACGAAACGCTGAAAAAGACGACGCCCACGAGGGCCGGACAGGTCGGCTGGTACATCGTGCAGGTCCAAAACCCCTCCGATGCCGGACGGATTTCGCAGGCGGTGGACGCTCTTTTCAAAAACTCCTGGGCCGAGACGCTCACGGAAACGGAAAAGGCTTTCCAGGCGGGGTTCGTGGCGATGACCGAAGCCATCGTCGTGGCGATCAAGGTGGTATCCTACGTGGTCATCGGCGTCATCCTGGTGATCCTGGCCAACACCATGGCCATGACCTCCCGCGAGCGCATGCCCGAATACGCCACCCTCAAGACGATGGGCTTCGGCAACAGGCATCTCTGTATGCTCATCGCGGGCGAATCCGTGTTCATCTCGATGCTCGGGGGGCTTCTCGGGATCGCGATCTCATTCCCGGTGGCGCATGTTTTCGCGGAAAAGATGAGCAGCTTCCTGCCCGTCTTTAACATTCACTGGAAGACCTTGGCGCTGTGCGCCCTGGTGAGCTTCGGCATCGGAATAATCTCGGCCCTGCCGCCCATTCTGCGCGCCGGGCGCGTGCGGATAGCCGAGGCGCTCAGGCATGTGGGATAGAGTGAACAGTGAAGAGTGAGCAGTGAACGGCACACGGTGAACAGCGGGAGAGTGCAATTGAGACTGGATGAGCCCGGGATACACCTTTTTGTGGGTTTCAGGGGCTTTGGCCTCGAGGGGGAACTCAAGCACCTGATGAGCGAGTTTCGCCCGGGCGGCATCGCCCTTTTCAGAAGAAACATCGAGGGTCGGGACCAGATAAAGGACCTCGTCGCGGATGCCCAAAAATTTGCCCGGGAAGAACTCGGCCGTCCCATCCTGGTGGCGATAGACCAGGAAGGGGGAACGGTCCAGAGGCTGACACCCTATTTTACGAACCTTCCTTCGGCACAATCCATGGCCGCAGAAGGCCCCGAGGCAATCGCCGGGTGGGCCCGCACGGCCGCCGCCGATCTTGTCGAGATAGGGGTCCATATAAATTTCGCCCCCGTGCTCGATGTGGTCCCGAAGGGCGACCATTTCATGCACCCGAGGTCTTTGGGGTCCGAGCCCGCAAAGGTGGCCGAGTTGGGCCGGGTCTGGATAAGGACCCTCCAGGAAAACGGCGTTTCCGCAACGGCAAAGCATTTCCCCGGCCTTGGCCGGGCCGCCCTGGACCCGCACCACTTCACGCCCGTGATCTTTGACGACGGCGCCGAGGCATTCCGGCGGGACCTCATCCCGTTTGCATCCGCGGTTGAAGCGGGGGTCCACTGCGTGATGACCTCCCACGCCGTCTATCCGTCAATCGACCCGGACCTGCCCGCGACGCTCTCCCGGGAAATCAACACCCACTGGCTGCGGGAAAAACTCGGCTTCGGCGGGATACTATTCAGCGACGATCTCGATATGGCGGCAATCGGCGGCAACTTTACACCGGAGCAAGTCCTGAGACGGGGCCTGGCCTGCGGCGCCGATTTCATGCTCCTCTGTCAAAAGATCGACAACATAGGGCAATTTTATCGCACCCTTGCCGAACTCCTCCAACAGGACGAACCGCTCCAAAGAGCGCACAAACAGTCCGTCGAACGCATCGAGAGGCTTTTTCGGTTTCATTTTCCGGGCGGGATATAGCAAATCCCGTAGGTCGGGTTAAACGATAGCGAAACCCAACATCTCTTCGCAACAGGAACAGTGCCCGTTGGGTTTCGCTATCGCTTAACCCAACGATCATGAAGATTTGCTTCACCCCCGGTGATGAAAACTTGCGATTTTGTGCTATTATGGCAAGCAGTCGTGTCCAGCGTAGATGGCAAGTTGGGGC
>JBAQYM010000062.1:0-15227 GCA_049300095.1 Syntrophobacteraceae bacterium
CACCATTTCGGTCATGAGGATTTGGGCAACAGCCCGTCCAGCGTGGGAATGCATATAGTGGACTGTGGGATTAACCTCCCCTATGCATTCCCACGCTGGAGCATGGGAACGAGGACATCTTGCCGACTCCCATAATTGTTTTCAGAAAAGCAGGCGTTGTTCACCCATTAGCGCTAAGCGAACAGTATTGAAGTTAACGGTATTCCCTTGGGTTGGACGGCCACCGGCGGAAGCCGGAATCCTGTGTGTTCACGGGCTGTTGCCGGTCCGGCCGGTCCCTTTTCGGGAATGAATTCACCCAAGTGCCATCAAGACGGTCAGTCACTGCCTTCAGCCCGGACGTGCCGGTTCGACGGCGCCTCCCCCTTCCGCCACCGAAAATAATCAATATAGATTCTCCTTTTTCCCTACTCACCGATTCCAAATCCTTTCAGCGTTTTCAAGAAAATGACGATTAAGTGAGCAAGCAAAACGCCGCAATCGGCTCGCGGACCTGATCGTCGGCACGATATCCGCCGAAGCCGCATTTGACGAAACATTTTGCAACAAAGATTGAGCGAAAAGTATTGACACCGGATGCCGCTTTCGTTTACCTGAACTCCAGTTTGCGCCGTTCCACGCCGCCTCCGGCCGTATTCCGCAGGGGTGCCGCCGTCCCGTCCGAGGGGCTGCGGGAAGCAATCCCGCGGCGGTGGTGTCCGCGTGCCAACTTCTGCGAACCGCCTTCATGCTGTTTTTCTCATGTCGAGGACCGCAACCCCTTCAGCAATGCGGGTGTTTTGAAAAGGCCGTCCCTAAGAGGGGGCTTCGTGGCGGATTTCGCTCGCCGGTATCGCCGGGAAGCATGTCCTAGGAGATCGGGAACATGGAAAGTGATGAAGTCAGGGAGGAAATGCTCCGGGGCCGAATGCTCTGTATCGAGCTGGGCACGCGCCTGCAGCTCCAGGCGGGCGCCAGGGGCGATGACCTCAAGCTCACGGGCGTCCTGATCGGCATGGTCCCCGAGTCATTCCTCATAGTCAGCATTCCCGCAATTCCCGGGGTTTTGGGCAAGCTCGTCGAGGGGAACCAGGTCACCGTGCGCTACATGTTCGCGGGGGGCGTATACGGGTTTGGCTCCCATGTCCTGGGCCGGGTGCTCAAGCCGGCGCTTATGCTGTTTTTATCTTATCCCCGCATGATCGAAGTCCTGGACCTGCGCAAGGCGCAGCGCCTGGTCAGTCTCATGCCCGCCCAGGTGCAAATCGGAGAAGACGAGATGCTGGGCGTGGTGGTGGATTTGAGCGTCGGGGGTTGCCGACTCTCGATAGAAACCGAAGAGAGCGATCTCCCCGTCCTCGAAACGGGTGAGGCCCTCTACATCTCGTTTCAACTTACGGGACTTGCCGGACCTCAGGTGATTCGCGGGATTGTGCAGACCATCCGCCAGGACGGCAAATTTGCCGAAGTGGGAATCCGGTTTGACGAAAATGACACCGACGCGATTATGAATGTCCATGCATACCTTAAAAGTATTTCGAAGTTGCAGGAACATATCCCGTCAATGAATTGGACCGTCTTCTGATATGGCCGCGAGTGGCGCCGGGATGAAGCTGAAAGTGAAAGATGAGATACTGAAAGACCGGGCCGGGGTTTGTGGAGGGGTAAATGGGCTCGTTTGAGCTGCTTTCCGAGATATTAATAGAGACCCTTAAAGAATTCTCGACGGAGAAGCGTCAACTGACGGTGGATTCCCTCCGCGTTGCGCTATCGACAAGAAAAGCGCTGATAGACTTTCTGGCCATCAACGAGCACCTCGACGGTCCCGCCGGGGCCCCCCCGTTCGCCGCCTCTCCCCAGGCGCTGCCGGCGCGGGTTTCGTTGAAAAAGACCGAGTCCGCCCCCGGGCCCGATTCTCCGATCTTTTCGCGCATGCGCGGCGCCTATGAAAAACTGCTTGCCGAGCTTACGCCCATATCCAGGGGGGAATACTCAAAGGGCTTCACCGACCTCGATCAGCGGATGAGAAGCTGCAACACGATAGATGAGTTGGCCGCCACCGGGGATGATTGCGCCGCCATGACCAGGCTCCTTGTCAGCCGCGTCGTCGAGGAAGTCCAGTACGCAAACGATTTCCTGGCCGAGTTGAGCAAGGACCTGATCGGCATGGAAAAACAGCTCTTCTCGTATCAGAGCCACAATCGCGAGACTTACCTGTTGAACGACAAGTTTTGCTGCAACATACTCTCGCATACCGAAGAGATGAATAAGGTCGTCACCAATGGTTTCGAGAATTCGGGCAGCCTCCTCGCCTCGAAGTTGACGGCCATAGGCAAGGCCATAGCGATGAAGCGGCAGGAAGACATGGTCCGGCTTCAGGAAGCGGATTCGAAAATCGCCGAACTGCAGCGGAGCGTCAGTACATACAACGATGAGATACACCAGGTGACGGAGCGCGCGAACGCGCTTGAAAAGGAAGTCCTGATCGACGCCCTGACGGAAATCAACAACCGCCGCGCCTACGATTTGGAGATATACGACAGCATCAAGCGCTACCACCGCGATGGGCAGCCTTTCAGCCTGATCCTCATCGACGTGGACCGCTTCAAGAACGTAAACGACCTCTACGGACACCGCGCCGGGGACAAGTGCCTCCATGAAATAGCGAAGAGGATCAAGTCGAGTCTCCGCAAGGCGGATTTTCTGGCCCGCTACGGCGGTGAGGAGCTGATAGCGATCCTCCATGGGAGCACCGCGCAGGATGCCAAAAAAATTGCCGAAAAACTTCGCAACCGGATCGAACAGACCCGCTTTTGCTTCATGGACGAGGAAATTCCCGTGACGATAAGCCTCGGCGTGACCGAAGCGCGGCCCACGGACACGGACGCGGACATGCCCTTCATTCGCGTGGACGAAGCGATGTACCGCGCCAAAAGAGAAGGGCGAAACAGGGTTTGCATGGTTTAAGGGGATGGCGGAAGATCTTTGCTGTGCATAACTGAATCGGAGCGAATCCCGGCACTGGAATTACATAAGACCGGAAATAAATACGGGCGGGGGAAAACCCCCGCCCGTGCGTTTTGAGCGGATGTCCGGATCAAGCGAGGCCCGGCATCCCGTATCCGGCGCCTCACCCTACGGGCGGGCGTAGTAATTCAGAACATTCCTCAATTCCCCGGCCACCGGCGGGGCCTGGAGGTTGCGGTTGGTGAAAATGTCCATCGGGAGAAGTCCGGGGATATTGTAGAAGGCCGCATTTGCTCCGTAGTCGACCTGCATTCCGGCCCCTTCGAGGGCAACCCCGCCAAAAAGCCCCCTGCTCCTCGAATACGAAAGAATCTCCGCCCGCAACTGGATGTCCGTTCCCGCCTCCGCGTGCCTCCCCACGGGACCGGCCGCGATCGAGGCGTCCGCTCCGAGCGTGAATTTCCCGCCCGTTATGGAATCCAGGCTCCGTATGCTGTTGAAGACCAGTATGATGTCGGTGGACTGGGCCCCTATCTGGAACCCGACGCTGCCTCCGATAATGCTGAAGAAGACCGGGTTGCTCCAGGTGCGGTCCGCGGTGCGCACCACCATTATTCCCGTGCCGTACCGGCCGCCCACGATGAACCCCGCCTTGAGAAGGTCGGGGAAAATCGCTATGCCGTAGGCGTTCTGCAGGAGGCTCGGAGGAATGGCGCTTTCCGGGATCTCCATTATCTCCCTGATAACCGCCGCCGCCGCCTGGACTTTGGCTTCTTCGCCCCCGGCGGCGCAGGGGGAGGCGGGTGGGAGGAACAGCAAACCGAGCGCCGTGATCAAGATGGCAACGGTGGTCCTGTATGGCATGAGTAACCCTTTCGTGTTTGACCGGTTTGTTATCTTCGAGTGTCCCCGCGGACGGTGTAATCAAATAGACCGGAGTAGTAATGCATGGATTCGGAGTATTTTGTCAAAGGAAAAAGAAAGGAGGCGGAAGGTGGGAGGATGGCAGCTAAAAGGCGTGCAAACCAGCGGTCATCGCTCCATGACGGGCTTTCCGGCCCGCCGTAAAGAAGCGACGGCCCCATTACATTTCAATGACGGCGCCGGGCCGCCGGGATGTGTGGGGACGGGGTTGAGGGGCTGTCGCCCAAATACATATGCAGTCTCGCGGCAATCGGGCTGGACGTGAGTCCCCCTCCCTGCGACGGGAGGGGTTAGGGGAGGGTGTTGAATTTTCAAGTACTTACGACCCCCTCCCCCGCCCCTCCCGCCAAGGGAGGGGAGACCTCCGCCCTGTTTTGGCCACTCCTGTCGTAACTTTTGCATTGGGGCAAGAGCCCGTTGATCCCCGCCCGGACTGGCGGAAGGGCGTGGGCTGAACGTTACGGCCGCCTCGCCAGATTCATCGCGCTCTCGTGCACCGCCTCGGCCAGGGTGGGATGTGCGTGGACGGTCCGGCGAAGGTCCTCGGCCGTCGTGTGGAGACGCATCGCAAGGGCGCATTCGGCGATCAGCTCCGATGCGCGCGGGCCGAGGATGTGGACGCCCAGGATGCGGTCGGAGCGGGCATGGGCAAGGATTTTTACAAACCCGTCGGTTTCCCCGAGGCAGCGCGCCCGGGCGGTCCCCGCGAAGGGATAGACCCCCGCCCGGTACTCGATCCCGAGCCCCTTGAGCTCTTCTTCCGTTTTCCCGACGCTCGCCACCTCGGGCGATGTGTAGACAACCGAGGGGATGGCGTCGTAGTCCACCTCGACCTCGAAGCCCGCCATGCCCTCGACGGCGGCGATTCCTTCCGCCGAGGCCTTGTGGGCAAGCATCGGGCCGGGGATGAGGTCTCCAATGGCATAGACCCCGGCGAGGCTGGTGCGGTATTTGCCGTCAACCACGATAAAGCCCCTGGAATCGCGCGCCACCCCGAGGTCCTCGATGCCCAGGCCGCCCGTGAGGGGCTTTCTGCCAACCGCAACCAGGACCTTGTCGAAGACGGCCCGCTCCTCCTTGCCGCCGGCCTCGATGGTCAGCGTCACCTCTTTTTCGCCCGCCTCGGAATGCACCACCCTGGTCCTGGTCCGAATATCGAAGCCCTGCCTCCGCAGCAGCCGGTCGAGAAGCCTTCCCGCCTGGCCGTCCAGGGCGGTGGCGATGGCGTGGAGCATCTCGATGACGGTAACCTTCGAGCCGAGCCGCGCCCAAACCGATCCCAACTCGAGCCCGATGTATCCCCCGCCGACGATCCCCAGCCGCCCGGGCACGGACTCGAGCGACAGGGCCTCGGTCGAGCTGATGACATTCTTGCCGTCCAACGGCAGAAAGGGGAGCAGCACCGGTTCGCTCCCGGTGGCAAGCAGGACCGAGCGCGCCCGAACAAGCAGGACCTTCCCGTCCGCCCCCGTCACTTCGACCTCGCTCCCGGACCTGAGCCTGGCCGTTCCGTGGATCAGCCCGACCTTGTTTTCTTCGAGAAGCCTGCGGACGTTTCCGGCCAGGCCGGAGACGATGCCGTTCTTGCGCTCCATCAGCTTCGCGAGGTCCATCGAGAGGTTTCCCGCGCCGATCCCGTGCTCGGCGAAGCGGTTGCGGGCAAAATCGAGATACTCGGTCGATTCGAGAAGGGCCTTGCTCGGGATGCAGCCGATGCGCAGGCACACCCCTCCCGGCTCGGACGCCTTCTCGACACAGGCGGTCTTCATCCCGAGTTCGGCGGCGCGGACGGCGGCGACATACCCGCCGGGGCCGGCGCCGATCACCAGCAGGTCGAATGTCTCGGGGCCGGGCATCTAAAGCTCCATCATCATTCGTTCGGGATTTTCCACCAGGTCCTTGATTCTTTTTAGAAAAGTTACCGCCTCCCTGCCGTCGACGATGCGGTGGTCGTAGCTGAGGGCCACGTACATCATCGGACGGACCACCACCTGCCCGCCGAGCGCGACGGGGCGCTCCTCGATTTTGTGCATCCCGAGGATGGCGCTCTGGGGCGGATTGAGTATCGGCGTGCTCAGAAGCGAGCCGTAAACGCCGCCGTTTGTGATCGTAAACGTCCCCCCCTCGAGGTCCGAGAGCCCGATCCGGTTTTCCGAAATTTTTGCGACAAAATCGAGAACGGCGCGCTCGATATCGGGAAACCCGAGCCTGTCCACGTTCCGGATGACCGGGACGATCAGGCCCCGCTCGGCCCCGATCGCGACACCGATGTGGCGGAAATTTTGATACACGATGTCGTTTCCATCGATGTAGGCGTTTACCACGGGCATTTCCCCGAGCGCGGCGGCGCTTGCCTTCACAAAAAAGGACATGATGCCGAGGCGCACCCCGTGCTTTTGCCGAAAATCCTCCCCGTAGCGCTTCCGGAGTTCCTGGACGCGCGTCATGTCGATTTCGTTAAACGTTGTGAGCATCGCGGTGTTGCGCCGCGATTCGAGAAGCCGCGCCGCGATGCGCTGCCGGAGCGGAGACATGGGTTTTCTTACCGTCCCCCCCTCCGCGACGCCCTCAAGCGCGCCCGGCCTCCGGACAACGTGTCCCGCCGCGCTCGGTCCCGCTGGAACATGTCCCCCCGAGGTCGTCCCCTCGGGAACATACCCCTCGGGAACATGCCCCTCTGTGGGAGCGGCTTGCAGCCGCGATGCGGGGGTTGACGGGACCGGTCCGGGGGCGGCGATCTTTTCGGCTTCCCGGCCGCCGCCCTGCTCCAGGAAGAGCAGCACGTCGCCTTCGGTGATCCGGCCTCCGGGGCCTGTCGGGGTGACGGCTGAAAGGTCCACCCCTTTTTCCTCGGCAAGCGAGCGCACGGATGAAGAGATGATCGGCTTCACGCCCGTTGCGGCCTCGGCGGGGGCGGACGGAGATGGGAACTCGGCGGGTAGCGCCGGCGTCGGGGCCGGTGTCGGCGATGGCGACGGTGATGACGGTGGTGACGGTGATGGGGCGGAGGGCTTCACCTCGACCGGCGCAGCCGGAGGGGGCTCGATCCCGGCTCCGCGATCTGTCGGAGGCGGCCCCGGCGGTTTTGCGGCCTCGTCTTCAGCCTCCTTTTCGGCCCCGGCGGTGTCGATTACGGCAACCACCGTTCCCACCTCGACGGTCTTGCCTTCTTCGACCAGGATTTTCAGGACCCCGTCGGCCGTCGCGGACACTTCCAGCGTCACCTTGTCGGTTTCGATCACAAAAAGTATTTCATCCTTCCGCACCAGCTCGCCGTCCTTTCTGAGCCACTGCGCAAGCAGCGCCTCGCGAACGGATTCACCGACCTCCGGCACCTTGACCTCTATCTTCATGATTTCTCCTGCCCCGTGTCTCTTCCCGGAAAGATGGTGTAGATGGTGTAGGTTGGGTTAAGCGGCAGCGAAACCCAACTCATTCATGCGCAATGATGTCACACACGATAGATCATCGAAATAATAACAAGGATAAAACCGATGGCCATAAATGAAACCGGCACACCCAACGCGAGTATGGTCAGGATGATCACCTGCTGTCGCAGGTTCCAGAGGTCCGGGTCCTGTTTCAAGACCGGAATGGCTTTCTTGCGGTAGAAATAGTTCACTTTTTCAGGATGGCGGTGAAGGTCATTAAAAACATGCGGGATCTCCTTCTGGGCTATCTCGGGGTACTTTTTCCTGAATGAGAAGTATAGCCGATTATGCTGTACAAAGAGTGTAATAACGAATACCACAGTCAGGCCAACAATAACTGGGCCGAATATTTGGCCCCAAAAATACAAGACCGAACGAAAAATAGGGTGTGAGTCTGTCATTCCGGGACCCCGGCATATACGCTAAGCGACGAATGAGCTATGAGACATGGTCAACTATTAGAATCCAAAATCGAAATCGGAGCCGTCATCTCGCTCCGCGCTCGCCTCTCCCGACCGAGCCACGGGACCTGACCGAAGGTCTCCTTGGAGGCCGTGAAACAAATCGGAGACCTGCGGTCGCATCGAGTGGCGCGGTCAGGAGACCACGCCACAACGGGGCTGTCTTCCAAGGTTGTTGGGTTTCGCTACCGCTTAACCCAACCTACATTATTAATCCAACCTACGTTCTTAATCCAACATACTTTCTACTAAATAGCTGTTTTTCCTGGGAAAGCTCTTTCGAGAAAAGCTTCCTGCTCCAGCTTGTGCGACGTATGGTACCCGGAAGCCGGGCTCGCCGCCTCCGGCCTTCCGATGTAGCCGGGTTCGTCTCCCCCCGTTACCGCCCTCAGCCTCGATCTCATGAACTCCCATGCGCCCATGTTTTGTGGCTCTTCCTGGACCCAGAAAAAGCTTCGGGCGGACGGATACATCGACGCCACCTCTTTCAGGCGCGCTTCCGCCACCGGGTAGAACTGCTCGACCCGGATGAGGGCCGTATCCGTATCAGCCGCCTGCCGCCGCTTTGCCGCCAGGTCGTAGTAGACCTTCCCGCCGCAAAAAAACAGCCTTGATGCGCCCTCGAACCCCGGCCCGTCCGGTATGATCTCTTCAAAACGCCCGGCGGCAAGCTCCGGGAGCCTCGACATGGCGGCCGGATTCCTCAAAAGGCTCTTGGGGGTGAGGACGATCAGCGGTTTTCGAAAACCGCGCTTCATCTGCCGCCGCAGGAGGTGAAAATACTGCGCCGGGGTGCTCGGATAGCACACCTGCATGTTATCCTGCGCGCACATCTGGAGCCAGCGTTCGAGGCGCGCGCTCGAATGCTCGGGCCCCTGGCCTTCGAATCCGTGGGGCAGCAGCACCGTCAGGCCGCTCAGCCGTTGCCATTTGAATTCGGCCCCCGATATGAACTGGTCGAACACGGGCTGCGCGTTGTTTGCGAAATCGCCGAACTGCGCCTCCCAGATGACGAGCGCGTGGGGGCTTACGAGCGAGTAGCCGTACTCGAAGCCGAGCACCGCGTTTTCGGACAGCATGCTGTCGTAGACCCGGAAAAGGGCCTGGCCGCGCGCGAGGTGGTTTAGGGGCGTGTAATGCTCGCCGGTCTTTACGTCCGAGATCACGGCGTGTCTCTGGCTGAAGGTCCCCCGGCCGCTGTCCTGGCCGCTCAGGCGAACCGGCGCGCCCTCGACGAGAAGCGATGCGAACGCCAGGGATTCCGCCGTCCCCCAGTCGATGCCCTCGCCCGCTTCAACCGTTTCGGCCCGCCTGTTGAGAATGCGCGCGAGCCTCGGGTGCACCGAGAACCCGGCGGGGAAGGCGTTTAGCCTCCGGCTGATATCCAGCAGCGCCCCGGCCTCCACCCCCGTTTCAACGGGCTCGAACGAATAGCGGCCACTCACGCCCTCCCACACCTCGAAGAAGCGCTCCTCGGGCATGGCGCACGTCTTGTCGCGGGCCGCCGTGTAGGCGACCTCCATGCACTTCTCGATGCCCCCGGCGATCCGGTCCACCTCGCCGTCTCCGATCACTCCCGATTCCCTGAGGCTGTCCGAATATATCCGGTAGAGAGGCGGACGGTCCTTTATGCGGTCGTACATCGACGGCTGCGTATAGTAGGGCTCATCGCCCTCGTTGTGCCCGTAGCGGCGGTAGCAGACGACATCCACCACCACGTCCTTCTTGAACTTCGCCCTGTAGTCGAAGGCAAGCTTCACGACCTGTACGGCGGTATCCGGGTCTTCGCCGTGGACGTGGAAGATCGGGACCATGAGCATCTTGGCGAGGTCCGTCGCGTAGCGGGTCGAGCGGGCGTGCTCGGGCAGGGTCGTAAACCCGATCTGGTTGTTGATGATGACGTGCAGGGTCCCCCCCGTGCCGTAGCCGTCGAGCTGCGAAAGGTTCAGGGTCTCCGCGACGACGCCCTGGCCCGCGAAGGCCGCGTCTCCGTGGATAAGGAGCGGCAATACCAGGTCGCGCGCCTCGTCGCCGAGCTGTTCCTGCCTGGCATGGGCGATCCCTTCGAGCACCGGGTCCACGGCTTCGAGATGGCTCGGGTTGTTGGCAAGAAACACGCGCAGCCGCCCCGCGCCCAACTCGAGGTCGGCGAGATACCCCCTGTGGTACTTGACGTCTCCCGCCCCGTAGATCGACTGCGGGTCGTAGTGCTCCTCGAATTCGCAAAAAATCCATTCGTAGGGCTTACCGAGCACGTTTACCTGGATATTGAGCCTTCCCCGGTGCGCGATCCCTATCAGGACCTCGCGGCAGCCGCTCATGGCCGCATGGCGCAGGAGCGCGTCGAGCATGGGCACGATCACGTCCGCGCCCTCGATGGAAAAGCGCGTCTGCCCGATGTAGCGCGTGTGGAGGAAGTGCTCGAAGAAGTGGGCCTGGCAGAGCTTGTTGAGGACCAGGATTTTTTCCTCGGCGGATATGGCCGCGCGGTTGCGCGTGGGTTCCATGCGTTCCTGGAGCCAGAGGCGCTCGTTCGGGTCCTGGAGGTGCATGTATTCCACGCCCACCGAGCGGCAGTACGTCTCCCGAAGCGCGGAGAGGACGTCTTTGAGGCCGGCTTCTCCCGGAAACAGCGTGTCCGGGGTGAAAAACCGCCGGTCCAGGTCGGAATCGGTCAGGCCGAAAGCGGCCGGGTCCAGCAGCGGGTGGCTGTGAGGGCACTCGGTCAGCGGATCGAGGCAGGAAAGCAGGTGGCCGATATCCCGGTAGCGGTGGATGAGATCCTGGACCCCGCATTGCCGCCGCAGCTCCGACCTGTCGCAAAAGCCCGCGCCCGACCGGTCCGGGGAAACAGCCAGCTCGAAGCCCTCGAAAAACAACCGCCAATCGCGCCCGACGCTTTGCGGGTCCGATTTCCAGCTCCTGTACCGCGCATCAATGAATTCGGCGTTCAGACTCAGAGAAAAATTCATCGGCAAAAAAGTCCTGTGGAGGCCGGGGCCGTCTCGGGCAAACCATAGGGCCACGGCCAAACGGGTATGGCGTTCACGTTGATGCGGTTTCAAATTTTATTACAGTTTCAGATTCTAGAGATAGCTATGATGGAGGTGATGTCAAGGACGAGGGAGAGCCGGTGTTGATTCCGGGCCGCATTGGAAGGAAGGGAAAGGTCCGCATTACCGGCCGTGATGCCGGCCGGGCGTGGGTCGCCGCCGGTTTCGAAGCGCGAGGGGAGCCCTCGCCCGCGGCAGGGAAGCGCCTAGATCGAGAAGCTTTCCTCGTGGCTGAAATGCTCGATAAAATCTTGCAGCATCGTCTTTTGCCGGACGTTCAGGTTCGCGAACTGCACCCCGCAACGTCTCGTGCTCAGTTGTTCCCAGGAGCCCTCGGGAATTTCCACGTCGTAGACGACCTTGCATTCCACCTTGTCCACGTGAATAAAACGCCCGTTGCTCCCGAAAATCTTGATCCCCGCGCACTCGGTTCCGGCATCCGCGGTCGAAAGATACCGGACACACAGTCCGCCCATGCTGATGTCCACGATGTTGCCGAGATTGATGAGTTCGTTCGGTCTGAGGAATGCCGCGAAAGCCCCCTCTTTTCCTTTGAATCTTTTGTGCTTTCTTTTTTCGTCGGGCATTTTCAGTTCCATTCCACCGGATGAGTCGTTACCGCAATCCCACGGGCACGGGAAAACGCACACCAGTCCCCCGGAACTGTGAGTATAACATTCCGGCGTTTCGCATTCGCACCTATGCGGGAAAAATTATCTTGAATTAGAAATACAATAAAATATTTCCTGACGACTTATACCAGAGAACACGGCCGTTTTGTAAAGGGGGATTTTTGTGGGTATGAAATGGGTAGGACTAATAACTACTTTAGCAGTAAAACCAAATAAGGCGCGGCAATATGGAGTTGTCAGGAGCGGCTTCCGCAGCATAATCCTTCGCCGAAACACCTGCTTGCGAAATGAGAGTTTTTCTCCCGCGCCGATGGATACTCAAAGAAAACAGGAAGCGTATCCACTGCCGGCGGAAATGACCGGGCGCTCCCGCAGATTTGAGCCGAGAATAAGGAAGATGGTTTATATAAATAGATTCCAAATTGGAACCGTGGTCATTTACATAAGAACAGTAGCCAGGATGCGGACGATGGCGTGTGGGAGCGGCTTGCAGCCGCGATTGGCCGGACAAGCGCCAATCAACCTCCGGTATCCGGAATCAAGACTATCGCGGCTGCAAGCCGCTCCCACGGCAGGCGAGGACCATCCTGGCCTATGGCCGGCTTGTGCGAGCGTTTACAAGGTCGAGCCTCGGCGGCCCCGGGGCCCCCGGCGCGGATGCGCGCCGCTATTTCTTCAAGGCGAGAAGCTGTTCGTAGGCTTCCGAGAGTTTTACAAATTCGTCGTGGACGCCGCCCCGGTCGGGGTGCATCTTCTTTGCCTTGCGCCTGTAGATGCGCGTGATCTCTTTTTTCGTCATATGCGAAAACTGCTCGGCCGATATGCCGAAGACCTCGCGGGCGCACTCGACCGACACGGTCCTCGGGGGCGGGGCGGGCGGGCGGTGAAAATCCGCGCCGAACAGGGGCTCCTCGGGCCATGTCCCGGATTGGAACCCGGAGTCGAAATAGAGCCACGCATATTTGGTCAGGTAGGGGTGCAAGCGGTCCCGCCCCCGGCTTTCGACGCCCAGAAAAAACACCTCGTCGGCGTTGAGGCGGCACAATTCCTCGACGATGTGCCCGTCGATCTCTTCCCGGTCCAGCGCCAGAGGATAGTCTCTCATGTGTTGGGGATAAAAAAGCGGGACCCCGAGCGAAGAATAAACGTACGTGGCGTATTCTCTCGGGGGAAGCCGGCGCTCCATTGCTTCCAGAACGTTTTCGATCTCGTCGCGCGACTTGCACAGGAAGACATTTAGAAATTTCCAGTGCCTCGTCCCCAGCTCGCCCGAATCGACACGGCCGAACCGCAGATAATACAGCCTCCGGGCATCGAAAATATGCACCCTTCGCTGGTCCGGCACGAGCCGTTCGAGGTCGCACTCGACCTTGACCCGCCCGCTCCGCCTGTTCCGGAACCTCCCGATAATGTCCCGGAACCGCGCCCGCAGATAAGGCTCGAAGATATCTTCGATCTCCTCGGACGTGAAGGGCACGCCCTTTGCCCGGAGGGTGTCCTCGACGGCGGCATCGAAATAGAAACCGCTTCCCCCCGGATAATGGATGTGGGCGGAAGGGTCCCTTCCCATATCCATGAGATCGCGGGATTTCAAAATACCATTATCCGAATAGGTCTCCCTCAGGATATAATGGTAGTCATCCGGCAGCCTGACACGCGTGAGATAAACGGCCTCCACTCCTTCCGCATGGATTTTGCCCGACCCGGAAGCAAGGCCCGGCGGGGTGCACATTCTTTGCAAAGATATCTTATCCGATCCGCACAGTAAGCGTAAAGCTATTCGCGGGGATACCGATATTCAATAGTGTGGAGGAGCTGCTAACTGCGGGTCGCGAGTTGCGAGTTGCGGGTCAATGAAAATTTGCCGGGTGTTCGCATAATGGGCAATGAGCGGAGAGGATTCCGCTATCCGGTGTCCGGCAACCCAGAGCTCGTGTTCATCCGGAAACCACCGGTTAATGAAAGTATTCATGGGAGCGACGGTTTGAGGGAGCGATGGTTTGAAGTCCCCCTTTTGTAAAGGGGGATTTAGGGGGATTTTGCATTGGGATCAATATGTTGGCTAATTAAAATCCCCCCTGCCCCCCTTTAGAAAAGGGGGGAAAATCCTTCCATCTCCCGGCTGGATCGGGGTTTCCGGATGAACACTGGCTCGCAACCCGCTCCCCGTAACCTGTGGCCTGTAACCTGTTGTGGCCTGTGTCCTGTGACCTATGGCCTGTAAACTCGTAACTCGTAACCCGTAACCCCGTAATTCGTGACTCGTAAGTCGCAATCCGCAACGCGCAGCCCATTGCCGGAGAGCAGATGGAAAACATAAGCATTATAGAACAGGAAGAACTGATACGAAAATACCTGGACGAGGACAATAAGGAGGCGGCCGTTAAGCTCATCTTCGAGCTCGTGACCGCCTGCGCCAAGGAGAAGAATTTCAGGGCCGCCGAGGCCCTTCGCGACCGCATCTTCGAAATCGACCCGCTGGCTCTCGCTGAAATCATCCGATCGGGCGAAATCATCGAAGAGGAAAAAAGTGAGGCGATCGATAAGGGGCACCGTGAAATCTGGGGCAAGCTCTACGACAGCCTGAGCGTCGAAGAGGCGAACGTGCTCTACTTCGCATTGAAGACGGAGTCGTACGCCCCCGACACGACGGTTTACGCCCAGGGCGAGCATAAGCCCAGGCTCTATTTCGTAAACAGCGGCCGCCTCAAGATTTTCTACCTCAAAGACGGCCGGGAGGTGCTCCTCAAGATGCTCGGAAGAGGGCATATCGCCGGCGAGGACACCTTCTTCTCGAGCAACATGTGCACCACTTCGATGGTGACCCTCGGCAGCGCGGAGGTGAGTTACCTGGACGCGGAGGTCCTGAGGTATTGGAAAACCGGCTCCCCGGTGCTCGAATCGAAGCTTCAGGATTTTGCGTCGCGGTCGAAAAAGATAAAAGACCTGATCGCGGAAAGAGAACTGGACCGCCGCAGCCTCCGGCGGGCCCAGGTGTGGGGAAGGGGGGACGCCCACCTGATGAGCGTGGCGGCCATACCTGTCGGAAAGCCTTTCAGGGTGGACGTGATCGACATCTCGCGCGGCGGGGCCGGTTTCCTGGTGCGGATCACAAAAAAAGAAACGGCCAACCTGCTTCTCGGCCAGAAGGTGAACGTCCGCTACGTTCACCCCCAGACGAACGCCTCGAAAACGATAAACCAGAACGGCACGATCGTGGCCGTCCGGTTTCATCCGCTCGAAGACTGCTCGGTCAGCGTCAAATTCGACGGCATGATAGAGGAAAAACTGATCGAAGAATTCGAACGATTCTCCCCGCCCCCCGCCGAGTTCGATTATTAGCCGGTGAACGCCTGTAAAATCCGTTGCCGAAGGGTTTCATGCCCGGGCCGGTCCGCCTGTGGAGCAACCGTCCCTCAACGGGCTGTTGCCCAAACCACAGGTCCTTTCCCAGGTGCGGATTCAATCCCAATACGTTCGAGACGGTCGGTCCTTTCCTTTCCGGCAGTCCGGGCGGGGATCAACCCCGCCCCTACGCCCAAAGGACGGCATCAGGCCCGCCGTAAATTCGTAGGGGCGGGGTTGAGGGGCTGTTGTCCAAAAAGATTGCGAACCATCACGTGAAAAGTGCAAACAGCCCAACCCCCGGTGGGAGCGGCTTGTAGCCGCGATGGACTCGCCATGGCGGCGGATGCGCGTCCCAGTGGCAACGCCCCGGACTCTAACCGCGATCTCGTCGCTTTGGCACGCCCATCGCGGCTACAAGCCGCTCCCACGGAT
>JBAQYM010000063.1:0-5381 GCA_049300095.1 Syntrophobacteraceae bacterium
CGGGCTCATCTTCAGGCAACGCTTTGGGCTCTAACCGCGATCTCGTCGCTCTGGCACGCCCGTCGCGGCTGCAAGCCGCTCCCACGGATTTATTCCGGTAGTCTTTTACGGTGATGTGCAACCACCATCCCGGTCGTGAGGATTCGGGCAACAGCCCCTGAAGAGCGAGCGGGAGCCCCTGAAGAGTGAGCGGGAATGATAGAAGCGCCGGGGCTTTGAGACCCCGGCGCCTTGTTTTCGATCCGACTCGATGGGGCCGGATCAAGCGGTCCCATCCTTAGCGGTCCTCTCCTTATCTCCTTAGCGGTCCCCTCTAGTGATGCTCATGCGCGTAGAAGGGCCATTTGTGGAAGAACCACTCGTTCCAGAGAAGCGGAATGATCCACCAGAAGTTCCAGATC
The DNA here is from genome assembly GCA_049300095.1 of Syntrophobacteraceae bacterium. GTDB lineage: Bacteria > Desulfobacterota > Syntrophobacteria > Syntrophobacterales > Syntrophobacteraceae > SbD1. The sequence goes on from JBAQYM010000063.1 coordinate 402, forward strand.
AGGGATTCGCCGTGGATGAATCTCTCGGAGAGCCCGCCGTGCATGTGGTGGTTCCCGAGTCCCCAGTAGCCGAAATTAACGTGATAGAAAAGAATGTAGTTGACCACCGTGAGGATGGCCACGCCAAGCGTCCTGAACCAGAACGCACCCCAGGAATCCTTGTCCGCCTGCGGGCACATGTCGTCGAAATAGTGGTGCCACTGCAGGAAGGGAATCAACGTGAAGCCGGCAATCTCGGCGGCGTGATACCAGAGAAAGCGCGTCGCGTCTCCCTTGTCACCCGCCGGCAGGTGTTTAACCAGGTCGCCCATGTCGATCCACAGGTAGGCAAGCTTCACGCAAAGCCATGCCAGCAAATACCCGAAGATGACGTTCAGAATGAATGAAATGGTCCCCTTCCACGGCTGGGGGAGCTTTATCAGCGTCCAGGGCTTCATGCGCCACACGTTTGGCGTCATAAAAAGAACGATGATCATCCATTCCCACCACCCGAAGACCCAGTGGACGTGTTTGGTCCCCGCGATATCGCCCCACCATGGGGTGTTGAAGCCCACGGAGGTCCCGAAGGCGGCGCCCCAGATCATCCCCCAGAAGGGCACGATCAGGATGGTGTAGAAGAAAAGGGTCAGCATCGTGCACCAGCCGAGTTCGGCAAACCCGGCCTGGGGTTGGGTGAGGTCGCTTGGCCGGATGGGCCATTTGCCGAAAAGGATCGTCACGAATGGATACGAATAGAACCCGATGAGCACAAAACACACGACGGCACGTTCCGCAAACCTCGCAGTCGGGGTGGTCAGCGCTTCGAGGGCGAGCTTCTTGCCCTCGGGCCCGGGCAGCACGATCTTTCCCGCCGCCGCGAGCGTTTCCAGGTTCACCTGGCTGAGAAAATTAAATCCCAGCCCCAGGATCCTGTAAAAAACGACGTGGATGACAAACCAGACCACCACCAGGTTGACGATGGTTTCGATCACCCCTCGCCAGGGCTGGCCGATGTTCTGGAATGGCCAGTCGCCGAGAAACATGTGTTGCCATAGGCCCACCAAAATCATCATGGCAAGGTAGAGGACGAACGGATAGGGAAAAGAACCAACGGGGCCGCGAGGATCGCTGAAAAGATACCAGGTGAGCCATGCTATCAGAAAGAATGCAATCGTTGAAATAATGCCGGTGGCGGGCTGCCCCCAGCGCGGTTTCAAAACATCTGCCATATTCACCTCCTGAAATGTTAGCTGTTACCGTATCGACCGGTCGGCAAAACGGCGTCCCCGCCGAGCCACCTCCTTTCCGGGACTTCAGAAGTCCTCACGGTTTGGTCTTTACCCGAATCAAACGATTAGCCGGTCTCGCCTGGCAATTGGCCAAGAATTCAATGTCCCGGACCTCATGGTCCGGCGCACGATAAATGCGATGCGGACTCCTTCGACCCGCTGAAATCAGGAATCCGGGAAATAATGGTTCGCATCAGGTCTCATACCGGGTTGCGTCCAAAATCCCCCCTGCCCCCTTTAGAAAAGGGGGCAGGGGGGATTTTGTGAGGCCCGGATATCAGCACCATCTCGAGCGCAACGTAATCTCGAATTGAGCGGGCCTATTTTCAAAGAGAACTATTCTTGTAGAAATTCTAAATAGACGATTCGGGAAGAGGATGCCGGCCGGCGCGCCGGCGCGGGTCGAGACAAAGACTCGTATGGCGGACGCCCTGAATAGGACCGTTCGGTTGCAAAGCGCCCGCGGCATTCGACGCGGAATGAACTTTTCTATCCGTCAGTGGAGGAACACACCGAATTCGGCCAAATGCCGCCTGAGTGTTGCTTTTTCCGGAGTCAGCCGCGGAGAGGACGAAATCGAACCAGAGGTGATTCCCGATGAGGGTGGACTTTTGATGTGTGCGTTCCGGGATTAGTACGCCTTTTTACTACAGAAGTTTGCACGCGCGGTCAAGCAAAAACTGTTTGACAACGTCAAACCTCTCTGTTTAATTGATTGCGGTTTATCGTCGAGTCGATCCACCGGGCGTATTTGAAATTTTGCATTCTTATTCCGGGTTTAGCAAACCTTCTCGATCCCCTTTCCCCGTTCCTTTCGCCGGTGCCGCCCGACTGCTCGGAATGCAGGCCGGTGTTTACTTCAAAGATCTCCCCGATTCGAGATTCGAGCAACCGATTATGATTTAGCGTCACTTAAAGACGGCCCGCCTTCCGTTCTCGATTTGCCGTCTCGAGATCTGCCGCCCGCTCTTTTCCAGCACAATTATTGATCCGGTCATTCCAGATCGAACCCCTTTTTTAACGTGAACACTTTCACCGGTTTCAGGAGGTCAGGATGGGAAAAAAGATTCTTTCCGAATCAGCGCTTGAAAGGATGGAGACAGAACACAATGAGTGGCTGGCGGAGTATAATAAGGCCCTGAAGAAGATGCCCGAGCGGCTGGGGCGGTTTTCCACCGTTTCGGACCTCGATGTGAAGCCGCTCTACACGCCGCTTGACATCGCCCACAAGGACTTTTTCGAGGAAATCGGCTACCCCGGCTTCTATCCCTTCACCCGCGGCGTGCAGAGCACGATGTACCGCGCCCGGCTCTGGACGATGCGCATGTTCGCGGGCCTGGGGACGTCCGAGGACACGAACAACCGCTTTCACTACCTGATAAATCACGGCGAAACGGGCCTCAGCACCGCCTTCGATTTCCCCACGCTCATGGGCTACGACGCCGATTCGCCCCTTGCCCGCGGCGAGTGCGGAAAGTGCGGCGTGGCCATCGACACCATCGAGGACATGCAGCGCCTTTTCGCCAATATCAACCTCGAACAGATCACGGCGTCCATGACGATCAACCCGCCCGCCTCGATCGTATGGGCCATGTATATCGCCAACGCCGAAAACGAGGGCTACTCGCGCAAAAAGCTCGGCGGCACGATCCAGAACGACTGCCTCAAGGAGTTCATCGCGCAGAAGACCCTCATGCTTCCGCCCGAGCCGAGCCTGAGGCTCGTGACCGACACGGTCGAGTTCGGAACGCGCGAGGTCCCGCGCTGGAACACGATCAGCATAAGCGGCTACCACATCCGCGAGGCGGGCGCCACCGCCGTGCAGGAACTCGCCTTCACCATCTACGACGGCATCACCTACGTCGAGGAAGGGATCAAGAGGGGCCTGGACGTGGATGAATTTGCGGGCAGGCTCTCCTTTTTCTGGAACTCGCACATCGACTTTTTCGAGGAAATCGCCAAAATGCGGGCGAGCCGCCGCATCTGGGCGCGGATAATGAAAGAGCGCTTCAAGGCCAAAGACCCGCGCTCGATGCTCATGCGGTTCCATACGCAGACGGCCGGGTGCTCGCTTACCGCGCAGGAACCTTACAACAACGTCATCCGGACCACCACCGAGGGCCTCGCCGCCATCCTCGGCGGGACCCAGTCGCTCCACACGAATTCGCTCGACGAGGTCTACATGATCCCGAGCGAGGAGGCCGTGCTCATCGCCCTTCGCACCCAGCAGATCCTCGCCGACGAAGTGGGCGCCACCAACGTGATCGACCCGCTCGCGGGCTCGTACTTCGTCGAGGCGCTTACCGACAAGATGGAAGAGGAAGCCAACGAGTACATCAAGAGGCTCGACGACATGGGCGGGATGGTCGCGGCAATCGAGCGTGATTTCCCGCAGATGGAGATCGCCGACGCGGCCTACCACTTCCAGCAGCAGGTCGAATCGGGCGAGAAGATCATCATCGGTGTGAACAAGTACGCCTCCGAGCGGGGCGAGCTCGAATTCGTCCTCAAGATCGACGACACGATCGAGCGCATGCAGGTGGATCGCACCGACCGGTTCAAGCAGGACCGCGACAAGGACAGGTTCCGCAGGGCCATGGACGAGTTGCGCCGCAGGTGCGAGGGACCGCCGTGCTGGGAAAACAACATCATGCCGGCCCTCATCGAGGCGGTGCGCGCCGGGGCCACCGAGCAGGAGTGCTGCGACCTCTACCGGGATGCTTTCGGGATCTATACCGATCCGGGGTCCTTCTAGGCTGTTGCGTCGATAAACCCGGCCGGACCGGGCCGCGTGCCCGGGGCGATGGTTATTTTTTACAGAATATACAGGGAGGTAGTGTTTCCATGGCAAAAGAAAGGAAACTGCGCATATTGGTTGCCAAGCCCGGCCTCGACGGCCACGACCGCGGCGCCCGCGTGATAGCGCGCGCGTTCAGGGACGCCGGCTTTGAAGTCGTCTACACGGGGTGCCACCAGACGCCCGAGCAGATCGTGAGCACCGCCATCCAGGAAGACGTGGACCTGATCGGCCTCAGCATTCTCTCCGGCGCCCATACCTACTCGTTCCCGAAGATCCTCGAGCTCCTGAAAGAGAATAAGGCCGAGGACATTTCGGTGATCGGGGGAGGCATCTTCCCCCTCGAAGATATCCCCAAGCTCAAGGAAATCGGGATCAAGGAAATCTTCGAACCGGGCGCGAAGCTCCAGGATATTACCACCTGGGTGCTTACGAACATCAAGCCGCGCTCGGCAATGACCATGAAGGGTTAATGGTCCCTTCAACGGATGCCGGGACCCGTCCCCGCTCGGCAATCACCCTGCAGGGCAGATGATCCCCGCGACGGATACCGGGACCCCTCGCCCCGCGACGGGGGAGGCCGGAACCGGCCCCCCCGCGCGGGCGGGGATCAACCCCGCCCCTACGTCCAAAGGGCGGTATCAGACCCGCCCCTGCGTCCAAAGGGCGGTATCAGACCCGCCGTAAATCCGTAGGGGCGGGGTTGAGGGCCAGTTGCCCAAATGCAAAAGTTACGACAGGTGTGGCCAAAACAGGGCGGAGGTCTCCCCTCCCTTGGCGGGAGGGGTAGGGGGAGGGGGTCGTAAGTACTTGAAAATTCAACACCCTCCCCTAACCCCTCCCATCGCAGGGAGGGGGACTCACGTCCGGCTGTATGGTCGCGCAGCCTGAATATTTCTTTGGGCAACAGCCCCT
>JBAQYM010000064.1:0-2165 GCA_049300095.1 Syntrophobacteraceae bacterium
AGGCCAACGCAGCGTTTCTCGTTGCCCAAACCGCGGGTTCTTGCCGGGGCGTGGATTAACCAAAATACATTCCGAGACGGTCAGATCTTACTATTCCGGCAGTCCGGGCGGGGATCAACCCCGCCCCTACGAATTTGCGGAGGGCGTGATGCGGTCTTTTGGATGTATGCGGCCATTTGGATGTAGGGGCGGGGTTGATCCCCGCCCGGACTGCCGGAATCGAGAGCTTTTTCAACAATTCCTTATTCCGGCAACAGCCCCGGGAGCACGGGAACGCGGATAAACATCCAACACCCAACATCCGCCATCCAACATCCAACACCCAACATCCGCCATCCAACATCCAAGACCCAACATCTGCCACCCACCATCCCGCGTCAGTCTTTTGCCGAGGACCGGATCACTTCCTCAACGGACGTAACCCCCTCCTTGAGCTTGTTTATGCCGCTTCGCCGAAGCGTTATCATGCCCAGGCGGGTGGATTCCTTCTTGATCTCCGCCGCCGAGGCGCCCATGAGCACCAGTTCGCGAATCTGCTCGTGCATCGGCATGACCTCATAGAGCGCGATGCGGCCGCGGTATCCCGTGTCGTTGCACACGATGCATCCCTGGCCGTTATAGCACTTGAAGGTTCCAAGCTCATCCTCGCGCACCCCGAGATCGAGGAGCGTTTCGGGTGACACGTCCTCGATCATCTTGCATTCGTTGCACACGCGGCGCACAAGTCTTTGCGCCAGGACAAGGTTTACCGCGGAGGCGACCAGGAAGGCCTCGACGCCCATGTTGAGCAGCCGGTTGATGGTGCTCGGGGCGTCATTGGTGTGGAGGGTGCTCAGGACCAGGTGGCCGGTGAGGGCGGCTTTCACCGCGATTTCGGCTGTCTCGAAGTCCCGCACCTCGCCCACCATGATGATGTCGGGGTCCTGGCGCAAAAAGGCGCGGAGCGCGGTCGCGAAGCTGAATCCGATGGCCTCGTGTATCTGCACCTGGTTGATCCCGGTCAGGTTGTATTCGATCGGGTCCTCGGCGGTCGAGATGTTCTGGGTGGTCTTGTTCAGGTCGGAGAGGGCGCTGTAGAGGGTGGTGGTCTTGCCGCTCCCCGTGGGGCCGGTTACGAGCACCATCCCGAACGGCTGGTAGATGGCTTCCTTGAAGTTCTTGTACTGGCCTTCCTCGAAGCCCAGTTTCGTCATGTCGAGTTGGAGGCCGGATTTATCGAGCAGCCGCAGGACGACTTTTTCCCCGAACAGGGTCGGGAGCACCGAGACGCGAAAATCCATCTCGCGGCCCTTGGCTTTGAGCTTAATGCGCCCGTCCTGGGGGAGTCGGCGCTCGGCGATATCGAGACGGGCCATGATCTTGAGGCGCGAGATCATGGCGTTTTTGAGCTGAAGGGGCGGGCGCATCACCTCGTAGAGCACGCCGTCGATCCGGAAGCGCACCCGCATGGACTTTTCGTACGGTTCGAGATGGATATCGCTTGCCTGTTTGCGAATGGCGTCCATCAGGATGAGGTTGACGAGCTTGACGACCGGGGCCTGCTCGGCGGCGTCCTCAAGGAGAGCGAGGTCCATTTCCTCGGTGGACTGAACGAGGTCGACATCCACCTCTTCCTTGAGCATCCCGAGAACGTCGTTGAGGGAATCCTCACCGGCGCTCACCTGCGCGATCACCCTTCGTATGACGTTATCCGAGGCGACGTGCACCTGGATGTTCTTGCGCGTAAGAAAGCGGATGTCGTCGATTACGAAAAGATTGCCCGGGTCGGCTATGGCGACGTTGAGCGTGTTTCCCATCAGCCCGAAAGGAATGGCGTGGTATTTCTGGGCGACATCGAGCGGAATGAGGCTTATGACGTCTTTGGGAATGGTGAGCTTGGCTATGTTGACCTGGGGGACCTGGAACTGCCGCGCTATGAATTCGACGAGAATGTCTTCGCTCACCATGCCCATCCTCATGAGCACGGCGCCGATCCGGTCCCCGGTTTTCTGCTGTTCCTCGAGCGCTTCATTCATCTGCTCGGGGGTGACCATGCCCTCCTGGACCAGCAGTTCTCCTATCTTCTTCGCCACAAAATCACCTTTCCAAAACCAGTTCCACGGCAGGGGACCAAAAATCCATTCCGGGCGGGGGCAATGCTGTTGCCTTAACGAATCGCTTGAGCA
>JBAQYM010000065.1:0-3169 GCA_049300095.1 Syntrophobacteraceae bacterium
CGGTCAGGAGACCGCGCCTTGACCGGCGATTGCAACAACATATATAGCCACATATCACGGTAAGTTCTAGTTTAATTGGGTATTAATCCTTCTACTGAAACCGTATTGCATTATGCTGTGGTCAACGGTATAAAGATCACTGAGGCGTAATTGTGCGATCTTTTTTCCCCAAACCAGGGGTCGCTTTTCAGAGTCCTGACTATCGCAAGAGCACAGTAGCTTCGTCCTTAAAACGAACAAGGAGTGAACAAATGGACGAGTCGAAATCTGGCCGATGTGCTCGACTTGTATGGAACCTGTTTAAACCTGATGATCTAACGCTTATCATACTAAAAGGTCATCTTGCTGCTGAAGAACAGTTAACTAAGATCGTGTGCAAGGGGGTAGCTTTTCCTTCGGCAATAAAGCAAGGGCGCCTTCGATACCATCAGTTATGCTCAATATCAAAGGCCATGTACTACACCAGAGATAACCAATGGGTGTGGCCTGCAGTAGAAAAATTGAACACACTTCGAAACGAATTAGCTCACCACCTTGAATCTACCAAGCTGGAATCCATGATAAATGAGTTTTTGTATCCGTTAGAACGTAGATACATTATGCTCGACGCAGGATATGTCGCTACTGACATTCCTGCGCGCCTAAGATCTATGCTATCATTTTTAATAGGGATATTGGAGGCATACTAATAATATCTATTTGTTCATCATAAGGATAACGACCATGTCGATAACTTTCACTGATGAGTGTTGGATTGATAAATCCCGATTTGGTATATGTTTTATTGTAAATCTGAACAATAGGCGAATAACGTGCTTCATTTCCCATGAAGCTCTTAGCTATTTTGGCGCTGACGATGATATGCAATTATTTGCACACAAAAAAGGCGCAATCCTGAAGGTAACCTCAAAACTCGTAGTGTCAGGGCGTGTTACTGACAATGAACTTGTGATTAATGCTGTGGATATTTTGTCTATCGTTGGTGCGCCCAACCATTTCTAGCGACATCGATGAGGGTTCAATGATCGCCCTGTACTGTTCTATAATATAATGACGTATTTGTGTCCGTCACCCCGGCGAAGGCCGGGGTCCAGAAGATCTTGAAAAGACCGGGTTCCGGCCTTTTTTGCCGGAATGACGCACTGTACCCATTGCAAAGGTCTCCATACGTTACAGTATTTATGAAAAACTGTACTTAGAAATAACTCTCCTCGGGATGGACGATGACCCGCCGGTTGGGTTCTCTTCCGATGCTCTCGGAGCGCAACCCGACGCGCTCGGCGAGAAGGTGTTGAAGGCGCCGGACGTGCGAGTTCTGGGGTGAAAGCTCGACGGGGCGTCCCCGCTCGCGCACGGTTTCGACGGCGGCCTCGGCCTCTTTGAGACCGGATTCTTCCCCGCCGCCAAAATCCTCGGGGGAAAAGATCGAGCGCAGAAAAGTCTCCATCTGGGTCGTGGTGTTGCTTCTCAGCACGTAGCGGGGGACCCCGCGCGCCTCGGCGTCCCGAATGTCTCGCGGCTGCCGTTTTTCCTGGGACTTCAGGGTAAGAACCAGGTCCGCCTTGTCGATTTCCGGCACGATGGTCGCGGGAACATGGAACTTCTGGATGACGCGCTCGAGCCTGAGACGGCTGACCCCGTATGAAAAGATCCTGACCGTCCCGCGCCTGCGTGGCTTTCGCGCCAATCTCGCCGCCTGCCTTTGCGGCGCCGGGAAGGCCTCGTCGTCGCTCTTGCGCGGCTGTTCCCGGCTGATCTCGACCCGGCCGTCTTCCGTTCTGATCCGGAGTTCGGGTTCCAGGGGACTTCCCCGCAAGAAACGGTCCACCACGTCGGCCACATGGTGATGCACGGCAAGCCTGTCTCGTTCCTGTATTTCGATCATGACGTTGAAGGTCGGAGGGGCCTTGCGTTCGAGCACCGTTTTCTGGGTGCCGCGCCTGCGGGCCTCCTCGTCGGAAAGCGTTACGGCCTGGATCCCGCCGACGAGGTCCATGAGCGTGGGGTTCTGGAGAAGGTTTTCAAGGGTGTTGCCGTGGGCGGTCGCGATGAGTTGCACCCCGCGCTCGGCAATGGTCCGCGCGGCGGCGGCCTCGGCTTCTTTACCGATTTCGTCGATCACGATCACCTGCGGCATATGGTTTTCGACCGCCTCGATCATGACCGCGTGCTGTCTGGCGGGGGAGGGCACCTGCATCCTGCGGGCGCGCCCGATGCCGGGGTGGGGAATATCGCCGTCGCCTCCGATTTCATTGGAAGTATCCACGATGATTACCCGTTTTCCGAGGTCGTCCGCAAGCACCCTGGCCGCTTCCCGCAGAAGGGTGGTCTTGCCGACCCCCGGCCGTCCCAAGAGCAGCAGCGACTTGCCTTCCTCGATGACATCGCGGATGATGTCAACCGTTCCGAAAACGGCGCGTCCCACCCGGCAGGTGAGGCCGATGACCGAGCCGGTGCGGTTTCGGATGGCCGAGATGCGGTGGAGGGTGCGCTCGATGCCCGCCCGGTTGTCGTCCGAGAATTTCCCGATGCGGGATACCACATAGTCGATGTCGTCATGGGTGACCTGTTCGTTTGACAGCTCCTCCATACTGTTTTCGAAGCGTGCCTGCGGACGCCTGCCAAGGTCCAGCACGATTTCCACAAGCGAGGAGTAGGCGCTTTTGCTCTCGAGGTTTTCGCGAAGATGTCTCGGAAGCACTTCGAGCAGCAACTCAAGGTCGTCGGTCGAGGTCGCGATATCAGCGGTCAAGAGGATTTCTCCAACGATTCTGTTAGACTGTCTCTCTTTTTCTCATAATGACTGCCGGCCTGAAGTCAACGAAAACCGATCTGGAATATCAATGATTTCGGAAGGTTTGGCAATATATTTCGCGGGCGGCGACATGCGGGGAATAGAATCGAGGAATGAAAACAGGGAAGCGTTTACCGCAGAGGCGCAGAGAACGCGGAGGAGCATTGCGCTGAAAGATTTGGCCCGCGGAGGGCAAGAGCTTTTATCAACCCTGTTTTCATCTCGACGGGCTCTGCGTCTCCGCAGTGAATAGATTTAGGCTTTTTGTTGCGGCCGTAAGGCTGCGCCGCGTCCTCGGCGGTGAATGTTAACAAAAATAAGGGGGCCGGCATTCCCGTTGCGGGAATGCCGGCCCGATGGTATTCCACCCGCGAA
>JBAQYM010000066.1:0-2291 GCA_049300095.1 Syntrophobacteraceae bacterium
CCCCTCACCGTTCACCGCTCACCCCCCAAACACCGTCGTGATTCCGGCTTTGCCAAAATCACCGGGGGATGCCGACAAAGCCGCTCAGACCGGGTTGGAGACGCATGTTCAGAAAGATGTTGCGGAATCATCCCTCCCCCGGTATTCTGACCGTGTTTTCTTCAATGAAACAGAGTATATCGCCTTGCCCACTTCACGTTGGTAGGTGTCTTCGGTCCCGGTTGACCATTGTTTCTCTCGGATAGCGTTATGACCCCGGCCCGACGGATTCATGGCTCAGGCTGCTAAAATGATGACTTCATCTCGATCAGTTGGGAGCCACGCTCCGCCTTGAACGGACATGACACATATTGTTGATCCGATACGGCCATTGGCCGAATAGCTCGATGGATCATTTGCCGTTCGCGGCGCTTACACCAAGATGATCGAAATCGATGAGCTTGAGTCAAAGAGGCAGGTAAAGACCGCCGGTGGAAAATGGGACCCCAAACGGCAAGTCTGGCAGCTTCCCTATGAAAAGGTAACAGCGCTTGGATTATCCGATCGAATCGTTGTCACCGAGCCTTCTTAAGAATGTTTCCATATGTAGAAACAAGCGAGCGCTGGGCTCTACTCCCAATGTTTCTACATATAGAAATTTGGGAATGTCTATATATAGAAACATCGCGGAAGGACTTTCTAAATATAGACATTTATGTCTATATTTAGAAACATTTTAGCCTGGCTCCAGGCCGGTTAATAACATGTTAGCGCAGGAGGAGATCTTGGTGGTCCCCGACAAGCGTATGCTTTGGATTCGTAATCTAGACGCTCTCGGTTCTGCGGAAAGTTCGTATGTTGTCGAAGCCGAGCTCGGATCTGAGCTTCAGATTCCAGGGCTTTTAACGTACGCTGACGGCGCAGTCTTGCTAGGCCCTGCAACGTTTGAGGCTGATTCGAATCGCTTATTCAAGTACGTCCTGCGCCTTCGGTTACCACGATCTGCTGATGGCAGCGTGTCAACTGAAGAGTTGGTTCGGAAAGGAACTCGGGAGGGATATCTTTTCCAGGATGGACCTATCGGAGAACTGGTCGCACTGTTCTCTCTGCGGCTTCAGGCACGCTTGTTTATTCTGTCGACCAGCATGCGCTATATGACTGCACATGATCTGCCGCTGAAGACAGAGTATGCGCCGCTTAGAGGACGAATCGGGCCTCATCTTGATGGTGTGGTCTTCTCCCGGGGAGATCGGAACCTATATACTTCCCTCCTTATATTCTTGGACGACATTCGTGCGATTCCGCCCAAGTACCATCTTGAGGTTGTAGTTGCAGCAAACCATTATACACGTGCTCTGCGGGAAATAGGCGTTGATGAAGAGATGGTGCTCGTCCGACTCGTGTCGGCCATCGAGACTGCGGCAATGAAGCAGGCGATCCCAGACGACCTTTTGGGCGATACAAATCTGGAGCAACTCATACTCACAGGCGAACTCACGGATGATCAGGTAGAGGAACTTCGAAGAGTACTAAAGACCCGTCGAACGAAATCGCGCTTCATTGCATTCATTGAGGAGTATTCAACCGGTTTCTTCGATGCAGAACCGAGAGAACCAGCGCACACGCAGGTAACACCTGAAAACCTGGCCTCTGTGGCAGGGGCAGTTTACGACGCCAGGTCCGGTTATCTTCACAACGGGGATCCCATGTATCTGTCGCGTCCGGTTCTGGAGTTTCCCGCCTGGCACATGGACCCATCGGTCGGGATGGTCTGGCAGGATCGATCATTCAATGCGAAACAGAAACTACCACGAGCCGACTTCTTTCATCGGCTTGTACGACATTGTCTTCTCTCGCGTTTGAGCAAACTCATCCGAGAAGAGACTGGCTAACGCAATGCTTCCAGCGGACCGGACGGGAAGCGTGGTGGTTTTATCGTGTAGATTCTTGGCGCCCGGCCGCTGAAGCTTGTGTTGGCAAAATCGGTACGGAGATCTCAAAAAGCAAAATTAAAAGACGCGACCCTCAGGAGGGCGCCAGCTGATTTACGTGCGCAGGTACAACGAGGGGAGCCGTACTCGCATTATTATTAAATGGTAGAGCTGGGAGGTAGTCCATGTCGAGAACACCAGTCTTGCACCGTGTTGTGAACGGCTGCGCTGTGTTCAGTAGAATCTGTTGGCCTGCGGGCCACCGTCCGCTCACTCGCGAACTAGCTTCGGCGGTAAATCGGCTTGCCGATATTCAGCAAATACTCTTTGATGCTCAGAAATGGGAGGATCCGGAACTGCTGTGTCGGGTCACCATTGGAG
>JBAQYM010000067.1:0-33323 GCA_049300095.1 Syntrophobacteraceae bacterium
CTCCCCTCCCTTGGCGGGAGGGGTAGGGGGAGGGGGTCGTAAGTACTTGAGAATTCAACACCCTCCCCTAACCCCTCCCATCGCGGGGAGGGGGACTCACGTCCGGCTGCATGGTCGCGCAGCCTGAATATTTCTTTGGGCAACAGCCCCTGGAGCGTGGGAACGAGGACGAAGTCTTCAAAATGACGACCGCGGATAAAACCTACCTCACGCCAGCGCCAGCATCTGGTCCAGCGCAAGCTTCGCTTCCGCCTTTACCCGCTCGGGGACGGTCACAACGTTTACCCGGCCGATGTTGTTGAGCGTCCACAGGAGGTTTCCGAGGTTTATCTTGAACATGTTCGGGCAAAGCGAACTATGGAGGTCCAGCACCTTCTTGTCCGGATATTCGAGGGCCAGGCGGTGGATGAGATTTATTTCCGTGCCGATGACGATGGTTGCCCCGGAAGGGGCTTCCTTCACGTACTTAACGATAAAGCTTGTCGAACCGCACGCATCGGAGGCGGCCACGACCTCGCGTGTGCATTCCGGGTGCACCACGATTTGGGCCTCCGGGAACTCGGAGCGCATCTTCATTATCTGTTCGATCGTGAAGCGGGTGTGCACGAGGCAATAGCCGTCCCACAGGACTATCTTCGCGGCGCGCACCGCCTCGGGGGTGTTGCCGCCGAGGGGTTTCTCGGGCGACCAGACGATCATGTCCTCGGGTTTGAGCCCCAGGTCGTGGCCGACGTTTCGGCCCAGGTGCTGGTCGGGGAAAAACAGGATTTTTTCTCCGGCCTCGAAGGCCCACCTGATGGCCCTGGAAGCGTTGGACGAGGTGCAGACCGTCCCGCCGCGCCTTCCGCAAAATGCTTTGAGTTCGGCATCCGAATTCATGTAAACGACCGGAACGACACGGTCTTTTCCGGATATTTCCGATATCTGGTCCCATGCGGACTTTACCGTAATCGAGTCCGCCATGCTCGCCATCCAGCAGCCCGCGTTGACGTTGGGAATCTGGACGACCTGGTGCGGCTGGGAGAGGATTGCCGCGCTTTCGGCCATGAAGTGCACGCCGCAAAAAACGATGTGGCGGCAGTCGCCGTCCGAGGCGGCCTTCCTGGACAGTTCGAAGGAGTCGCCGACGAAGTCGCCCAGTCCGACGATTTCCCTTCTCTGGTAATGGTGGGTGAGGATTTTCAGCTCTTTGCCGAGTTCGCGCTTCTTCGCCTGTATATTTTCGACAAGCTCCGTGTAATCGAAGTTGGCTCTTTCCTTCATGATTCACCTTCGTCTGTATCAAGATTCGTGGACATCGCGGCGGGATGTCGTCGTTTTCAGGTCCTCGAAACTGCAAAGTAACCTGCCCGCCGCATTCCAGGCAATGGAAATTGGGCGGGCAGCAAAATACGGGAATTCGAGTCGATTCCGCTCTTTCAACCGCGAGCGTTAATGATTCGAATCAGGCCTCCGGCGCGGGTCCGAGCCGGACCACCGGGTCTTCGAGACGGATCGCCCCACCTTCGAGCACCACGGCGAAAACGCCTTCGCGCGGCATGATGCAGTCTCCGGCCTGATAGTAGATCGCACATTTCTTGTGACACTCTTTGCCGATCTGCGTAATCTCGACAAGGGCCGTTTCTCCCAATCTAAAACGAGTCCCCACCGGTATTTTGGGCCAGTCGATTCCCTCGGTTGCGATGTTTTCCGCAAAATCTCCGAAGTCCACCGAAAGCCCCGTCGCTTTGGCCTTTTCTATGCTCTCCATGGCAAGAAAGCTCACCTGCCTGTGCCATGGGCCGGCATGGGCGTCGCCTTCCACCCCGTGATTCTTGACTAGCACGGCCTGGTCCACGCACTGCTTGCGTGTCCCTTTCTTGGTGCTGACCGCGATAGATTTTATCTTCATCGAATATCTTCCTTATGCCAGCCTCGTCTCCGAGGGGGAACCCGGCAAGTCGTCGTCGGCCTCGCAGCCCTCGGCCGGACACCCGAGGAGCTCTTCCCTGCCCGACGTCATCTGCACGAGCCTGGCGAAGGTGACCATGTCCAGCCGATCATGAATTGCTTCAGTGGCTTCTTTCCAGAGAAATCGCGTGATGCAGGTAGCCGAGCGATCGCAGATCTCCGGTTGCGCCGTGCACCGCGTCAGCTTTATGCCACCTTCGAGCAGGGCCACGATTTCACCCACCGTGATACGTTCGGGCGGTCTGGTCAGCATGTGGCCTCCCTTGGGACCGCGAACGCTCGTGACGTATTCCGCCTTCTTGAGCGGAATAATTATCTGCTCGAGATACTTTAGGGGAATCTCCTGGCGTTTGGCGATATCCCCGAGCCGAATGGGCCCCCTGTCATAATTCAGGGCCAGGTCGAGCACCAGCCGCACGCCATAGCGGCTTCTTGTGGACAATTTCATACCCCGGTTCTCCCAGCTCGATATATTTCCCCGGTACTATGCCCAGTGAGGCAATGCCGGTGTCGTGAAGGACCATATCGATCCTTTTGATATACTCTGTAAAGACTTTTTTCTGCAGTTCGCGCCACCGTTCGGGAAAAAGCTCGTCCACGAACCCGCCCTCGACCGCAAGCTCCCGCGCCCGCTGGAACAGCAGGTGCCCCCGCACGCCCTGCCCGCACGAGGCCGTGCAGCTCTGGCACCCGATGCACAGCCAGATGGAGGGCGATGCGAGCAGTTCTTCGCGCAGCCCGAAGGTAACCATGCGGAAGGTGCGCATGGGGTTGAAAACCGCGCGTTCGCGGAAAACGGGACAGGCGTTCGTGCACTCGCAGCACGTGAAGCACGACGTGGCATTCGTCAGGTGGCCCAGATACCCGCTGAAAGATTTTCGAAACCGCGCGGCGGCTATAGACGGGTATTCCAGGGGCGGCTGTTCACCCGATGGAGCGGGGACCGGCGTGTCCGACGCGCTGTCCCAGAAGGCGGAAATATCCGCCACTTCCTTTCCCGCCTTGAGGTGGGACACCGCGTGCCACCTGACCCGGTGGAGCTTCGTGGTGACATCTCCCACCGCGACAGCGGTTTTTCTGGCCGCATAGCCCTTGCGCTCCGCTTCCTTGCGGAAGAAAGAGAGAAGCGCGCCCGGTTTCACGCTCATCGGGCAGATATTGCCGCACCGGTTGCATGAGAGGCAATACCAGATTTCTGGGGAGCGAAGCAGTTCGTCGACCATCCCGAGGCCCGCCATCCGCACCAGTTTCAGCGGTGGGAGCTTGTCGGTTGCGCGGTTTACGGGGCACTCGGCCGCGCACGATCCGCACGTGTAGCAAAGGCTCAGTTCAGCCCGTATGGCGGAGCTGATATCCTGGCCTATTCCGGGTTCAGGTGTAATTGCCGGCATGTGAGCTTCTCCTTGAAGTGGTGGGTTTCGCGCTGCATGAATACAGAACCGGTATATGCCGAACCGATAAATTCCGAACTGGTGGATTCCGCTGGCGCCTGTAACTCCGGCATGGCCCCGGCCAAACCGGGAAGGAGTAACTTCGCTTCAGAATTCGCTGCCTTGTGCCTAAGACCGAACATGTTCCTATATAGAGAGCTTTTTAGTAAAGTATAGCGTAGATGCTCGGCACGTCAAGGAAAACTCGGCCCTCGCGTATTTGGGGATCTCCTCGTCCGAAGCGCCCCCAAAAGGCGCGGCGCGCGCGCCAAAAAAAGTTGGGACTTTGGGACCCGCAATGTTATTGTTACACGGTTTGACACGGAAGGAGCGGACGGAATGCATTCGAGAATGCTGGTGTTGAGGTTTTCAAAAGAAATCGTGGACAAGCCCATCATTACCAACCTGGTGCGCGAACATAACCTGAGCTTCAATATTTTGAAGGCGCAAATTTTCCCGCGCAAGGAAGGTATGCTGGTCATGGAGCTGCGGGGCACAAAGCGCGACTTCGACCGGGGGATCAAGTACCTCGAAAGCTCGGGGGTGGCGGTCGAGCCGGTTGGCCAGGGGATCCGCCGCGACGACGACAAGTGCTATCAGTGCGGGGCCTGTACGGCCGTTTGCCCGACCGGGGCGCTTCACATAAAAAGGCCCGGGATGGAAGTGCTCTTCGAATCCGAGCGGTGCAGCGCCTGCGAGCTGTGCGTTAAGACCTGCCCCGTGAGGGCCATGATCGTGACATTCGACAAGACCCTTGCCTGATCGGTAATCCTGCCTTGAAAATCGCTGTGGCAATGAGCGGGGGCGTCGACAGCCTCCGCGCGGCAGTTCTGCTGAAAGAGCAGGGGCACGACGTATTCGGGGTCCACATGCGCCTGCTTCCCCCGGCGGAAGGCGACGCCGGGATTGCCCGGATGCTCGCCCGGCGCGAAGAACTCCTTCATGAGCTTGCCGCGAGATGCGGGATACCGCTCACCCTGGTGGACCTGCGAAAAGAGTTCGAATCTTACGTTATTTCCCCGTTTATCGAGGCCTACCGGCAAGGGCTGACGCCCAATCCCTGCATAAACTGCAATCCGAAGATCAAGTTCGGCCTTCTTCTCGACAAGGCCCTGGAACTGGGGGCCGAGCGGCTGGCAACGGGCCACTACGCGCGGCTCGCCCCACCCGGCGGCCCAAACGCTGATGCCGGCATGTGGGAGCGGCTTGCAGCCGCGAGCCCGGAACGCTATCAGCTCCGGCGCGCAAAAGACCCCGCGAAGGACCAGTCCTACTTTCTCATGGGACTTTCCCAGGAGCAGCTTGCCCGCGCCGTTTTCCCGCTCGGGGACCATTTCAAGCGGGATACCCTCGCCTGGGCCGAGGCCGCCGGCCTGAGATCTCTCATCACGGAGGACAGCCAGGAAATCTGCTTCATAGTTTCCGGAAAATACCCGGATTTTGTGCGGATGCGCGCCCGCGACGGGCTTCCGCCCGGCGGTCCCATACTCGACATGGCCGGAAATCGCGTGGGAGAGCACAAGGGGATCTATATGTATACGGTGGGCCAGCGGCGGGGCCTCGGGATCGCTTCGACCGAGCCTTACTACGTCGTCGGCCTCGAACCGGAGACAAACGCCGTGCGCGTGGGGCGCGCCGATGACCTCTTTTGCGAAAGTTTTCGGGTTGTCGGCGTGAACTGGGTGTCCGCCCTCCCTCCCGACGAGCCGGTCCTTTGCCAGGTGCGGCTCCGAAACCAGCACAGGCCCGCCCGCGCCGAAGCGGCGCCCCTGGGCCGCGACGCCGTATCGGTGCGCTTCTTCGAGCCGCAGCGGGCGGTCACTCCGGGACAGGCCGCCGTTTTCTATGCGGGCGACCTCCTTCTTGGCGGCGGCATCATCGCGCGGCCCGCCTGATCGTTTTCCCGCCTTTCAGAAACCTTCTCATAACTACCCAACGTCATTCCGGCGGAAGCCGGAATCCAGGTTTTCAACGCTCCCTGGGTCCCGGCTTCCGCCGGGACGACGTACTATGCGAAGGTCTCTTTAAATGATCTTTCTCCATCTTCCCCTCTTCACGACAAACGCGGCGGGGTTCGGGTTTATTTCATTCAAGGCCTAGCCTGTCCGGCCATCGCTCCTTACTTTTTGCAGTAATACTCGAATCGCGCGCAGCGTGCGACTTTCGGCGTCCTGAACGGTGGAGAGCGATTATGCCTCACAGAAAACATTCGCATCAGCTTCAGAAAGGCCCGGCGGGAAGCGGGGTGATGGCGACCGGTTTTGCAATGCCCGGAGAAGGGAAAAGAACGCTCGATGTCGTGCTCAAGTGCGATTCAACGGGGAGCGTCGAGGCCATCTCGGCCTCGCTCGCGAAGCTGAGGTCGCCGGAAGCGGATGTCAAGCTGATCCATGCGGGCGTCGGGGCCGTCACCAAGCAGGACCTGCTGATGGCGCTTACCGGAAGCAAGCTGGTCCTGGGGTTCGAGGTGGGGGTCGCCCCAAAGCTCGAGCAGTGGGTAAAGGAGCATGGCGTCGAGGTCCGTTTGTACAACGTGATCTACAAACTTATCGAAGACCTCGGGGAAATCATCCGGAACCTCGTCCCGGCCGAGCCCGAAGAAACGATTACCGGAAAGTGCAAGGTCATTGCCACGTTTAAATCGAGCAAGGGGGTGATCCTCGGGTGCGAGGTCCGGGAGGGCGCGGTCCAGGTGGGGAAAAACTTCCGGATAGTGGCCGCCATGGGGCCGGTCCACAGCTCCCGGATCGAATCCCTCCAGGTGGACAAGAACCCGGTAAAGGAAGCCAGGCAGGGTCAGCAGGTCGGGGTAAAGGTGGCCGGGTATACGGGCGCCAAGGAGGGAGACTACATCGAATGCTTCGAAACCACGTCCGCGAGGAAAGCGACGTGGTCCCCGGAGGGCAGAATCGTCCACCTCGAGACTTCTTGAAGAGTGAACAGTGAAGAGTGAACAGTGAACGGCGCGCGAGCGGTTTTTTCTGTTCACTGCTCACTGTTCACTCTCTTTCTATCCCTTGCCCAACTCCTCGGATCTCCTGGTGGCCGCCTCCACCGCCTCGAAAACGGCCCCCCTTACGCCCTTTGCCTCCAGCACCTTGAGCCCCTGGATCGTCGTGCCGCCGGGCGAGGTTATCATGTCCTTCATTTCCGCGGGGTGCTTTCCCGCCTGGTCGAGCATCATCGAGGCGCCGATAAACGTCTGGACCGTCAGTTCGCGGGACAGGTGCCGGGGAAGGCCCATGAGGACCCCCGCATCGATCATCGCCTCGATCAGGAGAAGCACGTAGGCCGGTCCGCTGCCGCTCAGGCCGGTCACGGTGTCCATCCACTTTTCTTCGACCTCGACGGCTTTCCCCACTGCCCGGAAAAGGGCGAGGGCCATCTTCATCTGTTCGGCCGAGACGGATTTTCCCCGCGACAGGGCGGACGCTCCCTGCAAGACGAGCGCGGGGGTATTGGGCATGACGCGCACGACGGAGGTCCCTTTGGGCAACTCGGCTTCGAGCATGGCAAGGGGGACCCCGGCCGCGATCGATATGACCAGCCTGTTCCCTGAAATATGGTCCCGTAGCTTGCCGAGTACGGAGGGCATAACTTGCGGCTTCACGGCGAGCAGGATGATGTCGCACGATTGGGCCGGCTCCGCGAGGCTCCGGGTTGCCCGGATGCCGTATTCCGCGGCAAGGTGCTCGACCCGGTGCGCGCTCACGTCATAGACGAAAATCTTTTCCGCCGGGAAAAGGGATGCGGAAAGAAGCCCGCGCACGAGCGCCTCTCCCATGTTGCCGCCGCCGATAAAGCCGATGGTCCGGTCTTCGAACATGATTTTCCTTCCGGGTGGTCGGGGTAAGCATATTTTCTTTCATTGCGTCCCAATTTGAGCGATGCGCTCCACGCAGCGGCGTCATACCGGCGAAAGCCGGTATCCAGAGGTCCCCCGAGGGGACTGGATTCCGGCGTTCGCCGGAATGACGATCCAACTTTATCGGCAAAATAATCGCTCGATTCAGGTTCGTTGGACAGCTTTAGCAAATCCTGCAAATGTTTCGCAAGAAAAAGAATCGTGAGTGTTCACCGCGGAGGCGCGGAGGACGCGGAGCAGTGAGCAGTGAAGAGTGAGCAGTGAACAGAAAAAACAGAGGCGGACCGCCCGGAAACGTGGTTTTTTCTGTTCACTGCTCACTGTTCACTGCTCACTGTTCACTTGGTTTCTTCTCCGCGCCCTCTTCGTTTCCGCGGTGAACGATTGCAAAGAATCGGCGGGTGTTCAAAGAGAAGAGCGCGCCGCTGCGGCGGCCCGTCGCGATTTGGCTTCGCGGTTGTTTGTCCGTTCGTGTATAATTACAGGTTGCGAATTATGCGAAATATTCATAAATCAAAATAATCGGACGCTCCAATCTCTTGTGCGAAAGAATGAAAAGGGGGAAAGCCTGCCATGGATCTTTTTGAGAAAGTAAGCCGCACAGCGGGAAAACATTCTCCTCTCGAGGAGGAAATTCGTAAACTCCCCATTCCGATTACCTCGGTTTTCCTGGGAGAAGATGGAAAAATCCGGCCCGCCGCCTTCCGGGAAACCGATATGACGCTCGTTTGCAAGGGGCACGACAGGATCGTCGAGGTTTTTCCAAAGACGATCGCCAAGAGCGGCAGCACCGTTCTCGAAGCGGTGCCGGGCGGCGGGTCCGACCCCGTCAAGGGGAAGCGGGTTGCCGTGCTCTTCTCGGGCGGCCCGGCGGCGGGGGGGCACAACGTGCTCGCCGGCATTTCCTCCGCGCTGGGGAAGGATAATATTTTGTTCGGAATCAGAAAAGGACCCAAAGGCCTGATAAAAGGGGACCTTTTCGAGATCAAGTCCGATAACGTTCAGTCCATCCTCAACTTGGGGGGGTTCGACTTCCTGGGGACGGACCGCACCAAGATCAAGAGCCCAGAGCAGTTCGAGAAGGTGAAGGAAACGGTCGTCAAAAACAAGCTTGACGGGCTTGTGGTAGTGGGGGGTGACGATTCCAACACCAACGCCGCCTTCATCGCCGAGTACCTGGAAGGTGAGGGAGTAAACTGCTGTGTTATCGGCATCCCGAAGACGATAGACGGCGACCTGGCGGCCGGGAAATACCTGCCGATATCCTTCGGGTTCGACACGGCCACGAAGATTTTTTCGGAACTGGTGGGCAACCTCAACCAGGACGCCGCCTCGGCGGTCAAGTACTACCACGTGGTAAAACTCATGGGGAGGACCGCGAGCAAGATCACCCTGGAAGTCGCTCTCCAGACCAAACCGGCCGTCACCCTCATATCCGAGGAGATAGCCGAAAAGGACATGTCGCTTGACGACATCGTGGACTACATCGTCCGGGTCATCGCCGAGCGCCGCATGAAGGGCATCAACCACGGCGTGATCCTCGTGCCCGAGGGCCTGATCGAGTTCATCCCGGAGATGGGGCGGCTCATCGGCGAGCTGAACAGGGTCCTCGCCGAGTACGAAGCCGACGTCAAAGACCTGCCCTCGCTCGCGCACAAGCAGGAGTTTCTCTATCCCCACCTCTCGGCCGCATCGGCCCGGCTCATGGCGTCCCTGCCCTCCGACATCCAGGAGATGCTCATCCTCGACCGCGACGACCACGGCAACGTCAAGGTCTCGCAGATCGAGACGGAAAAGCTGCTCATCGAGAAACTCCGCTTCCGCATGTCCGAGATGAAGCGGCATGCCGACAAGTTCTTCGGCGAGGGAGCCGGAAAAATTTCGGCCACTCCGGCGCAGATCGAGGATTTCCGGAAAGTCACCCTCTCGACCCAGTCCCATTTCCTGGGCTACGAGGGCCGGAGCTCGAAGCCCACCCGGTTCGACGCCGCCTTTACGTTTCTTCTCGGCCTGACCGCCGGGTCGTTGGCGCTTGCCGGGAAAACGGGATACATGGCCGCGGTGACCGATTTCGACAAGGGCGGCCGCATTCTCGCCCTCCCCCTGGCGGGGCTCATCACGGCCGAGATGCGGAAGGGGAAAGAGGAGTTCGTGATCGAAAAATCGCTCGTGGACCTCAACTCGGCCTCCTTCAGGGTTTTTGCGCAAAACCGTGACAAGTGGGCCCGTGAGGACCTTTTCAGCAGTCCCGGCGCAATCCAGTACTGGGGGCCGACAAGCAGGCAAATCCCGCTGATCGTGGCCCTTGACCAGGATTACTCCGATTTCGGCAGCTTCGACCTCGGTGAGGAAAAGGAAATAAAGGTGGAGTAGGCGGTCGCGGGTTGGATGTTGGATGTTGGATAGTAGATGTAGGATAGTTGCGGTTTCGGACTCCGTACTCCGCCTTCCGACCTCCGTCAGTCCCGTAGGTTTATATGAAAGACGAACAAGCCGGCATCCCTGGTGGCCCCCTCGTTCCCGTGCTCCGGCGTGGGAATGCAGATCTGACCGGCAACCTCACTCGTGATCCGTCCGTACGGGTATGCATTCCCACGCCGGAGCATGGGAACGAGGAAAGAAATATTCAAGCTGCGCGACTATTGAGCCGGACGTGAGTCCCCCTCCCTGCGATGGGAGGGGTTAGGGGAGGGTGTTGAATTTTCAAATACTTACGACCCCCTCCCCCAGCCCCTCCCGCCAAGGGAGGGGAGACCTCCGCCCCGTTTTGGCCACACCTGTCGCAACTTTTGCATTTGGGCAACAGCCCCCGGAGCGTGGGAACGAGGAAAGAAACACCCTTTTGCGGGAACAGGCAAAAGGGTGTTTCGGGTTTCTTTTATGAATCTGTCTTATCTGTGTCCAATGCCCGAGGATTTAATAAAACCCGAACAGGTTCAGTGCGAGGATGAGCAGGCCGACCGCCGCTATTCTTTTCACCATGAGCGGGCTGATGCGCTTGGCGATCTGCGGGGCGATGTAGCCGCCGAGAATCGCTGCCGGGAACATGATGAGGAAGAAGAGCAGATCGAAGTTTCCGAACTGGTAGTGGCGCACCGTCCCCATGACGGTGTTGAAGAATATCGCCAGAAGCGAGCTTCCGACCACCACGAACATCGGGAGCCTCAGGCCCACGGTCATCAGGGGCACCATGAAAGGTCCGCCGCCGAAGCCGAACATCGAGGAAACGATGGCGATGAGGAAGCCGCCGATGCATCCGAAAATCAGGTTTACCTTGAATTCCTGGTCCCAAAATTTGACCAACATATCATTTCTCCTTATCGAGGCGTGGTTTCAACTCTACGCTCTGGCGAGGGCGGCTGCCTCTTCGGCCTTTTTGCGGTATTGTTTCATGATAGCCTGTTCCTTGCTGTTCTTGGTAAGATAGCCCGGAGTCGTCTGCCACAGCATGAGGCCGGCCAGGATGACCAGGATCCACCCGAAAACGAACTTATACTGGTCCAGGGTGATCAGTTCGGTCAGTTTCGGGCCGATGAAGCCGCCCAGGAGCATGGCAAGGCCGACCGAGGCGCCGAGTTTCCAGTTGATGAACTTGATCCTGGAGTAGTTCACGATGCCGCTGCCCTGGGAGAAAAGAACGGTGGGCATGACCGTTCCCGCCACGATGGTGTGTGGAAGCGGCCAGATTGAAACCAGGAGGGGATTGAGGATGAAGCCTCCGCCCGCTCCCATGAGCACGCCGAAAATGGAGACGCAAAGAGCGAGAAGGAAGGGATAGAACATGTTTATGCTCGTTCCCGCGTTGCCCAGGTACACATAGGGAAAGGCGATCTTGTTTTCGAAGCTGACCGTGGGGCTTGTGACGCTCCGGTCGACAACCGCCCGCGCATAGAATTTCCCCTGGGCCGTCCCGTCGCTCAGCTTGAGCCTGGCGCTGAAAGCCCCGTCCGGTTTTTGCTCGATATTTGCGGTAAAGACTTTATCGACATTTCTGAACCGGGCCTTCACCAACTGCATGGCCCGCTTCGCATTCTCCTTATCGGTGAGGCTGGGAAGCAGATCGCCTCTCGATCCGACAACGCTTCCCAAAAGGCTTGCCTGGTGACAGGCTATCGGGGCCTTGCTCGGGGCGCCGCACGCGGTTTCCGCCTCGAGGTCCTTCAATACCTGTGAGTAGCTCCACTTCCTGCCCTGGAGCTTGGCCGCGGTCAGGACGCTCTGTTTGTCCACGGGCACGAGGATATTGTAGTAGGCCGGCATTTCATCGGTCATATAAAGGATATAGGGCCTTTTCCCCGTCTCCTTGTCAACTTCCGAGTCAAACCGGGACGCGCGCACCTTTTCCTCCGCCCAGACTTCGATCAGGACGGGTTTTCCCGCCGGCGCGGTCCCCGTAAGAGTGATTGTCCCCCCGTTGTCGAGCGATGTCTTGTCGATTTTTAGCTCGACAGGGGCGGCCGCCGCGGCCGCTTTGGATTCGGGAGCGCTCTGAGGCTGCTGGGGCTGGTTTTGTGCGAGCTCCATTGCCGGCTTCTGTGACGGGCCCTGAAGCGCGAAGCCGTTTTGCTGGTAGAGCATGAAAAATGTGGCCGCCAGGGCTATGCCAAGCGATATCCAGGCTTTTTTCCGCATAAATTCCTCCTGAGTGGTTTTCGAGAGATAATAAAGGGGACATGCTGAATGAGACGATCCCCGACCGCAATCTGGCAATAAGCATGCCACCGCGGCGGTGGGCCCTGCGCGGCGCGAAGCCTGATTGCCGGGTGCTGACTCGAACCGGGCGCCGTTTCGGTCAGCCCGGCCCACATCGGCCTCCTGCGCGAATGCGGGCCAAAAGCGGGAGGAATTTTAGTGCGCCCGGTCCGGCGCCGGGCGATGCGGGTCCGTCTTGCCCCTGGTCCTGACGGAAGGGACGGAAGCGGCGCAAAAGCGCGTCAAATAGCCAAAAACGTGTGAGAATACAGCTTGTTAGCTCTGATGGTATATATTTCTTGCACTGCAATACATTTGTTGCACTAGCTTCCATTGCGCCCGCCCGAAGCAGCCCCTCACGCCGCAGGTTTTTGAGATAAATCCCGCGACGGACCTTGTTTTCAAGCAGTTCCGGCGGCCCGGCGCCGGGCTCTGCATGACCGCAAAAGCCGCGCTTCCCGTGGTATGGAAATTGCTCACTACCGGGGAGATACTTTTTCCCGGTGGAGTGAGATGGCGCTTATACTTGTGTTCGACGAAGAAGAAGATGCATGCCAGTTGATGCGGAGAATACTGACGGATGCGGGACACCGGACCGTGGCATTTTCCGATGCGGGGGAGGCGATGGAGTGGCTCCGGACCAACAGTCCCGAACTCGTCCTGCTCGATTTCAAGCTGAGGGGGACCGGAGAACTGGGCGTTCTCAGCTTCATCTGCCGGAACCGGCCCGAGATAAAGACCGTGCTTATCACCGGCCGGTCCTCTCCCGAGGTCGAGAAAAGGGCTGCGCAACTGGGGATACGGGATTATCTTATAAAGCCGCTCGGGATCGGCGAAATTGAAGAACACATCAGCAGGGTGCTCGGGCAGCCGTGAGCGGTCCGGGGCGCGAAAAGCTCGTTGGGTTTGAATACACGGCGTCATAAGTCATAAATAGTCAATGGTTGCGAAATAATAAGTCCCGTCATTCCGGCGGAAGCCGGAATCCCGCCCCCTGGACGGACCATGAAAAAAACTGGATGCCGGCTTCCGCCGGAATGACGGATCTGCGGATGCCTTGACTCCGATGCATTTCATGACCATTTGAGGCGCTACGCACAGAAATCTGAGGCGCTATGCACAGAGATTTGAAGTGCTACGCATGGAAAAGGTAGAAAAGGAAGCGGGATGTCCAGAGATGTTTACAGTCTGTGTTTAATGTGTACGGTGCGCTGCCCGATAAGGGTAGTCGCGGAGGAAGACCGGGTGACGTGGATCGAAGGCAACCCGCATGTGCCCGGAATCGAGGGCGCCCTGTGCGCGAAAGGGTCCGCGGGACTGGCTCTGCTCGAAGACACCGAACGGCTCAGGTACCCTATGATCCGGACCGGCCAGCGGGGTTCCGGCCAATGGCGGCGGGCATCCTGGGACGAAGCGCTCGATTACGTGGCCGGGCGGCTGAGAGAAATCATTTCCAAACATGGGGCCGAAAGCGTTGTTTTCGGCGAGCGCACCAACCTCAATACGCACATCAGCAAAGCCTTCATGAAGGGCCTAGGCTCGCCCAATCATTTCACCCACGACGCCCTGTGCAAGGGTTCGGTCAATACGGCGTTTCGCACCCTGACGGGCTACAACGATACCCAGGTCGGCATCGACTACGCCAACACACGCCACATCGTGCTCTACGGGCGAAACATTTTCGAGGCCCTCGAGATAAAGGCGGTGAACAACCTGCTGGCGGCGATGGAGAACGGCGCGAAGCTCACCTATATCGACCCTCGGGTGACGGTCACCGCGTCCAAGGCTTCCCGCTACTGGATGATCCGCCCCGGGACGGACCTTGCCCTGAATTACGCCCTCATCAACGTCATTTTGAAGGAAAAGCTCCACGATGAGCGTTTCGTCCAGCGCTGGGTAACGGGATTATCCGAACTGGGCGCTTTTGTCGAGCCGTACACGCCCGAATGGGCTGAAAAGGAAACCGGGATTCCCGCGGGGGAGATCGTCGCGCTCGCGCGTGAAATTTCGGCGGACAAGCCTTCGGTAGTCTTTCATTACGGATACCGGGGATCGCACCACCCGAACGAAATCCATTTTCGCCGCTCCCTGATCATCCTGAACGTCCTCATGGGAAGCATCGAGACCAAGGGCGGGCTGTTTTTCAAGAAGGGGATGAAGGCGGCCGGGTACGGCGATGTTCGCAAATACACCGAACAGGAATTCCCGAAGATTACGGCGCCGCGTTTCGACGGATCCGGCCGCGACGGGTTTCCCCTCTCCGATGCGGCGCACGGAAACGCACAGGCGCTCGCTTCGGCCATCCTGAACGAAGATCCCTATCCGATCAAGGCTTTGATAGTCAACCGGTTCGAGCCGCTCGAATCCGTTCCGGACAAGAACGCCAGCCTCAAGGCCCTGGAAAAGCTCGAACTGCTCGTAACCATCGACATCAACCTCAGCGAGACGGCGTGGCGTTCGGACGTGATTCTGCCCGAATCGATCTACCTCGAGCGCGCCGATTCCATCCAGGCCGTCTCGGGGCTCAAGCCGCAGCTCTACATCAGGAACCAGGCGGTCGCTCCCCGCTATGACTCGAAGCCGGGTTGGCGGGTCCTCAAGGAGCTCGCGAGCCGCCTCGGCATAGATCGATATCTGCCCTTCGAGACCGTCGAGGATATCTGGAAGTTCCAGCTCGAAGGCACGGGGGTGAGCCTCGATGATATCCAGGAGAAGGGCTTTGTGCAGCTCTCGGAAAAACCGATCTGGTGGGACCGGGAAAGCGACCTCAAGCTCAAGACCCCTTCCGGAAAGATCGAACTGGTAAGCTCGCTGCTCGAAAACGCCGGGTTCGAGTCATTTCCGCCCTACCAGCCGGTTGCGTCGCCCGGAGCGGAATCGTTCAGGCTGGTCGTGGGGCGATGCGCCGCCCACACCCACGTCTCGACGCAAAACAACCTCTACCTGAGCGAACTTGTGCCCGAAAACGTGCTCTGGATCAACTCGAAGCGGGCCGAAAAGCTCGGCGTGAAAAACGGGGCCTTCGTGGAAGTGGAATCCCCGGTCGGCAAATCCAGGGTGCGGGCCAAAGTGACCGATTGTATCCACCCCGAGGCGGCCTTCATGCTGCACGGCTTCGGAAAGACGGTCCCCGTTCAGACGCGCTCGCACGCGAAGGGGGCATGTGACGCGCTGCTCCAGGAAAACGTTTCGGACAAGGTGGGGGGAAGCCCCGCTTATGACAATACGCTCGTTCGCGTGCGGCCGGTCCGGTAATATCGCGGGGAGCCGCCCGGCGGCAGGGAGAATATGGATTATGAGCAAGTATTACCTTTTCCAGGACCAGAAAAAATGTATCGGCTGCCTCGCCTGCGAGGTCCACTGCAAGACGTATAACAATGTCCCGGTGGGGCCGCGCCTTTCGCAGGTAATCACGACGGGGCCGAAAATGACGGGCGAATCTCCCGTCATGGCCTTTGTCTTCATGCCCTGTTTCCACTGCGAAGAGCCCTGGTGCGTTTCGGTCTGCCCGACGGGCGCCATGCGCAAGCGGCCGGCCGACGGCATCGTCTACGTGGATTCCGACCTGTGCGTGGGGTGCAAGAGCTGCATCACGGCCTGCCCCTGGGGAGCGCCCCAGTGGAACCCGCAAAGCGGCAAGGTGGTCAAGTGCAACTACTGCATGGACCGGGTGGACCGTGGCCTCAAGCCCGCCTGCGTCACGAAATGCGTGACCCATTGCCTCCATTTCGGCAAAGCCGAGGAAATGGAAAACGTCCGCCGCGAGCGGTTTGCGAGAAACCTCGGGTAGGGGGAGCCACGCTCCGGGTAAAGAAAAAAACGCACCGCGGAGACGCAGAGACGCGGAGCAAGAAATAGAGAACACATTTTTTATGTTCCTGAATGAAACAGGGTGAACCCCTTCGTGCTCTTCGTGTGCTTCGTGTTGAACGAAGTGCTGCCAAGACACGAAGAGCACGAAGAGCACGAAGGACACGAAGAGCGCCGGTTTACGGCTTGGGCTGCCGGTTTAAGCTGTGCTGATGTTTTCTCCGCGCCTCTGCGTCTCCGCGGTGAACCCGGAACTGAACAATGGAAGGCGCCCGCCGGGTGGAGGATACTTACGTGGAACAACCCTGCATAGTCTCAAAAGTCCGTGAGGAACTTTCCCTGGCAATTGCGGAGGGGAACGGACTATGTGGAATCTGCCTGGCGGACCTTGCCGGTGTGGAAGCACTGCTTTGCGCGATCCAAAACGGCGATGGGGGGCCGGAGCGCCTCGCGGACCTCGCCGGGCGGGCCGGGGAAATCTCTCGCCGTGACCACTGCGAATCGGCCGTCCGCGCGCTGGGGCCGCTTCTTTCCTCCCTGGAGGACCACCGGGCCGAGTTCGAGGCGCACGCTGTTTCCGGCAATTGTACGGCCGGGACCTGCAAGAAGCTGATCCCCGCGCCCTGCCAGAACGCCTGCCCGGCGGGGATCGACATTCCGGGGTACCTCGCCCTGGCCGCCCGCGGGCTGTACAAGGAAGCCCTGGAACTCATCCGCGAGGACAATCCTTTCCCCTGGGTTTGCGGGCTGATTTGCCCCCATCCGTGCGAGACGGCCTGCGTTCGCGCCAACCTGGATGGGGCGGTAAACATCCGTTATCTCAAGGCATTTGTTGCAGAACAGGCGCTTAAGGACGCCACTTTCGAAATATCCAAAGCGCCCGCCGAAAAAAAGAGCGCAAAGGTGGCCGTTGTCGGCTCAGGCCCGGCCGGGCTCTCGGCCGCGTATTTCCTGGCCCTGGAGGGCTACCCGGTGACCATATTCGAAGCCCTCCCCACGCCCGGCGGGCTCATGGCCTACGGTATACCCGAATACAGGCTGCCGCGCTCCGCCGTGGAAAATGAAATCGAAAACATCCGCTCGCTCGGTGTGGAAATCCGGACCGGGGTCTCGGTCGGAGAGGACATCAGCATCGACGAACTCCGCAACGCCGGCTACCGTGCCATCTTCCTGGCAATCGGCGCTCACCGGGGCTACCGTCTCGGCATAGAGGGCGAGGGGAAATTCAGCCCCGTTTGCGATGCAATCACGGTCCTCTGGGAAGTCAGCTCGGGTGTTAAGAAAGAGCCCGGAAGGCGCGTGGTGGTGGTCGGGGGAGGCAATTCGGCCATGGACGCCGCCCGCACCTTTGTGCGGCTCGGGGCCGGGGAGGTGCACCTGGCCTACCGGCGCACCAGGGCCGAAATGCCCGCGAACCCCCAGGAAATCGAGGAAGCCATCGAAGAAGGGGTCATTTTCCACTTCCTCACCGTACCCGTCAAAATCGGGGGAGAAAACGGCAAGGTGGCTTACCTGGAATGCCTCCGCGCCGAACTCGGCGAGCCCGACGCAAGCGGCCGCAGGAGGCCCGTTCCGGTCGAGGGCAGCAATTTCCAAATCGAAGCGGACGCGGTTATTGCCGCCATCGGCCAGGAACCCGACCTCAGTCCTTTCGCCGAAAAGTACCCCTGCGAAATAAGCCGCAGGAATTTGCTGGTTACCCGGCCCTCCGGTTCCCGGACCGATGTCCCGGGAATTTTCGCCGGCGGCGACGCGGTGACCGGTCCCGCGACGGTCGTGCGGGCGATTGCGGCCGGAAAACAGGCCGCGCTGGACATCGACCACTATCTGTGCGGAAAAGAGGGCGCGGCCCCCGCTTTTGTGAATCGCAAGAGGAAACCGTTCGATGTTCTGTCCATCCCGGCCGCCTGGAAGGTTGCCCTGCACCGCAACAATGTGCCCCTTGCCGGGGTCGAGGACCGCAAGGCCGGTTTCGAGCCGGTCGAGATGAGTCTTTCCGAAGAGGAGGCCAGGATCGAGGCGAGCCGCTGCCTGCGGTGCGACTTGTGTATCCGTTGCGGGGAGTGTGAGAAGGTCTGCCGGGACCAGATGAAGGTCGAGGCCCTCTCTTTTCGGCAAATCGGACCGCAGGAGCGGATTCTGGCCGACTACTCGCGCCCCCGCGAGCGCTGCATCGGCTGCGGAGCGTGCGCCCTGGCGTGCCCGACCGGCGCCATGCGGATTTGCGATTCCGAGAATTCCCGCGAGCTCAAGCTGTGCGGGACCATCCTCAACAAGATGGAACTGCCGCGCTGCAAGGGCTGCGGCGGCCCCTTCGTCCCCGAACGTTTCCTCGAATTCGTGCAAACCAACGCCGACGCCAAAATGGGCAAACCCATCCCCCGCGACCTCTGCCCCGACTGCGCCCGGAGGCTCAAGGCGCAAGATTTCGCCAATTCCCTTCCCGCTGGTAAATAGGTCCCGGCGGTCCAATACCGGCGATTCGCCAGTAAACGCTTGACCAATTCCACCGGATTGCGCTCACCGGGGTTCCTGCTTCTTTTTCCGCCGCTTTCCCCCTGGTATCGGCGGGACCCACAATTTGGGAAAACCACCGCCGCCTTGAGCCCTGGATGTGGCCTCCAACCGATCCTCGTCGGAAAAAGTCTTGTGCCTGGGCGGCGGCGACCACGAGAGAATGAGCAGGAAACACACGATTCCGAGCGCAATGATAAGGACATAGCGCGATTCGGTAACGAAATAGAGAACTGCCGCGATAAGGATTGTGAAAATCAGGAGTGTACGGAATATTTCTTTTCGCATTTTCACTGCTGTTGGAGGCGAGAGGACACCCCCTCTTTCACAAATATAAATGCGCCATTTTGATACACAAGAAGGAATAGCCAAGGGTGGGCATCAGCCCCAAAAGCTGTGCCCACCCTACACGACTCCATTCTTGAAGTCAGCTTAGTTGCTTGTTCCAGACCGAACAATTTTGTCGGACAAAATATCCCGCCCATCGTCGCTGATCCTACCAGCCATGATCCCCCAGCTTTTCGGGGTCATGCGCGATGCATTTTCACGAATCTTTGGTGCTGCTGGAGCCTTTGCAGGAATCGGGGAGTTCCCAAACGGATCGCCTTTCACGTCATCAACAAGACTTGCTGCATACTCGGAGAGCAGCTTGCGTTCGTTTTCGGACAGAGCCTCCCAATCAGTTATGGGTACGCTTATAACCGCGAGGGGGGTGGCGGTCATGCCACCCCACAGAGTCGGCTTTTGATAAAAGCTGTCAATGTTGGGGTGACTATTGAGGATGCGTAGATAGATTTGCCTTCCCTGTCCGATTCGGTCTGGCTCCATGTTGCTCTTCTGCGCTTCTGTTGTGTGCGCCAGAAACAAGATTGTAACCAGAAGAAGTCGAACCAAGTATTTTTTCATCTGTATCCTCCGAAGACAATGAAGGGGAGCCATGTAGGGTGGGCACGGCGTCATCGTGCCCACCAATATGCATCCGGTCAAGAGAAATCGGTGGGCACGAAAAAGCTGTGCCCACCCTACGCGGCTCACTGCTTCAGATGTTTTATGACCATATCGTGAATAAGCTCGGTATCAGCTTCAGAGGCATTAGTAGCGCTATTTATTACATCCTTGAAAACCCATTTCTCATCTTGATAGACAAACATGATAACAAGTTTGTTCCTACGGAAATATTTATAACATTTTCCATTATCTTTACTATGAATGGCATCGTTGTATTTTATAAATGCTAGGTTCTGTTCTATTGATCCAAGTACTCCACTTATTAGTATGTTGCCGCACGTCTGTGACGTATGTAAATCACTATCAAACAATATAGTTCCTGCAAACGGTGTTACTAAAGAATTTGTTCTTTCAATGTCATACCTAATCTCTACGTTTATAAATTGTGTTGGAATATAGATGTATCCAGATGGAGACAAGCTGAATTTTTGCTTATCTATATAGATTGGATTATTTTGAAGAAATGACTGAATTTGATTGATACACACCTTAAAGGATGCTCGCGCCCTCTCTTCCGGGCTTGCACAAGCACATAATATTACGCAGGATATGAGTAATACAATTAGCCTATTCATGCCACATCCTTGAATTAGCCATGTAGGGTGAGCACGGCATCATCGTGCCCACCAACGTGCATTCGGTTGAATATGAATCGGTGGCAACGAATAGACTGTGCCCGCCCTCCACGATGTTTGATTATTTCCAGATTCTCAAACACCTTTCCTCGATAATCCACAGGTTGCCAATGATCGATTCGGTCGTAAGCACCGGCAGCCGTATAGGGTGGGCACGGCGTCATCGTGCCCACCAATATGCATCCGGTCAAGAGAAACCGGTGGGCACGAAAAAGCTGTGCCCAGCCTACACGACTGCTGGAAGCGAGAGGAACCCCCATCTTTCACAAATAAGAATGCGTCACTTTGATATACAAGAAAGAATAGCCAAGGGTGGGCAACAGCCGCAAAAGCTGTGCCCACCCTGACTATCTAATAATAGATAATAGAAAAAATATGTCCGGCTGGGATTACTTCTCTTTTTCCTGCTCCTTCCGGGCGGCTTCGACGATCTTTTCCTGGAGCGGGCCGGGGACTTCTTCGTAGTGGGAGAACTTCATCGTGAACATGCCGCGGCCGGCGGTCATCGAGCGCAGGTCGGGAGCGTATTTGAGGACCTCCGATTGCGGCACGTGGGCCTTGACGATCTGTTTTTTGCCCTTGCTTTCCATGCCGAGGACCCTGCCGCGCCTCGAATTGAGGTCGCCGATAATGTCCCCCATGTAGTCGTCGGGTACGGTTATCTCCATCTCCATGATGGGTTCGAGAAGGGTCGGTTTGGCCTCGGCCATCGCCTTCTTGAAGGCCATCGACCCGGCGATCTTGAATGCCATTTCCGAGGAATCGACCGGGTGGAACGATCCGTCGACCAGGTCCACCTTGAAGTCCACCACGGGATAGCCGCCCAGGGTGCCTTCATGCAACGCCTCGGCGATCCCCTTTTCCACGGCGGGGATGTACTGGCGTGGGATGACGCCGCCGACGATCTTGTCGAAGAACTGGAACCCCTCGCCCTTGGGCAGAGGCTCCATCTCGATATGGCAGTCGCCGTACTGGCCGCGCCCGCCGGACTGCTTCTTGTACTTGCCCTGCACCCGCACCTTGTTCTTGATCGTCTCCTTGTAGGAAACCTTGGGCAGCTTGAGGTTCACTTCGACGCCGAATTTGCGCCGCAGCTTGTCAACGGTTGCTTCGATGTGGATTTCCCCCATGCCCGAGAGGATCATCTCGCGGGTCTCGTCGTTTCTGTCGAGCTTGAGCGTGAGGTCTTCCTCCATGAGGCGCGAAAGCGAGGAGAATATCTTTTCCTCGTCCCCCTTGCTCTTCGGCTCGACGGCCAGCGAGTAGATCGCGGGGGGCAGCTCGACCGGGGAAAAAACTATCGGGTCGCGCTCCGAGCAAAGCGTGTCCTGGGTGACCGTTTCCTTGAGCTTGGCCACGGCCACGATATCTCCGGGGCCCGCGGTCTGGACCGCTTCCTGGTTCTTGCCCTTGAGCCTGAGAAGCT
Source organism: Syntrophobacteraceae bacterium (assembly GCA_049300095.1). Taxonomy (GTDB): domain Bacteria; phylum Desulfobacterota; class Syntrophobacteria; order Syntrophobacterales; family Syntrophobacteraceae; genus SbD1. Next base: position 21,331 of record JBAQYM010000067.1, read on the forward strand.
GCCCGAAGCGCTCCTTCGCGCCCTTGTTCGAGTTCAGCACGGTGGAATCCGGGGCGAGGGTCCCGGAAAATATGCGCAGGATCGAGAGCCTGCCGGCGTAGGGGTCGCTTACGGTCTTGATGACCAGCGAGCTGAACGGCGCGGCGGGGTCCGGTTCCCTGACCGCCTCGGCGTCGCCCTTTATGGCGCGGCCCTTGATCCCGTCACGGTCGGCCGGCGAGGGCATGCACTCGGCGATGAGGTCCAGAAGGGGCTGGACACCGATATTGGCCGCTCCGGACCCGCAGGCGATCGGGATGAGCTTGCCGCTTATCACCGATGAGCGAAAGGCGTTCTTGATTTCTTCGGGCGAGAGTTCGCCGGTTTCGAGGTACTTTTCCAACAACTCGTCACTCGACTCGGCCACGTGCTCGATTATGGCCTCCCGGTACTGGTCCGCCAGTTCCTCGAGGTCCGCGGGCATGTCCTTTGCCTCGAACTTGCCGGAATCCCCCGAGCCGTAGATATATGCCTTGCCGCTCAGGATATCCACCACGCCCTTGAAGGTGTCGGCCGCGCCGATGGGGACCTGGAGCGGAACGCAGGCTTTGCCGAAATTATTCTGGATGTCCTGGACCGTCTGGGCGAAATTAGCGCGCTCGCGGTCCATTTTGCTGATAAAAATCAACCTCGGAAGGCCGAATTCGTTTGCGAACTCCCACACCTTTTCGGTCTGCACGCGCACGCCGTCAACGGCGTCGGCGAGCACCACCACGGAGTCCGCGCCCTGCATCGAGGTCTTGGTATCGGCGATGAAATTGAAGTCTCCCGGAGTGTCTATCAGCGTAAACTGCTGTTTTTTCCAGGTGAAGGAAAAGAACGAACTGCCCAGGGTTGCCTTGCGCTTGACTTCTTCGGGCTCGAAATCCAGGACTGAACTGCTCTCATCCACTTTGCCCAGCCGCGTCGTGGCGCCCGCATCGAAGAGCATCGCCTCGGCAAGTGAGGTTTTTCCCGCGCCGCCATGCGAGATTATTGCGAAAGTTCGAACATTTGCGACGTCCTCTTTCATATTTCATCCTTTCATCTGGAATTGACGCACGGGGAAGGGGACGGACTCCCCCGGCAGTTTTTCTCTCGGAGTAAGTATTCACCGCGGAGGGCGCGGAGCGCGCTGAGCAAAGACATTGAGAAAAATTGAATCAGGTCGGTTCTTTGAGATTTCCTCGATGTTTTTTCTCCGCGATCCCCGCGCCCTCCGCGGTGAACATTAATTGCGATGAGTGGGGCCTTCCTCGAACACAATTCAAAAGTGTTATGATTATTTCAAATATGCTTAAATGTCAACAGATTGAAAAGAATGCCCGGCGGCGTGGGTCGAGGGAATTTCCTATGCTTTTTTCGCTACCTATGCTAATTGGCTGTCCGCGAGGGCTGGATTTGGGAGTTCATAACGGATTTTTTGCTGTGGCGCAAGTGGTGGGCGCATGAAAAGTCTCACCTGGAATGATGCCGAAGCGCGCTTTCTAAAGTATCTCCAACGCGAGCGCAACGTGAGCGAGGAGACGCTAAGGGCCTATGCGGGCGACCTGCGGCAGTTCGCCCTCTATCTCGCGGAGCGAAACGATCCGGCCGGGATGGAAATGGAGGCGATAACGCCGGATTTCATCCGGGGCTTTCTGGCATCCGTTCACAAACGGCTCGAAAAATCCAGCCGCGCCCGGAAGCTCTCGACCCTGCGCTCGTTCTACCGCTACCTCAACAGCAGTGGAATTTACGGCGAAAATCCCGCCGAACTCGTGGCCCATCCCAAAATTAAGCAAAAAACGCCGCATTTCCTCCTGGTGGATGCGGTTTTTCATTTTCTCGATTCCCTGGCCCGCTCGGCCGGGCGGGAAGGAAGCTCGTGGAGAAAATCGCGCAACTGGGCCCTGTTCGAGTCGCTCTACTCGACCGGGACCCGCGTTAGCGAACTGGTCAGGCTCGACCAGGGGAGCGTCTCGTACGCTGAAGAGACCGTGCGCGTTTTCGGAAAAGGCGGAAAAGAGCGGGTCGTCCCCATCGGGCAGAAAGCGATCAAGGCCCTCGATCACTACCTCTCGGTGCTGGATTTCCAGTTTCCGGGCGCCCTGCGGGCCTCGCCCGCGCTCTTTAGAAACGCGCGCGGCGGAAGGCTCACCGCCCGCTCGGTCGACCGGATCCTCAAGGCCGAGATGATAGCGTGCGGGCTCTGGCAGCACCTCAGCCCGCATGGGCTGCGGCACAGCTTCGCGACCCACCTTTTAAACGCGGGCGCGGACCTCAGGGCGATCCAGGAGATGCTCGGTCACCAGAACCTCTCGACGACCCAGCGATACACGCACGTGGACATGGACCGGCTCATGAAAGTCTATGACGCCGCCCACCCCCGAAGCCGGAAGAAGTAGCGGGTCTTGCCGATATTCTTGCAAAACCCCCTTGCGGCGATCCTCCTGAGGGTGTATTGTTATACATGTATTACGAATGCCATGGAGGTCGATCATGCTGGCTGTGAGACTTGATCCCGAGACCGAGGCGAGACTTGCAAAGCTCGCCGCCGAAACGGGGCGGACCAAGAGTTATTATGTCAAGCAGGCAATCCAGGAGTATTTACAGGACCGTGAGGACTATCTCATTGCTCTTGCCGTACTGGAGCGCAATGAGCCTCGCACCAGCCTTGCCGAGGTGAGGAAAGAGCTTGGGTTGGAACGTTGAGTTCGTCGATACCGCTAAGCGCCAACTCCGGAAGCTTGATCGGCAATGGCAAAGCGCGGTCCTGGACTTTCTTGAGGAGTTGATGTCGGCAAACGCCGATCCGCGCAACCGAGGCAAGGCGTTGGTTGGAGACAAACGCGGTTTGTGGCGCTATCGAGTGGGGGATTATCGCATAATCTGCGACATTCAGGACGATATCCTCTTGATTTTGGTGCTCGCTGTTGGCCATAGGCGCGAGGTATATAACTGACGGCATGTCGGGTGTGGTAAGATGCCGCCTACACCCCGGTATATGGTAACGGGGCGGGTAATCCCACTGAGTTCTTTGAATGTCGCTATTCATGTTTTGAATAAATACCTTATATTTATAAATTGTGGCTAAACTGCCGAATCCGCGCTGGGGCGGGGCAGGTGCCCGCCCGAATGCGCCGACTCATTACATTTGTCATTTTCAGGAGAAATATTTGCTTATGGCGGAAAAGATCATTCGCAGCACAACCGTTGTCGCTATCCGTAAAAACGGCCAGGTTGTAATGGCGGGAGACGGGCAGGTCACGATGGGTGAGACCGTCGTGAAGCACCAGGCCAAAAAGATTCGCAGACTCTACCAGAACAAGATCCTGACGGGTTTCGCCGGGTCCACCGCCGACGCGTTCACGCTGTTCGAGCGGCTCGAGGCGAAGCTCGAACAGTATAACGGAAACCTCAAGCGGGCCGCCGTCGAACTGGCGAAGGACTGGCGCATGGACCGCGCCCTGCGCAGGCTGGAAGCGCTTCTTCTGGCCGCCGATGTGAACAACTCCTTCATACTCAGCGGGACGGGCGACGTGATCGAACCCGACGACGGGTTTGCGGCAATCGGCTCGGGCGCTCCCTATGTGCTCGCGGCAGCCCGCGCCCTCGGACGCCACACCGATCTTTCCGCGCGCCGGATCGCCGAGGAGGCGATGGATATCGCCTCATCCATCTGTATCTACACGAACAAAGAGTTCGTCATCGAGGAGCTTTGAGATAATGCAGCAGCTTACCCCCGCTGAAATCGTACGCGAACTGGACAAATACATCATAGGCCAGAAGGATGCCAAGCGCATGGTGGCGATCGCCCTGCGCAACAGGTGGCGGCGCCAGCAGGTGCCCGAGCATCTCCGGGACGAAATCGCGCCGAAAAACATCATCATGATCGGGCCGACGGGCGTGGGCAAAACCGAGATAGCCCGGCGCCTGGCCCGGCTCGCGCAGTCTCCCTTTCTCAAGATCGAGGCGAGCAAGTTCACCGAGGTGGGCTACGTCGGGCGCGACGTGGAGTCCATGATCCGCGACCTCATGGAGCTTGCGGTCAGCATGGTGCGAAACGAGGAGATGGAAAGCGTAAAGCTGAGGGCCGAGGAAATCGCCGAGGAAAAACTGCTCGACATCCTGCTTCCGCCCAAAAGGACAACGCCCGAAGTGCGCGAACACCCCTTCCCCGTGGAGGCTGAGGTCCTTATCACGGCAAAGGAGGAGGCCGACCAGGCCGACACCACCCGTGAAAAGCTCCGGAAACTTCTGCGTAAAGGGAGCCTCGACGACCGCTACGTCGAACTTGACGTCCCGGACCGCAATTTTCCGATGGTCGAAATCTTCGCCGGCACCGGCATGGAGGAGATGGACTACAATCTGCGCGACATGCTCGGCTCGATGATGCCCCGGCGCACGAAACGGCGGAAGGTGAAAATCCCTGAAGCGCGCGAAATCCTCATCCAGGAAGAGTCGCAGCGGCTGATCGACATGGACCGGGTGATCAAGTCCGCCGTCGAGCGGGTCGAACACTCGGGGATAATTTTCCTCGACGAAATCGACAAGATCGCCGGCCGCGAATCGGGGGGAAGGGGCCCCGATGTGTCGCGCGAAGGCGTCCAGCGAGATCTTCTCCCGATCGTGGAAGGCTCGACCGTCACCACCAAGTACGGCATGGTGCGAACCGACCACATCCTGTTCATCGCATCCGGCGCGTTTCACATCTCGAAACCCTCCGACCTCATTCCCGAGCTACAGGGCAGGTTCCCGATCCGCGTCGAGCTGACCTCCCTGGCCAAGGATGATTTCATCCGCATTCTCACCGAGCCCGAAAACGCTCTGATCGTGCAGTACAAGGCGCTTCTGGAAACAGAAGAGGTGGAACTCGTCTTCGAGTCCGACTCGATAGAAGAGATTGCCGACGTGGCCTACCAGGTAAATTCCCGCACGGAAAATATCGGCGCACGGCGCCTCCACACGATCATGGAAAAGCTTCTCTCGGATGTTTCCTTCAACGCCCCCGACCTCAAGGGGCAAACCATCCATATCGACCGCGAGTACGTGCGCAATATCCTCCTCGAGATAATAAAAGACGAGGATTTGAGCAGGTACATACTCTGATTGATGTCGGAATCCGTTTCCGCTTTGCGCGCGGATAAACCCGGCGCGCCGCGAAATGCGGTGCGCCGGGTTTTTTTCTTATGAATAATTCGAAGCCCTTTGAAAATTCCCGGTTAAAATGCCCGCCCCCATTCTAAAGTGAAACGCAACGTCTTTTTTTGTCGACTAAAACCCGTTATGTATCGTCTAAAGTGTAACAAAATCGTTACGGACAAAGAAGGGTCGGCGTAGGCAAAGAGCCGTGGTGACGGTCGCAGGATGCGCCGTGAGCGGTCCGTCGTGGATTTAATACAATTTAGCTGTCAGGTTAGCTGTCAGGCATTAGACAATGTCATTTCGAGCGGAGCGAGAAATCTTGTCGGGCCAAGATCCTGGATTCCCCGCCGGCGCTCGGTCTGACACTCGTATGCCGGTAAATTGATTTAAGTACAATACCGTTCACTTAAGGCAGCCCGCCCCACGGTCCTGGCTGCCGGAGGTACTTTAAGTGAACCGTATTGGATGTAAAAGCAACCTCGCATGATGCGCTCATATAGGGGGCCAAGTGATGAAACGTGGGATTTTTATCGGGAGCGGAATAATTTTGCTGATGTCCGGCGTAGCGGGGCTGGCCCTGCTGCCGACAGACCTGCTGAACAGGTCCGTCGGCACGGGGACGGAGGGTCGGCTTGAAGCCCCTCCGCCCGTCACGCCCGAAATTCCCGGCAAGGCCGAACAGGCCGGGGTCGAAGGGAAGTTGCCGGCCCCGCCCGATGAGAGGACATCCCCGTCGGCAAAGGCCGGACCGGGCGCGAATGACTTATCCGGGAAGCCCCCGGGACCCCGGCGGGACCTTGCGGCCCCAAAACCTCAAGAGCCTGCTCGAATCCCGCCGACCCTGAAGGGTGAGCGTGGCTATCCCGGCGGGACCCAGCCCGGGCAACCGCCCCAACCCGGTCGGCAACAGGCTGCCAAGCCGGCGCAACCCGGTCAACAACAGGCCGCCAAGCCGGCGCAACCCGGCCGGCAACAGGCCGCGAAGCCACCGCAACTCGGACAAAAACCCGGCGCAAAACCGGGGACGGGGCCACGAGGCGGCGGTCCCGGGGCTTATTCGGAGCGGAAGGGCCCTCCGAGCTCGCGCAAGCAGGTTACAGTCAGGTTCCGCTACGACCCGGCAAGAGACGGGAACATCAAAGTGGCGCGGGTTCACCTGGGCGACCGTGTAGACATCAAAGTCCGGCGGGTGGGGCGCGCCGAGCGCCAGCTTTACCTGGGTTTCGACCTGCCGGAAAGGACGGAGACGCGTTCGTATCCGTTCTTCGGACAGAGGGCCAGGAAGACCGGGACGGTGATTACGCCGGTTCAAGATAACGACCGGCTCACCCTGAACGACGAAGACCTGTTCGGCGCGGCGCTTTCCAGAAAGCTCGACTCACTCGATGGAGCGGTGCTGAAGCTCGGAGCGAAACCGCCCCGCCGGGACTCGGCCCGTTCGCGCGCTTTCCAGCGTGAGAGCGGCCGCTATGAGGTCGAGGTGACGATCTATGCCGGAAACAGGTGGAACCTCAAGCCGAGGAGTTTCTGATGAGCCGTTTTTGGTTGGAGGTGTTCTTTACCCTGGTCGCCCTGGGGGGCATTATAATGATCGTCCACGGCATCGCGCTCAAGCCTGCAAAGAAGGGTGGGCCAGGGGATGCCGGAGAGGAGATCGTGCTCGACTTTTCCGGCCGGGGCGATGAGAGCGCGGGGCTTTTCGAGCTGGAATCGAGCGGGGAGAGTCTCGCGCGGGCTGAGAAAAAGGCGTTCGACCCCGACAAGCACCTGCCTGAGGAGATAGGAGGCGGGAAAAAGGGTTGACGGAGCGGATGCGGGACGAGGGGGTACTAGGGAATTTTTTTGGAGAAAATCAGGAATTCTCCTAATTGAAATATACGTTGACATGTTGTTTCATATAGGCAGTGATCAGTTCATTCCCTAGAGGCAGAGCCGGGCTGTCCTCCTGCAGTCCGGCTCTATCTATTCCTGCTCCCGGGTCGTCGAATACGCCGCCGGGGCGCGCGTTGCGGGTGCCGCCTTTTTGGGAGGGCCATTCCGTTTACGGCGGCAAGCCGCGTTGTCCTGTCCCGATAGATCGTCTATCAAAACCGTGCAGAGTCCTCCGCATCAAATGGGATGGCGTCCTCAGGACGCAGCACCGGGTGCGGTGACTCCTTTCCATTGGCCTTGCGGATGGTTTTTCCGGATGCATTCCGGGATGCAATCGTGACGGGACCGACGTCTTTCACCGCCCCGCGTTTTAAATTCCCGCCGGAAAGAGAAGCCTCGCTCCCGTTGTGGGTCCCCGCGCGGCCGCCGATCACCGCCATCAAATCCCGGACATAGCTCTTCACCTGCTCGGCCTGCGCGCTCATTTCCTCCGAAGCCGCGGCCGATTCTTCGGCGTTGGCCGCGGTCTGCTGGACCACCCGGTCCATTTCGGTCACCGCCGTGCTGATCTGGCCGATGCCGTTTGCCTGCTCCTCGGAGGCCGTGGCTATCTCATCCACCAGTTGCGCGATCCTGGACGAAATCGCGATATTTTCCTCGAAGGCTTCCTTGGTGAGTCTGGTGAGCTCGTTGCCGCTCTTTACCGCCTTGATGGTGTTTTCAATGAGATTGCTTGTGTTTTTTGCGGCATCCGCGGCCCTCATTGCCAGATTTCTCACCTCGTCGGCCACGACGGCGAAGCCCGCGCCCGCCTCTCCCGCCCGCGCCGCCTCGACCGCGGCGTTCAGCGCGAGCAGGTTCGTCTGAAACGCGATTTCATCTATCGACTTGATTATCTTGCCCGTTTCCTCGCTCGACCGGGTGATCTCGTCGATGGCCAGGGCCATTTCTTCCATGTGGGCGCCGACTTTGCCGACGATCACTTTTGCGTCATCCATGTCGCTCCTTGCCTGGGTGGCGTTATGGGCATTCTGCCGGGTCATCGAGGCCATCTCTTCGAGCGAGGAGGAGGTTTCCTCGAGCGATGCCGCCTGCTGCGAGGAACCTTCGGCAAGGTGCTGGCTTGCCGCCGAGACTTGTTGCGAGGCCGTGGCCACCTGGTCGGAGGCTTCATCAAGCCCCGTGATGGCGCTCTTTATCGGCTTGATGATGGCCCTTGCCAGCAGGACGGCAAAAACGATGCCCGAAACGAGCCCGACGAGGATGAAGCCGATGATGATCGTTTTCCCGCCGGCGGTGCTTCTGGTGAAACTATCCACCGCCCCCGATCCGATGTCCGTGGAAAGAGCGAGGATTTTTCCCGCCGCGTCGTCTATGCGGAAGATGCCCGCGGCTCGTTTTTCGTTATTCGAGACGCGCTTGGTGAACTGCGCGAGGTAGGAATCGGCTTCCTTCTTGAGTGCGGCCGTCGCGATGGGCAGGTCTTTGAGCTGCGCGATATTCTCGCCGACCCGCGCGGCATTTTGATTGAAGGCGAAGTAGTAGAGGGCGTTCAGCCTGGCGCGGTCGGTAAAAGTGCCGATTGCGTCAGCCTGTTCGATCCTCTTCAGGCCGTCGCCCAGCGCGGCATCCGAGGTCGCGATCGCCTTTTCGATGTCGTCGATGTAAACGCCCGCGCAGACAATCAGTCCCCAGGGCTTGAAGTGTTTGGCGTAGGTGACTTTGGGAAATACGCTGTCCCCCATTCCCGGCTTGGTCCAGTAATATTCGGTGTAGGACTCGCCGGAGGCCATGGCGCCGCCGATCACTTCTTTCATGAAAGTCTTGCCGGTTTTTTTGTCCTGTATGTTTCCGAAGTCCTGCCCTTCGAGTTTTCGGTTGCTCCCGTGCGCAATCAGCATGAGGTCTTCCTTGACGACGAAGAAGTAATTATCGCCTTCAAAATGCAGGTTGCGGAGGGCATCGAGGGCCGCGTCCACGGTGTAGGAACGCTCCTGGTGGAATTTGAGCACGTCGTGGCCGATGGACACGATGTCCTTGATGCGATTGAGGGCGTTTCCTCTCAGCGCCGCGGCATTGCCCTTTTTCATGTCCTCCTTTACCGAGGCAACCGCGCGGGTGGATTCGTCGCCCGCTATCGTATCGAGCTTTTTGGCCGTCGCCTGGAGCTCCGCCAGGGCGGCGGCATCGTCCGCTTCGAGTTTTTTCAGCTCCATGGTGGCGTCTTTATAGACTTGCCGCGCCGCCGCCATTTCTTCGATGCCGCGGCTCCGGTCCAGCATCGACTTGAGGTCCGCGGTGAGCTTTCCCAACTGATCGAGCGCTCCGCTCAGCTTGTCGAAGGTTGCGTCGTCTTTCTTGACGATGTAGTCCTTTTCGAAGGCCCTTGCTTCGAGTATCTTGGACTGGACCCGCGCGGCGACCCCGTTGAGATCGCTCGCAACGATCACCCTGTTGAGGGTCAGGTAGCCCGCTCCTCCGATGATCGCGCTTATCAGAATGAGCGCGATAAAACCGCAGAAAATCTTTACTCCGATTCCCATCCCGGACCTTTTCATCGCTTGTCTCCCTGTTTCACTTCAGAGGTGCGCTACTTATCGCTTCGAGGGGCGTGGCCGCATGATTTCGAAAGCGCCGCAATCGGGCGCTCCCTTTTCCCGCTTCGAAAACTCACGGAGCAGGATTTGATCTGTTTTGCGGTGTTTTCTTCTCCACGATTGTTCCCGCCGCATTGGCGAGAGACTGCCGGGCATGAGCGGCGACGCTTCAGGGACCGGAAGGATGACTAAACACCGCAAAAAAAGCGTTAGTGCAGCTTCAAGGAAGTGATCGACAAATATAGGAATGGGCATGATACTGCAAAATCACCACAATAATACCTAGTGAATCTAAGTGATTGGCAAAGTGATGCGAGGTGCGGCAAAAGCTCTTGGGTGAGCAGTGAAGTGTGGGCAGTGAAGAGTGGGCAGTGAACAGATGGCGGCGCGCGCGAATCTTTTTCTGTTCACTGCTCACTGAACCCCGGCGATCAGCAAAGTGATGCGAGGTGCGAGCGCAGGTTGATTTTTTCGTTTTTGAGATTGAGTTTTGCGCGGATATTATTACGGTGGGCTAAAACAGTTTTCTCGGCGACACAGAGTACATGCGCAATTTCCTTGCTTGTCCTGCCCGTCTTGATAAGGTCGGCGATCCGGATTTCCATGGGAGTCAGATTATAGTATTTGGACGAGAGATTCCTGAGGAAGGGAGATATGACTTCCTCGAGATAAGATTCAAGGATGTCGACGTATGCCTTCTGCCGCTCATCCAGCCGGGTCCTCCTGAGATGTTCCAGGTAGGGGAAAACTCTTACCTTTATATTGGCGAGGATGTTTTCTTCATGGTCCTTCCGGTCCCCCTCCCTTTGATTGAGCAAGACCTTCAGGGCCGTGTTGATCTCTCCGAGCTTGCGGGCGTTATCCTCGAGGTCCCTTTCCCTTTCCAGCAGGGAGGATTCGAGACTTTTCCGGTGCGTGATGTCTCGAATGGCCTCGATTGCGCCGATTTTATTCCCTTTTTTGTCGAAAAGAGGGGAGGCGCTTACCCACAGATATGCCCCCCGGCCTTCGTAAAGGTTCGGGGCGTACGCTTCGCCGCGCAGGATATCGCCTTTCCGTTCCACCGAATCGTAGCCGTCGATATGTTCGGCGGCGCCGGTCACGGCCAGGTCGATCAGGATCGGTCGCGGCTTGCCGTAAAACGGGATCGCGTAGGCGTGTTCGCACTTCCCGATGATTTCTTTCTTCGCGATTCCCGTCATTTCCTCGATAGCCCTGTTCCAGGCGATGACCTTCCCCTCCTTGTCTATCACGAAGGTGGCGTCGGGAAGACATTCAATGATATCAACCATGTGACGGTAGGCTGCCTCGGTCGACTCCCGCATGCACCTCGTGATATTCCGGCTATATGCGATCAGCGACTTGACCGATCCGTCCGGTGCGATCTGCGGCACGATGAGGCTTTCAAAATGCAGGGTCCCGCGGGGTGAGGAATATGCAAAGCTGGGAGTGGCGCATTTCCCGGTCTTGAACGCCTCGGTCAAAACCTGGTCCCACCGCGATGCGAATTCGGCGTCCGCGTAGATGTCTCTGTGCGTTTTTCCGAGCACCTCGCGGGGAGGCAGTCCCGTTGCGGCCTCTATGGCCGAATTGACGTAGATGATGCGCAACTGGGGATCGTATTGCGCAATCACGTCCGGGAGCTTATCCGCCAGGGTCATGAACGGGCATTCGGTTTCGAGATCGGCCATGGAGCAAAACGAATTTGCGAAGGGCATTGAGAGATCCTCCCGTGCCTGAGAGCCTGTATCTCTGACCTGATCGCCGTGCGGGAAACATTATGCCGAATTTGCGCCGACGCCGCGGGCGCGGAATATGGATGAACTAAAAACGATAGGTAAGACTACTATAGCCCAACATTGCACAAGCGCAAAACAGTATTAAGTGAGAAAAGGCTCAATGTGGGAAGATTCACAAACGAGGATACATTATTATTCATTCCGGCATAGGTCCGAATATGCATAATAGCGGGATGCGCGGATGTCGTCATTGCCCTGGCGGAGCGGCGAAAACACAGGGGGGCGGGCATTCCGGGGCCCTTTCCCAAATGCAAAAGTTGCGACAGGTGTGGCCTAAACAGGGCTGAGGTCTCCCCTCCCTTGGCGGGAGGGGCTGGGGGAGGGGGTCGTAAGTACTTGAAAATTCGACACCCTCTAACTCCTCCCATCGAAGGGAGGGGGACTTACGTCCAATACGGTTCACTCAGCGCTAATGGGTGAATAACGCCTGCTTTTCTGAAAACAATTATGGGCGTCGGCAAGATGTCCTCGTTCCCATGCTCCAGCGTGGGAATGCATAGGGGAGGTTAATCCCACAGTCCACTATATGCATTCCCACGCTGGACGGGCTGTTGCCCAAATCCTCATGACCGAAATGGTG
>JBAQYM010000068.1:0-11946 GCA_049300095.1 Syntrophobacteraceae bacterium
GGAACCGTGGCTTTGGTATACCGACGCAAATCATGGCCCAGTCTGCATTCCCACGGAGGACCGTGGGAACGAGGGCCTTCACCTCTCCCGGTTTCCGCACATGGAGGCATGATTGCGACACAGTCTCCTCCGCCGGAATGACGAGCGCGGCGTCGGGAATATCGGGGAGATTAAGAACGCGGCGCCGACTTCAGTCCCCGAAGGATTCCCACGTCAGAACAATTTTCCCGAAATGTTCTCCCCGTTTCAGATACAGATGCGCCTGCTCGACTTCACGGATCGGAAAAGTGCGGTCGATAATCGGTTCCACCTGTCGGGTCGCAAGCAGCGGGACCACATTCACGACAAATCCCCTGGCGATCGCGGCCTTTTCCTCCCGCGACTGGCTGCGCAGGACCGAGCCGATGATCTTGAGCCGCTTGGTCACAACCCGCGCCAGGTCGATTTCACCCGAACTTCCGCCCATGAGGCCGATCAGCACCAGCCGCCCCTTCGTCTTCAGGATATCGAGGTGTTTGGCGAGGTAGGAAGCGCCGATCCAGTCCAAAACGATGTCCACCCCACGCCCCTCGGTTATCTCCATGACGCGGGCCGCAAAATCTTCCTTCTTGTAGTTGATGACGTGGATCGCTCCGAGGTCCAGGGCGCGCTGAATCTTATCGTTGCTCCCGACGGTTGCGATGATCTCGGCGCCAATGTTGCTCGCAAGCTGGATGGCGGCCGTCCCGACCCCGCTCCCCCCGCCGTGAAGCAGGATTTCCTCGTGCGGCTGCATTTCGGCCTGGACAAAGAGGTTGTAGTAGGCCGTAAAGAAGACCTCCGCGGCGGCGGCCGCTTCGATAAACTTGAGATTATCCGGAATGGGGGCGATGTTGTCCGCGGGAACCGCCAGGTACCGGCCGTATCCCCCGGCGGGAACAATTCCGAAGACCCGGTCCCCCTTGACCCATTCGGTGACGTCGGGTGCGATTTCCACCACCGACCCGGCAAAATCGAGCCCGAGTACATGCGAGGCCCCGGGCGGAGGCGGATAGAAACCACGCCGCTGCAGCAAATCGGCCCGGTTTACCGAACAGGCCTCGACCCGCACCAGCACCTCCCCTTCGTTAACGGGCGGTTTGGCAACCATATGGATGCCGACCTCGTTCCACTCGCCCTTCTTTGCGCCCTTGACCACCAGGATCGCGGGCATCAGATCGCCGTTCATTCCAGTCCTCCATTTTGAACAAAGGAATAGTGCTGGTCGGGACCCGCTATGATGATATGGTCGTGGACCACTATGTCCAGGTCGCCGAGAATTTTTTTCAGCCTGAGCGTAAGCTGCCTGTCGGCGGCCGAAGGTTGAGGGCCGCCGCCGGGATGGTTGTGGGCAAGGATTACGGCCGTTGCGCGGTGCTTGAGGCTCGATTCGACCACGAGCCTCGGGAACACCGCCGTCCGGTTGACGCTCCCCTTCTGAATCTGTTCGACCGCGATAAGCCGGTTTTGACTGTCCAGGGCGAGTATGCAGAAGATCTCGTTTCGCTCGGTGCCCAGGAGCGTCGTGAGATAGTCCACCGCGCTCTGGGTCGAGCTGAAGATTTCCTGCCGCGTCCAGCGGCTTGACTGGTAGGAATCGAGCAGGCGAGGCACAAGGCTGAGGAGGAGGGCGGCATGCTCCCCGACCCCGCTCACGCGCCGAAGGGCGGCCACGGGGGCGTCGAAAACGGTCGCGAGGTTATTGCCGAACTCGTTGAGGAGGGCCTTGGCAATCGGTTTTACGTCTCTTCTCGGAATCGCGTACGTGAGCAGCAGTTCCAGGACCTCGTGATCGTGGAACCCGCTCAGGCCGCTTCGCTGAAATCTCTCGCGTAGTCTTTGCCGGTGGCCCTCCGGACCGGTATTCATGAGCGAACTGTTCCCGAACCTGTTCAGGAGCGTGAGGCCAGTTCGACTTTCTCGCGCATTTTCCTCAGCAGGCTGTCAAACGATTCGTTTGCGAGAATCGAGGTGAACTGGCTGCGATAATTGTCCACGAAGCTGACCCCCTCGACTATGACATCGTATGCTTTCCACTCATCCCCAACGAGACGGAGCCGGTATTCAATCAGGTAGTTCTGGCTCGAGGCCACCACATGGGTTTTGACCACGGCGTAGTCGCCGTCTATTTTCTCGGAATCGTAGAGTATCTGTTCGTTCGAGCCCGTATAGCTCTCGACCCGGCTGATATAGGTGTTGAAAAGGAGCTGCTTGAAAAGATCGACGAACTCCCGGCGCTTGTCCTGGGACTGGTCCTTCCAGGGGCGGCCCAGGGCCCTTTTGGCCATTTCCTCAAAATTGAAATACTCGTCCACTATGTTGAAGATCTCGGCCTTGCGCAGGCGCAGGGCCGGGGCCTCGCCTTTGCGCGAGGAGCGAATTATCTTGAGGGCCCGGTCCGTGCCGGACTGGATAACAGCCACCGGACTCGGGGCGGCGGCTATGGTCCACTGGGGCGCAATCACAAAAATGAAACAGATGACCAATATCCTGAAGAACCTGGTTTTCCCCTCTCGGCAAAACATTGTTTTCTCCTGTTCGAAATATTCTTCCGCACGACGCATCCCCGGCAAAGATGCCGGACCGCGCTGCTTGCCTTCCCCTGCCAAATGAGCGCGCTAGTATATCCTCGGCTTTTTCTCCCTGTCAATGGAATGAACACGCTACTTTGTCCGACTAACCTATAAATCGGTTCACCTGCGCGAAAGTGGATAAATATAGTATTTTTCGCCAGGAAGCACGTAGTTTTTCACGTGGAAATGAGACGAACCAGGTCCCGCAACACGACATCGTCGCTCATCCCCATCTTTTTTGCCATCGCCGGCGGAAACAGCGCAAAAAGGCCCCTCGCCCTCGAACACAGTTGCCCCTCCGTATCAAAGAGCAAGCCTTCCATGACCGCCTCACGCTCGTTCTTTACCGCGGACACCCTGCCCTCGACCCTGATTTCGTTCTCGATGTAGACCGGCTTCAAAAAATCCACCGTAATCGATTTGGTGAGAACAAGGCGCTTTAAAAGGTAGATCGCGGACCAGCCCATGACCTCATCGAGCATCGTCGTTATGACGCCGCCGTGGACGAGGTTCTGCCAGCCCGAGAGGTGCGAAGACAGGGTGAGCCATGAAAAAAGCGCTTTCCCGTCAGTGTGAAAGCGCATATGCAAACCGGAGGGGTTTATCGGGCTGCAACCGAAACAATAATGATTCTCCCTTATCGGAAGAGCTTTTAGGCCCTCTTTTCTGTCCATACCGTCTTTATAACGAATTCCCGGGAACTCAGCAATTGTTTGAATACCGCGGGCGTTATTATGCTTGGGGGTGAGCGCGGGGGGGGGCCAACGCCGTTGCCTTAAGCGCAATACTGTTCACTTAAAGTTCCTCCGGTAGCCATGGACGTGGGGCAGGCTGGAAGGGGCTGTTGCTTAAATGCAAAAGTCGCGACAGGTATGGCCAAAACAGGGCGGAGGTCTCCCCTTTAACCCGGTTTCTTCGGTCCAAGGGAGGGGAGTCCCCTGCCCCCCTTTAACCCGGTTTCTTCGGTTTGGGGATTTCGGCAACAGCCCAACAGCATTCGGGCGGCAAATCGTCCGGTCACACGCCCGGCTTTTTCGGTTTCTTCCTCGTCCGCTCATCGTGGAGCAGGATCGCCGAGGCGAGAAACAGACCTCCCGCCGCGGCAAGGAAAAAGAAGATCATCGCTATGCCGGGATAGCCGAAGATCATGAACTGCGGCGTTTGCACCTGCATCATCAGGGCGGCCCCGATTATGACGGCCGCCAGGATCAGCCCCACCGTCAGCCGGTTTGCGATCTTTTGCAGACCCGTCATCAGGTATTTTTCATCGATTGCGTTGACGTTCATCCTGAATTTGTTGCCGGCCAGGGAATCGGCTATCTTGCCGAGCCTTTTTGGCAGGTTCTCGACAAGGTCTTTCGAGTCCATGACCAGTTCGTAGATATTGGTGCTCGAGAAGGACTTGCTGAGTCGTTGCCGGAAAAGCATCGAGGCGTTTCGCCGGATCGCCGCATTCGGGTCGAAGGAAGGATCGAGGGTCCTGCCGATCTCGTCCAGGTTGAGGAGGCATTTCCCGAGCATCGCCAGCTCGCTCGGCAGTCGAAACCCGCTCTCACCCGCCCCCTTGAGCACTTCGAGAATGACGCGCCCCACTTCGATCTGCCCTATCGTCGCCCGCTGGTACTTCGAAATCAACTCTTTGACGTGGCGGGAAAAAGCCGCTTCGTCAAATTCAGGCGTCTTTTCGCCGATATCGGCGGCGTATTCGACCGCCTCGTCCACCTTGCCGCCGCTGATCGCCACGGTGAGCCGAAGGAGCTTTTTTTGCAGGTCCTCGGAGATGCGGGCGACCATGCCCAGGTCGATAAGGGCTATCTTGCCGTCATCGGTAAGGAAAACGTTTCCCGGGTGGGGGTCCGCATGGTAGAAGCCGTCCACGAGAATCTGCTGGAGGTAGGCGCCGAAAAGCTCCTCGGCAAGCAGGGGGCCGTCTATCTCCATGCGGCGCGCTGGTGGAATGTGCCTGATATTGCTCCCCCTGATGTAGTCCATGGTAAGGACCTTCGAGGTGGTGAACGCTTCGATGGGGGAAGGTATCACGATGGATTTGCGCTGAGCGAGATTCTCGGTGAGCACGGTCAGGTTCCGGGCCTCCAGTCTGAAATCAAGCTCGCGAATGATCGCCTTGCGGAATTCCTCGATCGTGTCATGGAGCATGAATCTTCTCGCCGCATCGACATGCCGGTCGAGAAACCCGGCCACATCCAGGAAGACCTCGAGGTCTCCGGCAATCCGGCGGCGGATACCGGGCCTTTGCACCTTGACGGCCACGGACCGGCCGTCGCGCAGCACCGCCCGGTGCACCTGGGCAAGGGATGCCGCCGCCAGAGGGGTCTCGTCAAAGCTGGAATAAAGTCTCTCTATCGGGAGCCCGAGTTCGGAGGCGACGATCTCCCGGACCTTCTGGAAGGAGAACTCCTCCGCCCTGTCCTGAAGTCGCGAAAGCGCCTCGATGTAGTCGGACGGGAGCATGTCGGAACGAGTGGACAAAAACTGGCCCAGTTTTACGAACGTCGGTCCGAGTTTTTCAAGGTCCTTCGGGAGCTCTTCCGCCTTTGGGCTCGACTTCTGGTGGGCCCGGCGCTCCTCCTCGGTCACCATCTCGTCCAGACCCGACGTGGATATTATGTCGGACCTCCCATACCTGATGAGAAGCAGCGCCAGGTCCTTGTAGCGCTTGAGATGATCGGGATTTAAAGAAAGGCTCATTCCTTTTTCCTTCCGAACCGCGCCGGCCGAGGGAAAAATGCGAAAGCCGTCCACGGCGGAAATGGGAGGCTTCCATTCTCTCCAAAAATATGGTGCGCACTCTTTCACGGCGTCGCTAGAGAATCGGGCTCAGAATCTTGAGGATATTGTCCCTCGTCCTCTTCAGCGCGGAACGGCGTCTCCACCTGAGCGGGTCCAGCGGCACGGACTGCGCGATGTATTCGACCTGCTTTGCCCGGAGCCGCTCCGTGATATCGCCGCCGTAGAGCAGAAGGCTCAATTCCGAGTGCAGAAAAAACGAGCGGCGGTCAAAATTCGCCGTCCCGATCACCGAGAGAGTGTCATCGACCGTCATCGTCTTGGAATGGAGCAGTCCGAGGTGAAAATGGATGTTCATCCCGGAGTCCACCAGGGTGGTTATGTATGCGCGGGACACGGCCCCCACGATCACGTGGTCGGTGCGGCGCGGGATGATCAGGTCTATCTTGATGCCCCTCAGGGACGCGAGGTAGAGCGCAACCCGGAACGGCTCGTCGGGGATGAAGTAGGGCGAAGTGATGACGATTCGCTCGCGCGCCGACATGATTGCCGCGAGCAATATGTCTCTCAGGGCGGTGTTGGGGTCCGTGGGCCCGGTGGGGATCACCTGCATCGGGACAGTCCCCTCTTCGACAGGGTCGGGAAAAAGATCGGCGCTTTCGAGAACTTCGTCGGCCGCGAGGCACCAATCCTCGACAAACACCATCTGGAGATGCAATACCCCGGGACCGGTGATTCGGACCATGAGGTCGTGCCACGCGTTCGGGCGGTCCCCGTCGTAATCCTTGGCCTCGATGTTCTGGGACCCCGTGTAGGCCACCTTCCCGTCTATGACGGCAAGTTTTCTGTGGTTTCGTAGATCGAGGCGCGTGAGGTGCCTGCGAAACGGATTTATCGACATGAGCGAATGGAATTCGACCCCCCGTTCCAGCATCCATTGCCCGAGTTCCCGTGTCAGAGATCGCGACCCGAAAGCATCCACCACCACACGGGCGCGGACCCCCCTGGCCGCCGCCCTCGCCAGCGCCTCCGACACCTTGCGTCCCAGCGCATCGTCCCGCAAAATGTAGAACAGCAGGTGAACATGGTCCCGTGCGGAATCGATGTCCTCGATCATCCGGTCTATTACCCGGTAGCCGTCAGAGAGCAGTTCCACGGAGTTTCCGGGCACCGCCGGCAGGCATGCCAGCCTTTCGGCTATCAAATCGAGCGGGATTTCCCTGTCCGAAGGGGAATGAACAACGCGGGGAATTTCGATGGCGCGACGATGGATGGATCGGATTTCCGTTATCCGCTGGCAGTATGTCTTTGCAAGGCGGCGGACGACCCTGTTTTCACCGAAGAGAAAGTATGCGGCAAGCCCCGCCCACGGCTGGAAGAAGAGCAGGAGCAACCAGGCGAGAGCGGCCGTCGGCCCATGCCTGCCGGCGATGACCGGCAGCATGAGAACCGGCACCGCCCACCCAAGAACTTCCCAGAAACCCGTAGGCAAGATCAGCTCCACGGAAAGGTCGAAACGGCGCTGCACCCATCAATTTCGAAATCCGATTGCAGGGATAAATATAAATCTCTTTTTTAAACAGGCAGCGGATGTGATGAGATTTTCCACACCCGGGCCAAAGTTCTGCCGGAAAACAGGGAGGCCGCGCATTAGATACCCCAAGGCTGCCGGACCTTAATAACTTGTCCGTAAATAACCTGTGCAGCGAATTCAGGAGGTTATTTACGAACAAGTTCTCATACAATTCAGTTCACTCCAGTCCCGGCAAGCGGCCGTCCTCGCGGGGTGGCCGCACGGCCCCGCCGTGATTCAGAGCGGAGGTGTTATTTGAAGCCGATCATGTACTGCGCGAGAACATCTTTGTCGTTTTCCGGCAATGCTTTCAGTTTCGGCATCTGGTTCAACATCATGCCGGGCTTGTCGCTTTCGATAACCGGTCTGCTCTCGCCTTTAAAGAATCCGACCAGTTTTTCCGCGTTCGGATATGCCCCCGCAATTTCCTTTAGCGACACTGCCGCCGCTTTTTTCTCCGGCTTGTGACACATGCCGCATTTAAGCGTCGTAAAGATGCCTTCTCCACCGGCCGCCACGGATCGGGTCGCATAAAACCCGCTCAAAGCGAAAACCGTAATGAATAGAATCAAAAAATTGCGCTTGCACATACACCGGCCCCTTCCCGCATCTCCCTGACGCACGTCGACTCCTTGCTTCCACTTGAGGATTGCCGCTCCCGCGCGGCTCAACGAAATACCGCAAATGCGATCGCATGGGGTCGCTCATCCAAGGTCCATAATGGGAGCGGGTCTCAGATGATGCCGAGCCCCCTCCATGAGAAAAAGACGGATTGGACTACCCATGCTCGAACGGCGGAAAAGCGGACGGGGGCACAAGTATCCGCCCGCGGGCGTTCTTCGCTCTACCTTCGCGAGACGGTGCGATGCCTCTCGCGACCCGCCGCCGCAACAATATAAGATCGAGGGATTGGGTGGTCCACCAGCGGAGTGCCGAATCGCGCTATGAGCGCGCCAGGGCCTGAAAACCATTCTTTGCGGCGCCCCGACAAGGGACGGCCCGCACGCCGCTGCCGCACGCGAGAAGCGCAAATCGGGGTGGATGGATGGCTCTTTAATGGCGGGAATCAGCCTTTCCGGTTCCGGCTCGTGGCCAAGGCCTTGCTCCAGCCTTCTTCCATGGCGCTCTGCGCCTCCAGCGGGGTGAGGTATCGCAGCACCCCGGCCGGCATGGTCCCGGGGCCCGTCCTCTCACTTGCCTCGTTCCTGAACGGATTCGCGTTCTTCCAGCAAATCACCTTACCGGGCCTGGTCTTAGAGTCCGACATGACTCCTCCTCTGGTTGCCGCCGCGGGGCCGCCATTGGGGACCGCGCACTCCCCGGCCGCGAAAAACCCCGGCCGCGGCCCGCTCAACATAAGCGTAGCAGTCTCCCCGGAAAATTTAGGCAGCTTGTCTCGAATGATAAATAAGGCACTCCACTTATTCGGACCGGAATCTCCCGGTATTTTTCCACTCGGGGCGCAATGTGACGGGCGGGCGGGCGGCGCCTCGGACCTCAGCCTTTACGGTTGGGGAAGTTTTTACCGCCTCTTCAAAAAAAGAGAGGCTTGCCGTTCGAGGCATGAATTTGGCATGGTTTGGTTGTCATCAACCCGACCGGCCCTTTTCTGGGCCGAATATCCGGAAAGAGACCACCATTGACCGCGGAAGGGGACAAAATCCATGAGAGACCAGGTCGATTTCCACGACGGGCACGACCGGAAAGGCAAGACCGTCCCGTCAGCAGGCCCCCGCTCTATTCGTCCCGGAGATCACGAAATTGTAACCGGGGCTAAACCGAGCGATATACAGCAACTCGAAGACCTGGTAAGCATGGATAGTCCTCAGTCCGTCTTCGCCGAGACCCGCCGGATCGCGGGGCTGATGCATCCCAATCTGGACCTCAGGCCGCTCCAAGCCGCCTTCGAAAACACTCTGCGGCTCTTTCGCGGCGAATATCCCGGATACCTCGCATGCAACATTCTCTACCACGACCTGAAACACACGACAGACTGCCTCATGGCGATGGCGAGACTGCTCCACGGCGCATCCCTGCATGGTTTCACGGTCGGCCCGGGCAACCTCATACTGGCGCTTATCGCGGCCCTGCATCACGATACGGGGTATATTCAAAAAAATGACGAAATATCGGGAACCGGCGCCAGGTTCACGCTTTCTCATATCGACCGCAGCATGACCTTTTTGCAGGAATACGCCGCCGGCCACCCCGAACTTGGGATGGATTTGTCTGCGGCCGCAGATATTTTGAAGTGCACCGGTCTTGATGTCCAAATCAGCGAAATCGCCTTTGCCTGCGCGGAGCATGAACTCATCGGAAAATGCCTCGGAACGGCCGACTTGCTCGGGCAGATGGCCGACCGGACCTACATCGAGCGCCTGCCGGCCCTCTACCGCGAATTTGTCGAGGGAAACGTCCCCGGCTTCGCGGACGAAGCGGACCTCATGAGAAAGACCCCGGGGTTTTGGGAATACACGAAGAAAAGATTCGCAGCCGACCTCGGCGGGGTCGACCGCTACATGATCGACCACTTCCGGGCCCGCTGGGAGATAGACTGCGACCTCTACAGACGTGCGATCGAGGCGAACATCACCTACCTGAAGTACCTGATGAAACATCACGCGGGCGATTACCGCAAGCACCTGAGAAGAGGCGGCATCATCGAGCGCCTCGCCCGGCTCGAAGCGGCGGAAGCTGCCGAAGCGCTTTAGAACCGGTCCGCAAATGAACTGTGAAGCGATTTTAGGAGCTCTTGCCCGGTGGCATAGCCAAGAATCCCAAGCAGTCTGCATAAATCCCTCAATCCCCCAATCCCTCAATCCCTCAATCCCTCAATCCCTCAATCCCTCAATTCCTCAATCCCTCAATCCCTCAGGTAGTGGGTCATTTTGAAAATAGGAGCATTTCCCAAAAGCTAAGGTTCACTATTTTCAGTGTTTACTCCACTTTTCGGCTGAGGAAAATTCCCCTCTTTATCTGCGGAATTCTTATCAGGCAAGCAGGCAAGCTAGACTGAGATTAATCTTGACGATCTTCTGGAAATGTTTACAATCCACTATGAAAATGTTTACCATTATTTACTGAAATGTTTACCATCCTGGACAGGTCTGGCAAGTTTCCCATGCAGCACACGAAAAGCAAAATTATCCGTGAGTTCATTTTGGAAAAGGTTGTCGTGCATCCGTCCGACATTTCTGCCTTAGTGGCCGATAAATTCGGCATTTCAAGGCAGGCAGCTTCTCGCCATGTAAGACTGCTCGTGAAAGAAGGCGCTCTCATAACGAGTGGGATTGGACGCTGTGTAAAATATACACTTAAAGAGATTACATCCAGTTGGCACAGCTTTAGCCTCAAAGACAAGCTGGAGGAAGACATAGTATGGGCAAATCATGTTAAGCCAATTATAGCTCCGATTGTCAATGACAACGCTTACCACATTTTGAACTACGGTTTTACGGAGATATTTAATAATGCGCTGGACCATTCAGAAGGAACTTTAGTTTATATAAATATCTCTATTTACATTAACAGAATTATACTTCGAGTACAAGATGATGGTATTGGAGTATTTAACAAACTTCAAAAGCATTTTAATCTTGAAGACCAACGACATGCGCTATTAGAATTAGCCAAAGGAAAGCTTACATCCGATCCTGAAAGACACACGGGAGAAGGTATATTCTTTGCATCAAGAATGTTTGATTGCTTTATGATATGGTCACATTTTCTGTCATATATAAGACACAGTGATGATGATTGGCTTTTCGAAGATCGCAAGAAAGATTGGATAGGTACGTCTGTAACCATGGAAATAAATCCTAACACGAGCAAGACATCAGTTGAGGTATTCGACAAATATGCTGGCGAAGCTAACGACTACGGGTTCACAAGGACCCACGTCCCAGTTAATCTTTCACTTTATGAGGGCGATACCTTAGTATCTAGATCTCAGGCAAAACGTCTATTAGCTAGAGTGGATAGGTTTACGGAAGTGTGGTTAGATTTTAAGGATGTTAAAAGCATTGGCCCTGCCTTTGCGGATGAAATATTTAGGGTCTTCGCAAATGCACACCCAAATATCCGGTTGTTTTGGGAAAATACTAACCCGATGGTTGAAAAGATGATAAGCAGAGCAATGCGTAACGGCGATGCCTCTGCAAGCCCTTAATCTGCCAATCTCGCAATATCCTCCATTGTCCAAAGCCGATCCGTAACACCCGCCTCCATTATCCCTCAGCATCCCGTTGACAATCATTTCGATGCATGGTAGTAAGGTGGGTCCTTTGCGGAAATCATAGGAAATGTCGGCAACAGGATGGCTGCGGACTGCAAAAAGTGCAAAAAGCGAGTTGCTTTCCGGTTTATTGTGTGCTATGTGGGAAAGCTTACTTGGAATTTTTGGCCACTGCAGGCGCAGGCTTTTCCAGGGAGAGGTTCCCGAGCGGCCAAAGGGAGCAGACTGTAAATCTGCCGGCGTAGCCTTCGGAGGTTCGAATCCTCCCCTCTCCACCACAATATGGCATGTAGGAGATAGTGGCAGCCATACCAGCGAGTCATTGTCGTCGGTACTACATACGTCGAATTTGGGATACCGGGACTTCCCGGCCGTTGCGTGTCTCCGATGATCACGCTCCCTCTTCACGCATTTTGGACCTTCTCCAATCTTCTTGTTGGCTGCTCTCTCGCAAGCCCACGTAGCTCAGTTGGTAGAGCACTTCCTTGGTAAGGAAGAGGTTCATCGGTTCGATCCCGATCGTGGGCTCCATTTCGGCTCTTATCTCGGCCGAGCGGGTACGCCGTCTGAGTGCGCCCCCATCGAAGCCTGTTTACATATCGTTATTTAGGCCCAAAAATGACCACTCATTCAGGTACAGGTAATTGAAAGTTTTTTCCCGGGAGAAAGGACTATGGCTAAGAAGAAATTTGAGCGGACGAAGCCACATGTGAACGTCGGGACGATCGGCCACATCGACCACGGCAAGACCACCCTTACCGCCGCGATCACCAAGCAGCTCGCGAAGAAGGGAAAAGCCA
>JBAQYM010000069.1:0-14263 GCA_049300095.1 Syntrophobacteraceae bacterium
CGCCAAGCCATTGAGGCTTTTGTCGCAGCTTACGGTCCAACCGCCAAACCTTTTGTCTGGCGTAAAAGAGAGATAAAGGGGACTCAACTCAGAAATACTATCGCCAACTTATGCAATTAAGCACTAGTTTATGAAAACATTGCGGTAGAAATCCATGTGGTCGATCACCGTCCCGGCGCCTCTTGCCACCGCAGTGAGGGGGTCGTCGGCGATATTTACCTTGAGGCTCGTGTTCTTTTCGAGCAGCTTGTCCAGGCCCTTCAACAGCGCCCCGCCGCCCGCGAGCCAGAAGCCCTGGTCGTGAATGTCGGCGGCAAGGTCGGGCGGGGTCTTTTCAAGCGCGCGCTTCACCGCCTCGACAATCGCCGCGACGGGCTCCTTGATCGCTTCGCGAATCTCTTCGTCGCAAACCGTAAAGGTTTTGGGGATGCCGGTAAGGATTTCCTTGCCGGTAATGCTGATTGTTTCGGGCGTATCGGGCGCCATGGCCGACCCGATCCTCATCTTGACCGATTCGGCCAGCACTTCGGAAATTATCATCTGGCGCTCGCGCTGCATATAGCGAAGAATCGCCTCGTTCGCCTCGTCCCCGGCCACCCGGACCGATTCCGAGTACGCCACGGCGAACATGGAAATGACCGCGACCTCGGTTGTGCCGCCTCCGATGTCCACCACCATGTTGCCGAAGGGCTGATCGATGAGAAGTCCGGCGCCGATCGCCGCCGCCATCGGTTCCTCGACCAGGTGGATATACCTCGCCCCGGCCTGCTCGGCCGCTTCGATAACCGCGCGTTTTTCAACCGACGTGATCCCGGTTGGGACCGCCACAACCAGTCTCGGGCGGAAAATCTGGCGCTTCTTTAAAACCTTGGATAAAAAATACTTTATCATGACGGCGGTCACTTCGAAGTCGGCTATGACGCCGTCTTTTAAGGGCCGAATGGTAACGATTCTCTGGCTGTGCCTGCCGATGATGTTTCGCGCTTCCTGGCCGACCGCTATCACCTGGTGGGTGTCCTGGTTTATCGCGACAACCGAGGGTTCGTTCAGCACGACCCCTTTTCCGCGAAGATAGATGAGGGTGTTGGCCGTCCCGAGGTCCATTGCCAAGTCTTTCGAAAAATATGAAGAAAGCCATCTAAACATGCGTGACCCTTCTTGTCGTAAGTTCCGGTTGGCCGTAAAGTCTATAGGCAACCGGCGAGCCGGTCAACAGTTTATGATCCGGGTCTTTCGGGTTTGAGGCGAAAAGAGGCGAAAAGACGCTGGTTTAAAAGCGGCCAGATTTCCTCGGTCTTCGCGCCGTCCTGGGGATATCCGGCCGATGCGGTGTAGGGGTGGAGCTTTATGCCCTTTATGCCCTTCAGGGCGAGTTTTCCGTAAGCGGCGAGTTCGGCCAGAAGGCTTTCCGCTTCCTGGACGGTCGTTTCGGGAAACATGACCCCGAACCTGTTTTCGGTGAGCTGCCCGACCAGCACTCCCGGGGGCAGGGCCTCGCAAAGGCCCGAGGCGATTTCTCTTTGAAGCTGCCGGATCCTTTTGGGCATGGCCTTGGTGGAAAGGACCTGCCAGGGCTCGAACTGGATGAGCCCGAGGGTGAACGGGGTGCTCGCCTGCATGGACGCGGCGAGAAGGCCCTCGACGCGGGCTTCGAAGGAAGGGGCGTTGAAGAGCCCCGTGCATATGTCGTAGGTGTTGAGCGCCTCGTTTTCTTCCTTGTAGTAGATTTGTTCGAGCAGCAACTGGAAGAAATGGAAGGCGTGGGTCACGGCAAGCTCGGATTCCGAGTTCCATTCGATCACCTGGCGCGAGAGAAACGAGAGCACCAGGTCGTAGCCCAGGGATGTCTGGGCGGGTATCCCCCACAGGGTGCCGTTATGGGGGAGGTTCTCGTTGGCGGCGAACAGGAAATGGTCCGGGGTGTCGGGGTTGAGGCGGATAATGAGCAGGTTTTTCTGGTTTTGAAAAATCCAGCCGACAAGCCCCTGCTTCCCCTGGAAGTTCTGGTTGATCAGGCCCCGCGGGGTGTTGGCGGTGCATCCCAGGAGCCGGTAGGTCTTCCTTCCGGGTTCCTTGAGGGCCAGGAACCCGTAATCGGTCCCGAGGAGCTGGGCAAGCTCGGTGACAAACAGCTCGCAGTAGCTCTCGAGGCCGTAGCCCTTGAAGGCCACCTCGTCGAGCCGCTTCCACACCTCGAAGATATTCGAGAGGTGGTGGTGCTGGACGCTCCCTTCCCGGTCGCGAAGCATCCCGCCGAGAAGGTCGGCGACTTCCTTGATCCACTTTTGCTGCTTGTCGTTAAAACCCCACCCGTACTTCGTGTCCACGTAGAGAATCCCCGCGCCCCCCGCCACCGGCACGGCAAAAAGCCCCTTTATGTGGGATTCCCCCTCGCGGTAGAAGGGAAGGGTGAGGGTGAGGGTCGGCGTGGCTTCGTGGAGCTTGTCCAGGTGAATCGTCTGCCCCACTTTTTGCACCTGCGAGAGTATCCCGCTTTGTTCCAGGGGAAGGGAAAGCGACGGGGAAATGAACTTGCTGAGGCTCTGCATCGCGGCGAGATCGAGCTGCCGGTTTCTGGGATTAAATATGAAAAAAGCTGTGGTATAAGCTTCAAGGATATTGCTCAAAAGACTTACTATCGGCTGGAAGGAATTTTGCTCCATAGACCCACTCGCTCAGGAATTTAGGGCGGGAAACCGGGACTTTTTTCCCCAATACCGATACCCCGATCCCGATTTCTGTTATGATCCAAACCGGACTCAGATTGTGATACTGGAATGAAACATATCTGTCAATAGATTAGAAACAGGCGGCAACGGGGCCGGATGTATGGGTAAGATTGCGATTTTAAATGATATTTTGTGTAACCAGATCGCGGCGGGCGAGGTTGTCGAGCGCCCGGCGGCCGTTGTAAAAGAGTTGGTCGAAAACAGCATCGACGCGGGAAGTTCCAAAATAACGGTAAGCCTTCTGCAGGGGGGGCGAAAAGAAATCCGTGTGGTCGACAACGGCTGCGGCATGGGCCCCGACGACGCGCTTCTTGCCATCGAGCGGCATGCAACGAGCAAAATACGGTCCTCCGAGGACCTGCAATCGATCCTGACCCTCGGGTTTCGCGGCGAGGCCCTTCCGAGCATCGCCTCGGTTTCCCGGTTCGAACTCGTCACCCGCGAACACGACGCCCTGTCCGGGACTCAGATAAAGATCGAAGGCGGCGTGCTTCGCGACGTTCGCGAAAAGGGGTGTCCTCCGGGCACCCAGGTGGTGGTGCGGGACCTTTTCCACAACGTCCCCGGGCGGCGAAAGTTCATGCGAACGGCCGAAACCGAGCTTGCCTACATTACCGACCAGTTCCTGCGCACCTCTCTTTCGCGCCCCGAAATCCACCTCCAGCTCGTGAGCCAGGACAGGGTGCTCCACGATTTCCCCACGGCCTCGAACACTTCCCAGAGGGTCGGGCAGGCGCTCGGCCGTGATGTTTTGGTCTCGCTTGGGCCGCTCGACTTTGAAAAAGACGGCATAAAGGTATCGGGCTGTCTTGCATCGCCCCAGGTCCAGAGGACCAATTCCCAGTCCCTTTTCCTTTTCGTAAACGGCCGCCCCGTCTGGGACAGGCTCCTCCAGCGAACGGTCCTTACCGCCTACGAGGCGCTCATCCCTCGGGGAAAATACCCCGTGGCGCTCCTTTTTATCGAACTTCCCCCATCGGGTGTGGATGTAAACGTCCATCCGGCAAAACGCGAGGTCCGGTTCAAAAACCCCGGCGAGGTGCTCCCGGTCGTGCGCGAGGCCCTCATGAGCGCCCTTGCGTCCTCCCGGCCCAGGGTCTTGTCGATCGCCCCCGGCGAGACGCCCTTTTTCACGAAAAGAGACGCCCCCTTGCAACCCGGATTTTTTCGGGAAAGGCAGGCCCCCTTTAATTCGCAAATATCCGCGGAGCCGGTTGGGGCGCTCGATGCCGAGCCGGCCCGAACCTACCCCCAAATAAGCGTCCAGGACAATTCCGGCCCGGATTGCGGCGCACCGGACGCGCCCCCGGATTTTTCCTTTTCAGCCCTGCCCGTCATCGGAGTTTTCGCAAACGCGTTCATCCTTCTCGAAGCCCGGGACGGCCTCATCCTTATAGACCAGCACGCGGCGCACGAGAGGATTTTATTTAACGACCTTTCTGCCGGACCTTCACGAGCGAGCGCCCAGCTTCTCACCCGGCCCGCGCTCGTTCACCTCATGCCAAAGGAAGCGGCCGCCCTCAAGAAACTGCTGAAAGGCCTCGAATCGCTCGGCTTCGAGATCGAGCCCTTCGGCGGCGGGTCCTTTGCCGTGCACGCCCTTCCCGCTCCCATCGCCTCCATCCCGGCCGACGAGGTGATACGGGACCTTCTGAAATCATCCGGGGACGGTTTGCTTTCAACCGAATCCGGCCTGATGCAAAGCCTTGTAAAGATCGCGTCCTGCCGAGGCGCGGTAAAGGCGGGGCAAAAGCTCAAGGGCGAAGAAATCCGCCACCTGCTCGAATCACTCGACAGGACCGAGTGTCCCTTTACCTGCCCTCACGGCCGTCCCCTGTGGATCAAGATTACCCATGACCATATCCTGCGCCTCTTTAAAAGGACCTGATCCCCTGTCCCCGCCTCCCCTGGTGCTCCTGGCGGGCCCCACCGCGGCGGGGAAGACATCTCTTGCGCTCGCGCTGGCCCGGAGGCTTTCCGCCGAGATCGTCAACGCCGATTCCATGCAGGTCTACCGGCGCATGGACATCGGCACGGCAAAGCCCACGGCGTCCGAGCGGGAAATGGTCCGGCACCATCTCATAGATGTCGCCGACCCGGATGAGCCCTTCGATGCGGCAAGGTATATCGAACTTGCCCGCCCGGTCGTCGAAATGGTCCGGGAAAAAGGAAAAGTCCCGCTGGTCGTGGGCGGGACGGGTCTCTACATGAAGGTCCTGACGCGGGGCATCTGCTGGGCCCCCCCGACCGACCCGGACACCAAGGAGGAACTGCTGGCCGAGGAAAGATCGGGCGGGCTCGCGGGCCTTTATTCGCGGCTCCTTGCCGCCGACCCGGAAGCCGCCGCGCGCATCCACGCGCACGACCGGCAGCGAATCCTTCGGGCCCTCGAGGTCTACCGCATCACCGGGGTGGCGCTGTCCGCGCACCAGAAGCGGCACGGGTTTTCCGAGACGGTCCTTCCGGCGGTAAAGATTTTTATCTTCCGCGAGCGGGAAGAACTCTACGAGCGGATAAACCGGCGGGTGGACGAGATGGTCGCAAACGGGCTGGAAGACGAGGTGAGAAGGCTCATTTCGATGGGGTTCGGGCCGGGGCTCAAATCCATGCAGTCTCTTGGCTACAAGCAGATGGCGCTCAAGATCGAGGGAAAGCTGACACTCGATGAGGCGGTCTATCTCATCAAACGCGATACGCGCCGCTACGCCAAGCGCCAGATGACCTGGTTTCGGGGAGACCCCGAATTTTGCCGGCATCACGCGGAAGACCTGGACGGCGTCTTGTCCCGGATAACGGGAGGTCCGACCTGCCAGGCCTAGCTCAGAAGATTCGCCAGATTGAGATCATCCACGAGCGCCGTCACCTGGAGGGCGGCTTCGAATGCCGTGGTTTGCTGCTGGAGCCTCGTTAAGCCTTCGGCGAGGTCGGTGTCCTCGATATCGGAGAGGCGTCCCTCCGTGTTTGTCTTTATAAGGCTTATGGCCGACTTTCGGTTATCGAGCCCCGAGAGGCGCGAGCCGACAATCGCGCTTTGCTGTGAAATCGCGTTGAAAGCATCGTCCAGGGTGCCGAGCTTGGCGTTTATTGCCGTGGAATCAGCCGAACTCACCGCCTGTTTGAGTTCCCAGACCTCGTGTATGACGTTCAGGGTGGACCCGCCGCTCGAATAGCTGAAGGCCTGGGCGCCCGTCAGGTTGACCGTCTGGGCGCTGTCGGCCCCTCGGTCGGTCCTCACCGCCACGGCGCCCTCATCCCCGGCGTAGGTCACCACCCCGGTGGAGTCGTCTATCGAAAATGGCGCCGAGCCGTTGTCGGTCCCCGCGAAGACGTATTGGTCGCCGTACTGGGAGTTGGCGTCTTTTAGCATCTCCTCGATGATCGCGTCGAGTTCGCTCGCCAGCGCGGCGCGCTGATCGGACCCGGTTGCGCTGGTCGCGGAAATGGCGATCTGGCTCGCATGGCTGATAAGGTCCGAGACGTTGTTCAGGGCGGCGTCGGTGGCCTGGTTCCACCCGACGGCAAAATCGATGTTTCCCAGGACCGAGTCGTATTCCCGAAGGCCCTGCTTCAAGCCCATGGCCTGGGCCCAGAATGCGGGCGCGTCCGAGGGCGCGGTGAGTTTTTTCCCCGATGATACGGCGTTGGTCAGACGGCTTATTTCTTCCTTTCTCTGGTTGATCCAGAGAAGCGTCTTTTCTTTTTCGACCGCAAATGAAATCCGCATGGCTTTTTCCCCTCGTATGACCCGTGCTACCTAACCATGTCCATGACGACGTTGAGCATCTCGGCGGTCTTCTGGATCACTTTCGCCGCCGCCTGGTAGATTTGCTGGAACTGGAGCAGGTCGACCATTTCCTCGTCTATCGAGACCCCCGAGACCGCCTGCTGCTGGGTTTCCAGCTCCGCGCGAAGCGATTGGCTGTATGTCTCGCCGGTTGCGGCCCGCTGGGCGTCCGTCCCGATTTCCTGCTGGATGTCCGCGAGGTACTGGCCGAAGGTTGCCTCCTTGCCGTCGGCAAAGGTTATTTTCGCGCCCTGGAGCCCGGCCATGGCGAGGGCGCGGGACGCTTCGTCGGCGGGGGTCTGGCCGGACAGGAAGGTCGTGGACGCGGTGATCGTTTCGGCGTCCGTTCCGGTGAAGACCGCCGGGCCGCCGCCTTGGCCGTGGATGGCGTTTACGTTGCCGATCAGCTCGCCCGCGAAATCGTTTAGCCGGTCGATGTAGCCGTTGACATCGTCAAGTGCGGTCCGAAGCCCCCCAAGACGCCCGCCGGTGATGGTCGAAGCGGTTGTGAGGGGGTTGTTGACCGTCCCGCCGGTGACAAGGGTCAGGCTTCCGCTCGCGTCGGTTGTCGTAACCGTCACGGCCCCGGTGGAATCTTCGGTGAAACTTACCGGGACCAGTTCGGCGAGTTCCTTCATGGCCTTGTAGCGCAAGTCCCGCAAATCGTTTGCGGGATGGTCCGGGGTTTCGTTTTTCACAATCGATGTGTTCAGGGCCGCGATCTCGTCCATCAGCTCGTTTGCCTGATCGACGGTATCCGATATCATGCCGGGGATTTCATCGGTCGCGGCGGCGTCGAGGTTGGCGTAGGCGGTCCGGATGGTTTCGGCAAGGTTTTGCGCCGCCTGGTAGACGGTTGTCTGCTGGGCCGTCCCGGCGGGGTTTTGCGCCAGTTGGTCCCAGGCATCGTAGAAGGCCCCGAGGGACTGGGATATGCCGGTTGTCCCGTCGTCGGCAAAGACGGCCTGGATCGTTTCGAGTTCGGATGAAAGGGCCCCGTAGTTGTTTTCATCCGAGATGCTGTTCATCAGGCGCTGCTCGATGAACTGGTCGCGCATCTGGACGATCGTGGTGACGTTTGCCCCCGTCCCGACCCAGCTTCCGAAGGCGCGCATGGCGGGATTGGTCCCGAGGACGGCCTTCTGGCGCGCATAGGTCTTGCTGTCCGCGTTGGATATGTTGGAAGAGGCCGTCTGGATCTGCACCTGCGTGTTGAGGAGCGCACCCTTGGCGGTTTCAAGCGTTACGGTCAGTCCGGCCATTTCCTAGATCTCCCGGCTGAAGGCCAGTCCCTTGGGCGGGCGGGAGCCGCTTTTCACCTCTTCGGCCGCCGGGCCGTAGCCCGAGGGGCCGAGAAGCGAGAGCAGGTCCTGCCAGTGCGAAAGGGAGCTTTGGATGAAATATTTGTTGGAGCGGTTGAGCGCATCGATTTTTCCAAGGATCGCCTTGAGGGACGCCGAGACCGCGGGCGGCGCGCCGGGAGTCGCCCCCAGGCGGCCGAGCTTTTGCGAGAACTCGCCGACCAGGAATTCCTTCCACGAGATGAGCTTTAAAAGTTCCGCCCCGGCAAAGCGCTTCAAGGCTTCCGCCTCTTCTTCAAGGACGGCCTGGAGCTCCCATGCGGCCTCGATGCACTCGGCTTCCGCGCCGCCCGCCGCGGGAGGCCCGGATGTCGGATATTGGATGTCGGATATTGGATGGATGCGCTCGGCCTCGGCGCCGCCCGCGGCGGGGCGGGGCGGACGGTTGCGGGCGCCTGTTTCGCTCTTTGCCGGATGGTGCTCGGTGGTCATGGTTTCACCTGGTATCGGGATGGTTTCGAGGTTGCGCCGTAGCGAAAAACTACCCGGGAAACTCCCGTATTCACTGATCGGCAGAATCGCATTATTTCTTTAATCCAATGCTTTTGGGCCGGGAGGCGGATGAGTGGCCCGTTTTTGCGCTCGCGCGGGTTTTGGGGTCGGGCGGCGCCGGGACGTCGCCGGGAATTTTCGCCCCTTCGGCGTCGGCGCTCTTTTGCGCGCCCGCCGGCCGGGCCTTGAGCAGGGGTTCGAGCTTGGTGTAAAGCATGTCCCCCAGGCCAAAGGCGGAGGTTTTCGAGAGTTCCCTGGATACCTGCGCCGAGAGCATGTCTTCGTACGTTTCGCGGGCGTTGTCCGGTTCTTCGGCCTGGATGACGGCTTCGCGCATCGTTTTCATCAGATAGGAAATCATTACCGATTCGAATTCGCGGCAGTTTTCGCGAAGGCGCTTTTTCTGGATTTCCAGGTCGCGCGGGTTGTCCGCGGGAGTTATCGGGCTGAAACCGGGTTCCAATGGATGTCCTTTCCTTAGATCAGCTCGAGTTCGGCCTGCATGGCCCCCGCGGCCTTGATGGCCTGGAGGATGCTTATCAGGTCTTTCGGGCTCGCCCCGATGGCGTTGAGGCCCTGGATCACCTGGCCGATATTGACGCCGCCTCCGACAACCGCAAGCGAGGCCTTTTGCTCCTGCACCTGGATGCTCGTCTGGGGCGTAACCGTGGTCTGGCCCCGGCTGAAGGGAAGCGGCTGGGAAACGTTTTTCTGTTCGCTGATCTGTACGGTCAGGCTCCCGTGGGCGACGGCGACGGGCGAGATGCGCACGCTTTCGCCGATGACGATGGTCCCCGTGCGCTCGTTTACGACCACCTTGGCAATCACTTCGGGCTCAACGTCGAGGTTTTCGATCCGGGTGATCATCGCAATCATCTCGGAGCGCTGGGGAGGGGGCACTTCGAGCTTGATGGTTGCCGCGTCCACCGCGCGCGCGGTGATGTCGGGGATGGCGCTGCTGATCGCCGATGCCGTCTTGGTTGCCGTGGTGAAATCCGGGACTTTGAGCACGAGGTCAAGCTGGGGGAGTTCGGCGTAGTGTACCTGGACCTCTTTTTCCACGAGCGCCCCGCCGCTGATGAAGCCGACGGTGGGATGGTTTTTCTGGACGCTCGAACCGCTTGCCCCCGATACCGCGAAGCCTCCCGTCGAAACCGGCCCCTGCGCCACCGCATAGACCTTGCCGTCAGGGCCTTTGAGCGGCGTCATGAGAAGGGTCCCCCCTTCGACGCTTTTGGCGTCCCCGATCGACGAGGCTTCGACGTCGATGCGCGAGCCGATCCTGGCAAAAGCGGGCAGCTTCGCGGTCACCATGACCGCCGCGACGTTTTTGATCTTGACCTGCGAGGGATCGGTGTGGATCCCCATGTTATCGAGAAGGTTCGCCAGGGTGTTCACGGTAAACTGGGTATTGGTGTTGTCGCCGGTGCCGTTCAGACCCACCACCAGCCCGTAGCCTATGAGCGAGTTCGGGCGCGAGCCCATAAAGTAGGCAAGGTCCTTTATCCTGGCCGGACTTGCCGTCCCGGACCACACGAGCAGGGTAATGATGGTGATTGCGGCCGAAACCAAACGCCCCTTCTTTTTCATGCCGTCCCTCGTTGTTTCAGTGAACAGTGAGCGGTGAGCGGAAAGTCTCATCCGCCCCCATTTCCGCACTGCGGTGGAGGTCTGTTTACTGTTAACTCTTTTTTCATCCCATCCTATCCCCGTGCCGTAGTAGAGGTCTCTTCACTGCTCACTGCTCACTGCTCACCGCTCACTGCTCACTCTTCACTGTTCTTGCTAGAACGGAGCGACAAAATCGAGGATCTGTCCGAGCCAGCCCGGTTTCTGGTGCTGGGTGACCGGGCCTTTGCCGACCAGGAATATCTTTGCGTCGGCCACATTTTGCGAAAGGACCGAATTGTTGCGGTTGATGTCGATTGGCCGCACGACGCCTTCGAGGATCAACTGCTGCATCTCGTCGTTTACCTTGGTCCAGCGGGAGCCGCGGATGAGAAGGTTGCCGTTGGGCAAAACGTCCACCACCGTCGCCGTCATGTATGCCGTCATGGAGTCGGTTTTGGTGGTCGCCCCGTCTCCTTTGAACGCGTTGTTGAATTTGCCGTCATAAGGGCCGAGCGTCGCCGCGTACTTCGGGTTTGGGGTGGTGGTCCCCAGTCCCATACCCGCGAAGCTGAACTGCCCGGCAAAGCTCTTGTCCCGATTGGCGGTGGTCGTGGCGGCCTTCGAGGCCTTCGATTCCTCGCTGATCGTAATGGTTATGACGTCGCCGACCTTGGCGGCCTTGAGGTCCGCGAAAAGCGACCCGGACGCGGGCGCCCACAAAGAGCCCGTCGGGGCGAGCGACGATGGCTGCGGACCCGCTTCGGGGTAAGGGATCGAGGAGGAAGAGGTTTGTTTGACGGGTGGAATAACGCTCGGCGCGGCCGCCTTGTCCGCCTTCGTGGTGGCGCAGCCCGCAAGGACCGCCGCCAGGCATGCCGCGGCAAGGACCATGCGCGCGCTTATTCGAATTGGGTTTCCCGTCCGGTATGTTTTTGCGATTTGTGCTGACATCTTTTCTCCAGGACCCGGCCGGCGCGCCGGCCGCTTCGCTCCCGCCCGTTTCGCGCTAACGGGTCGCTCTCACGGTCTGAGCGTCCACGACCTTGCACACGACCGTTTTTTTACTCGCCACGTTTGTAACCGCCAGTGTGTCCCCGACCCCCCCGTCGGCGTTTGCCTGTCCCTTCGCGCTGACCTGAAGCCCGGGCTGGTCATAGACGATCATCACCGGGTCGCCGCGCTTGAGCACCAGAGGCTTGTCGAGGTCTTTGAGCTCGATTGGCTGGCGCATGCCGACCTTTCGCAGCACGCGCCGGTTTTCCACCTGGTCGGGGCGCATCGCAAAGCGGTCCGCCGAATCGGTGATATTTATCCTCTGGATTTCCAGGTCCGCCGGCGTGATGATCTCATTTTGCCGCAGGGGGCGCGATGCGAGATAGACCGACGCGAAAACCTCGACCCTGCCGGTTACTCCCAGCGTGCGCGCCTTCTCGCCGTTGACGTAGAATTCGATGTTTGCCGAGACATTTCCGATGAAGCGCTCTTTTGCCGACACCGGGACCACTTCCGCGCTCATCGGCCCGGTGGGGATGATCGGAAGCCCGGTAAAATGCACCCTCGATACGGTGACTTCCTGCTCTTTCCAGGGGGAGTTTTCCGCGACATACTGCTTGAAGATGGCTTCGACCTGCTCGGGGGTGATCCGCACGGATTCCCGCCTGATAACGATCCGGTCCGGGATGTCGAGCTTGACTTCCGACGGGGCGATGCCCCGCGATTCCAGAAGCCGTGCGAGGTAGGCGCGAAGCTGGCCGGAATCGATGAATTTTTCGGACCCGGCGGGCGGGGCGTCCCCGATATTGAGGCCCTGCGCGAGCGTGTTGAAGTCCTTCGACACCGTGTCGGGGTCGCAGATATCGGTGAGATAGACTTCCTTCTTGTTTACGGTGACATTTCCAAGGACCCGAATCTCGGATATCTGCGCCGGGGCGCCCCGGGCCGGATCGGCCGAGGGGGGCGCAAAGACCGCGGCCGCGAGCATGGCCAGGCCCAGCAGAGCGGTATGGGCCAACTTCTTTGGCGAGCGCATTGCCTTCCTTTCTCTCGACTAGCCCTTCACGTTGTTTGCTTCCTGGAGCATCTGGTCGGCCGACTTTATGATCTTTGAATTGGCCTCGTAGGCCCTCTGGCTGAGGATCATCGCCACCATCTCTTCGACCACGTTGATGTTCGAGGCTTCGAGAAAGCCCTGGAGCAGGTTGCCCAGGCCTTCGGACCCCGGCTGGGCCTCGATTACTTCGCCTGAGGCCGGCGAGGTGATGAAATAGTTGTGCCCGGCCGCCTGGAGCCCCGAGGGATTCGGGAAATCGTAGAGGCGCATGTTGACCGTGGTCAGCACCTTTCCGGCCGAGTCTATCGCGGTGAAGGTCCCGCCCGGTTCGATGTGCATCGTCACGGTGCCCTTGGGGATCGAGATTTCGGGCTGGAGCCGGTTGCCCTGCGAATCGGTCACGTAGCCTTCACTGTCCACCTTGAAGCTGCCGTTGCGGGTGTAGGATTCCTGGGTGCCGCGAAGCACCTTGAAAAAACCTTTGCCCTCGACCGCCATGTCCAGGTTGTTCCCTGTTTCCGTAAAGTTGCCCTGCCCGAAAATCTTTTCGACCGAAATGGTCTTCGTTCCCATGCCGATCTGGACGCCCGTCGGGATCTTGGTGTTGTTGGCCGTTTCGGCCCCCGCCGGGACGATGTTCTGGTACATCAAGTCTTCAAAATGTCCGCGGCTCCGCTTGTATCCCGTCGTGTTCGCATTGGCGAGGTTGTGCGCTATGACGTCCATGTTCATCTGTTGTGCCGCCATTCCGGTTGCCGCTGTCCAAAGGCTTCGCATTTCGGTTCTCCTCCGGGCCGGATCGGCCCCGTATCAGGAAAAAGCGCCCGGGAAAACTATCCCGCAAGCTTCGATATGAGCTGCGCGTCAAGGTCCCTGTCAAATGTTTGCATCATTTTCTGGTAGGCCTCGAAATTCCGCGTCGTCTCGACCATCTTTATCATTTCTTCCACGGGATTAAAGTTGGCGCCTTCGAGCGCGCCCTGGCGCACCGTGCAGTTTGGGGCCTTCATCGGTTCGACCCCGTCCGCGGGCTCGAAATAGCCTCCCTTGATCTTGTTGAGGCGAGTATCCGGCGGAAAGTGGACGATGTCGAGATTGTTTACCCGCACGTTTCCGTCAAATACTTGACCCTCTTCGTCGATGCGCATTTTGTCCGGCTTCTCGATCCGAATCGGGCCGCTTTTTCCGAGCACCGGCCACCCATTCTTGGTTACGAGCGTCTTGGATTTGTCCAGCATCAGGCTTCCGGACCGCGTATAGAGGACCCCCTGGTCTCCCTGCACCCGCAAAAAGCCGTTTCCGGACAGGGCCACGTCCATATTGTGGCCGGTGTCCCGGATCAGGCCCTGCTCGAAACTCGTGTGGGTGATCGCGCCCATCACGTTGCTGAAGTGGATGGAATCCTTCTTGAATCCCGGACTGTTGGCATTGGCCATATTATTTGCGATCACATCGAGCCGCCGTTGCTCCTGGATCGATCCGGCTGCCGCCGCGTATGCTCCCACTTTCATAGGACTCTCCTTCCGCACGGATTGTTTGCAACGAAGATGCCAGAGGCGCATGCCCGCCGGATCAAGACGGCAAGCCGTTTTATTCGGGGCGATCTTCATCGGGGGGAGGAAATTTTTTCCCCGCCTCCCGATCCCGCCCGGAACAATACGCACCGTGGGTTTATCGCGGTTGGGAAGATCGCCGGAAACTATGCGGCCATGATGGCGCAACAGGCATTGATTGATTAATTTACTGATGTCGGGTATTACGGGTACAATCAAGGGGGTTTTCAAAAAGAGGCCCTTGCCGTTAGCTGGACGCCTTGGGTTCAAAAGTCGCTCCGGAGTCTTCCCGCGGCAAGCTGTGTTTCCGACCGGAAAGTATTTTACCGACCTTGCGTCCAGCCAAATTTTAGGAGAAAACAAACATGAACATCTACGTCGGTAACTTGTCGCCCAAGACTTCCGAGGATGAACTCAGGGAGGCGTTTGAGGCATTTGGGGATGTCGATTCAGCAAAGATCATAAAGGACAATTTCACCGGAAAGTCACGGGGATTCGGCTTCATCGAGATGCCGAACCAAGCCCAGGCCCAGGCGGCGATAGCCGGGTTGAACGGCAAAGAGGTCGGTGGGTCCTCGCTTACCGTAAACGAAGCCAAGCCGCGTGAAAACCGTGGTGGCGGGGGCCGTCCCGGCGGGGGCGGGCGTCCCGGCGGCGGTGGTGGCCGAGGCGGTGGCGGCGGT
>JBAQYM010000070.1:0-10129 GCA_049300095.1 Syntrophobacteraceae bacterium
TAGGGGCGGGGTTGATCCCCGCCCGGACTGCCGGAGGGGTACGCGATGCGGGGGGGGGGGGCGCGAGAAGCCTTGCGCACCCCGCGTCTGCTCTGGATTCCGGCTGCTGCCGGAATGACGTCCGCTCTGAGGCGTGCTTATAAAATCCATATGTTGAGGAGAGCTTCGTTGATGAAAGCCAGCGAGATTCGGAAGGCCTTTTTGGAGTTTTTTCGCGAAAGGGGGCATTCGGTCGTAAAGAGTTCGTCGGTGATCCCTTACGACGACCCCAGCCTGCTCTTCACCAACGCGGGCATGGTGCAGTTCAAAAGGACCTTCCTGGGTGAGGAAAAAAGGCCTTATTCCCGCGCGGCGTCGAGCCAGAAGTGCATGCGCGCGGGCGGCAAGCACAACGACCTCGAAAACGTCGGCCGCACGGCGCGCCACCACACCTTCTTCGAGATGCTCGGGAATTTTTCCTTCGGCGACTATTTCAAGCCCGAGGCGGTCGAGTACGCCTGGGATTTTCTGACCGGCACGATGGGCCTCCCCAAGGACAAGCTCTACGCCACGATCCACGAGGGCGACGCCGGCATGGACCTCGGCCCCGACGAAGAGGCCCGCGGCTACTGGGCGCGCTACCTTCCCCAAGACCGCATCCTTGCCTTCCCGACCAAGGACAACTTCTGGGCGATGGGGGACACCGGTCCGTGCGGGCCCTGCTCGGAAATACTTATCGACCAGGGGCCCGAGATGGGATGCGGCAGCCCCGACTGCAAGCCGGGATGTGACTGCGACCGCTACCTCGAGCTGTGGAACCTCGTTTTCATGCAGTTTAACCGCAAGGATGACGGGACGCTCGTTCCCCTGCCCAAGCCGAGCATAGACACCGGCATGGGACTGGAACGGGTTGCCGCGGTCATTCAGAAGGCGCCCTCGAATTACGATACCGACATTTTCGCCCCGATGCGGGCCAGGATCGCGGAACTCACGGGCTACCGGTACGGCGCGAGCCCGGAAAAGGACGTGTCCGTCAAGGTTATCGCCGACCACAGCCGCGCGGCGGCTTTTCTCATCGGCGACGGCGCGCTTCCGAGCAACGAGGGGCGCGGGTATGTGCTGCGGCGCGTGATCCGGCGCGCCCTGAGGCACGGGCGCTTTCTCGGGTTGGACAAGCCCTTTCTGAGCGAAGTGGCCGTGGCGGTCATGGAATCCATGCGCGACGCCTACCCCGAGCTGCTCGAAAGCCGCAGTTTCATCACCAGGGTGATCCAGAGCGAGGAGGAACGGTTCAACGATACCCTGGATAACGGCCTGAGGCTTCTCCAGGCCGAGATAAAGCGGCTCCAGGACGAAAAGGCGACAAGCATCCCCGGGGCGCTCATCTTTAAGCTCTACGACACCTGTGGGTTCCCGATCGACATAGTTACCGACATGTCGCGCGAGTTGGGCTTTGCAGCCGACGAGGCGGGCTTCCTGGAACTGATGCAAAAGCAGCGCGAACAGTCGCGCGCGGCCTGGAAGGGAAGCGGCGAGCGGGAAATTTCCGAGGCCTACCGCCAGCTTTCCATGCGTGGGGTGAAGAGCGCGTTCGTGGGATACGAAGGATTGGAGGCCGATTCAGCGATCATAGCCATGGTGAGCGGAGACGAGGAGATCGGAACGGCGGGCGAGGGGACCGCGCTCGAAGTGATAACCGCCTCGACACCCTTCTACGGCGCGGCGGGCGGCCAGGTGGGGGACATCGGGACCATCGCGGGACCCTCGGGCACGATGATCGTCTCCGACACGATGAAACTTCCGGGAGACCTGATCGTGCATGTGGGCAAGATCGAATCCGGACAGTTTCGGACTGGGGAAACGGTCCATCTCGCCGTTGACGGCCGGTCGCGAAAAGACACCGAAATCCATCACACGGCGACCCACATCCTGCACGCGGTGCTTCGAAAAGTGGTGGGAGACCACGTCAAGCAGGCCGGTTCGCTGGTTGCGCCCGACAGGCTGAGGTTTGACTTCACGCACTTTTCGGCCCTTACGCCCGAGGAGATTTCCGAGATCGAACGCCTTGCAAATGACGAGGTCCGCGAAAACCACGAGCTTCGGGTCCGCGTCATGGACCTCGAGGAGGCGCTCAAGACCGGCGCTATGGCGCTGTTCGAGGAAAAGTACGGCGACAGGGTCCGGATGGTCGAGATCCCGGGGTTCAGCCGTGAGCTTTGCGGCGGCACCCACACTCACAAGACCGGCGATATCGGGTTGCTTGTCATCCTGCAGGAGACGAGCATCGCGGCGGGGGTGAGAAGAATCGAGGCGCTCGGAGGCAGGCACGCGCTGGAATACCTGAACCGGCAACGGGATCTTCTCGACCGCACGGCGGCGCTTCTCAAAACCGCCCCGGCCGAGGTCGCCGAACGCGTTGAAAAGCTCCTGGCCGATGCGCGGCAGATGGAAAAGGACCTGGAATCGCTCAAGGCGTCCCTTGCAACCAGGCGTTCGGCCGACCTTTTCGAGCAGGCGGGGGAAGTTGGCGGCGCCCGCGTCCTGGTAAGCAGGATCGAGGCCGACAATCCCAAAGTGCTCCGGGAGATGAACGACAAGTTCAGGGAAAAGTTCCCGGAAGGTGTTGCCGTCTTCGGCGCGGTCGCGGGCGACAAGGTTTTTCTGCTCGCGGGCGTCTCTGCGGGGCTGATCTCGAAGCTTCACGCCGGAAATCTCATAAAAGAGATCGTCAAGGAAGTGGGCGGGAGCGGCGGCGGAAGGCCGGACATGGCCCAGGCCGGGGGCAACAGGCCGGAAAAGCTCGATGACGCCCTGAAGCTTGCCGAACGGCTGGTCCTGGAAAAGCTGGGGCAGTAAGAACGCAGTGAAGAGTGAGCAGTGAAGAGTGAGCAGTAATCAGTAAGAGAGAGATGGACGAGGGAGAGTGGATGTTTTTTCCGTTCACTCTTCACTGTTCACTGCTCAAAGAAGGTCCACCCTGCAAGAGGCGAGAGCCTGTTCCATTTCTTCTGTGAGTTCTTCTCGAAAATCCATTATGCTATAGGTGACGCGGCATTCACGGCAGCGCAGGAATATGCCTCGTCAGGTCTTTACGAGCGTCAGTTCTTTTTCACATTTTTTACAGAGCAACTCGGTTCTCCTTCTAACGGGGTGGCGCACGGGCAGGTGCGGCGGCGTCGCGGCTCAAGCCCGTCTGGCTTTTCATATCTCATA
The DNA here is from genome assembly GCA_049300095.1 of Syntrophobacteraceae bacterium. Classification (GTDB taxonomy): domain Bacteria; phylum Desulfobacterota; class Syntrophobacteria; order Syntrophobacterales; family Syntrophobacteraceae; genus SbD1. Next base: position 3,193 of record JBAQYM010000070.1, read on the forward strand.
TGGGCTGTGGAAAGGGAAGAGCAATATGCCGGCGAACCTGCCGCCCCCTTATTTTGAAGCGGAAAAGCGTTACAAGGAGGGAAGGACCCCGGAGGAAAAAGTCGAAGCCCTCGAAGAGATGCTTATGATCATGCCCAAGCACAAGGGCACGGATAAGCTCAGGGCCGACCTCCGGAGGCGCATCGCCCGGCACAAGGCGGAAGCCCAGCAGAAAAAAGGGCCGGGCAAGCACGAGACCGCCTACAACATCGACAAGGAAGGGGCGGCGCAGGCGATCGTTATCGGCGCCGCGAACACGGGCAAGTCGTCCCTGGTTGCCGCTCTGACCAACGCCAGTCCGGAAATCGCCGATTTCCCGCATTCCACCTGGAAACCGACCCCGGGCATGGCCCCCTTTGAAAACGTCCAGTTCCAGCTTGTCGACACGCCGCCCGTGCCCACCGAGTTCATGGACCCCGGCATGGCGGACCTGTTGAGGCGGACCGATATAATCGTAATCATGGTCGACATCCACGGAGACCCCCTCCAGCACCTCGAAGACACGGTTTCCTTCCTCGCGGGCCTGAGGATTTACCCCGAGGGAACGCCGGTCCCCGCCGACTTGAAAAAACGCCCGTTTATCAAGAAGGTCCTGGTCGCGGTGAACAAGATAGACGATCAGGCGGCGGAAGAGGACTACCAGGCTTTTCTCGAACTGTGCGGGATGCCGGTTGGGTGCATCGGGATTTCGACGCTTCTCGGGCGCAATCTCGACGGCTTTTTGCGCAAGATATACGAACTCGCCGATGTGATCCGGGTCTACACGAAATCGCCCGGCAAGGGTCCCGACCGCAAGTCTCCCTTCGTGCTCCCCAGACGGAGTACGCTCGAAGACCTGGCCGCTGAAATTCACAAGGATTTTGTGACGAAGCTTAAATTTGCGAAGGTCTGGGGGACCCAGGTATACGACGGGCAGATGGTGCAGCGCGATTACGTGCTAAAAGACGGTGACGTGGTGGAGATACACATCTGATTTTCGGCGGCGGGACGAGATATTTTTGCGGGAGTGATTAAAGTAATTGTTGCATTTATCCGATAATGTGTTAGCATTCCCGATTCGGATGGGAAGGAAGGTTCTTTGAAAGCTGGAATATCGCTCCCTTAAATGGGAGCCGCATTTTGGGCCGCGTCGCGTTACATTCGCTCCGCTCTTCTCCAGCAAACCTAGACTTATTCTCATATATTGACTAAGTAACCAAACTGCCTTAAATTATTTTTCACCAGCCCTGCAGCCGGGCGCCGGGAGTACGCTCCTGTCTGTCCGCGGGCCGCCGATAGAAAAAAGGGGGGGACGTAGCGCCCGGCTTTCCGGGCAAGCGCTACGGTGTTTTGGCCTGCCCCGAAGGAGAAAACTATGAAAGCCTATGCCTCAGAGAAGTGCCTGCCTTTCGATTATTTCTTCAAGAAGAGAAATAACGGGGAAGACTTCGCGGGCCTGATAGAGCGACAGGTCATAGGGGGCAAGTTCCCGGGCGCCGACCTCGAAGCCGATGAGCGCATGGAGCGTTCCGAATCCGCCGAAGGGCTGGATATCGTTGAATTTGTCGAAGAACAGGTCGAAGCCGAAGCGGAGGAGGAAGAGGCCCTCGAAGTGGCCGTGCCGGCGGTCGAAGATTTCGAGGAAGATCATATCACGTGCTATCTCAAAGAGGTTTCGAGCTACCCGCTCCTGACCCAGGAGCGCGAAACCGAGCTGGCGCAGACCATCCGGAGCGGTCAGGACGAGTTGGTCAGAATCGTCGAGGACCACGCGCCCGAAAACCGGACCATGTCCGAGCTGAACGAGAAGGTGATAAAACTTCTCGAACACGAAAAGACCTTCCCCGGCGTTCGGGACAAAGTCTTGAAGGTAATCGTGCGCACCCTCGAGCGTGCGACGCAGGACTTTCCCGAAAAACCGCTTTATGCCGCCTCCCTCGCGCGCGTGAGGGCCATCATGAGGGCCGTCGACACGGCCAAGCAGGAGATGGTGAGGGCGAACCTGCGCCTCGTGCTGAGCATCGCCAAGCGCTACCGAGGGCGCGGGATGACCTTCGACGACCTCATCCAGGAAGGGAACCTGGGTCTTCTCAAAGCCGTGGGGCGCTTCGATCACACCAAGGGCAACCGGTTCAGCACCTATGCGACCTGGTGGGTGCGTCAGAGCATTATTCGCGGGATATACGACAAGACCCGCACCATTCGATTGCCGGTGCATTTTATCGAATTGAAGAACCTTTTCTTCAAGGTATATTACGAACTCCTGAAGGAACTTGGGCGCGAGCCCACCCCGCTGGAGATAGCCGAACGCTCGAAGCTGCCCGTTGAAAAGGTGCAGATGGTCCTGACGCTTGCCGCTCAGCCCATCTCGCTCGAAACGCCGATTGGCGAAGACGAGCAGCGCCTGGGAGATTTCCTGGAAGACGAGCGGGCCGTATCCCCGATGGAGGAGTGTTCGGACAGGGAGTTGGCCGAGATCACCCGCAGCCTGCTTTCCACCCTCCAGCCGCGCGAGGAGAAGATCCTGCGCCTGAGGTTCGGCCTGGACGGCCACCCCGCGGAGACCCTCGAGAGGATCGGAAAGATCTTCAACGTGTCCAAGGAACGGATTCGACAGATCGAGAAGAAGGCCCTTCGAAAACTCAAGAACCCCAACAGGCAGGCATGCCTCAAGACGTTCATGGAGTAGATGCGCGGGGGGTGCGGCGTCCCTGCGTCATGAGTTTCTGTGGGATGCCTCCGAGGACCAATCTGTTGTTAATGAAAAAATCGACTTCGAAGTGGATTCAGGTCCTCTGCTGCATGGTGGCCAGAAACTCCGCAACGGTCTGAACGATGATGGAAAAAGTTGCATCCGGCTGATTCATGCAAGGCCCGAAGTGACGAAGATCCCCGGTAAGGAAATGAGTGGCACGGCAGCTCACCGCCGCCTGGAAAATAATGGCGTCTTTGGGTGGAAGCCCATCTGGAAAAGGGGCGGAAAGGTCCGCCGTGAATAGATTGATTCGGCCCATCAGGGCCGCAAGAAAAGGCAAGGAAGCTGGATATTTAGAGGTGAGATTACGCTCAGCTTCCATTTGGGCCGCATCGCTGGTGAACAACAAAAAATGTCCCGCGGCGCCGAGTTCGATGACAAACGCCGCCTTCCCACGGGGATTGTGGGCGGCGGTGAAAATCACATTGGCGTCGAGGAAAACACGCATTACCGCCGCGACGCAAGATGTCGCTGCACGGCTTGCCGTTCGGCATCATCAATGCGGTCAGCTTCATCCCACGCCGACACCTGCTCGTCTGTATACATCTCGACCTCAAGCACCATGGCGGGCTTGAGAACCAGTTCGTTGCCCCGTTCTTCCAGGATGATTGCGCCGCCGTTCTTGATGCCGAACCGCTTGCGCAAGGTCGCCGGCAGGGTCAACTGCCCTCGATGGGATACAATAAGAGTTTGCCTCATTGATATTATCTCCCGTTTCTTATGGCTAAGTGTAGCGGAAATTCGGAAATTCGTCAATACCGTATTTCTGACCATGAACGTGGAAACGAGGCGCGTGGTGGTTTGTTTTTAGCAATTAAATGTCCAGTAACATCGAGAAGATATAGGAGCCGAAGAGGCGGGCGTGTCCCGCCTTTTTTATTGCCGCTCAGCCAGGATTTGACCTTCCAGGTCATAATCATGCGAGGCGGTAATTTTGACGTTGCGGATCTCGCCAATCGTGCAGTCGCCGGCTGTGATTATCACGTTTCCGTCCACCTCGGGCGCCTGGGTGGGGAGACGGCCGGAGACGAGCAACTCGGTTTCGGGGTGAGGCCCTTCGATCAGCACGGAAACGACCTCTCCCACGCGCTTTTGAAGAATGTGGCGCGAAATCTCCCTCTGCACTTCGAGAAGCTCCGCCCGCCTCCCCTCGGCGACCTTCTTTCCCGGCCGGCGGGGGAACCTCGCGGCACGGGTCCCCGTCTCGGGAGAATAGGCGAATACCCCGGCATGATCGAACCGCACCCGCTCCATGAAAGAGACGAGCGCCCTGAAATCGGCCGCCGTCTCGCCGGGAAAGCCGACCATGATCGATGTTCGCAACGCGATCCCCGGTACGGCCGAGCGGATTTTTTCGAGTATCTTCTCGGGGCTTTGGGGTGGGCGGCCCATTTTCTCCAGGATTTTCGGGACGCAGTGCTGGATCGGAATATCGAGGTAGGGGACGATCTTCGAGGAAGCCGCAATTACGCCGAGCAGGTCGTCTCCGATGCGGTCCGGATAGGCGTAGAGCAGGCGAATCCAGGCAAGGCCCGGCACGCCGTCGAGCTTTTCGAGCAGGCGGCGGAGGGCATGCGGATCTTGCCGGTCGAGTCCGAAGGCGGTCGTGTCCTGCGCGACCAGGTTGATTTCCCTTACGCCCTCGCTTGCCAGGGCGGCCGCCTCGGCCAGGATGTGGCTTTCGGAGCGGCTCCTTAGCGGCCCCCGAAGGTGCGGAATGATGCAAAACGAGCAGGAATTGCCGCACCCTTCGGCGATCTTGAGGTAGGCGGTGTGAGATCCGGTGGATCTCACGCGCCCGGAGTGGCCCTCCGAGTGGATTGGCCTTGCGATCCAGAGCCGGCGCGGGTCCCCGGCAAGGTTTGCCTGGAGAATGCTTTCGAGTTCGTGGTAGTGGGAAGTCCCGAGAAAAAGGTCCACCTCGGGTAGTTCACCCAAAAGCTTCTTTCCGTATCGTTGCACCATGCAGCCGGCGGCGACGAGCTTTCGGCACTTGCCGGTCTCTTTGTACCGGGCGGTTTCGAGAATGGCGTCGATTGCTTCCCGGACCGCGCTCTCCAAAAAGCCGCACGTGTTAATCAAGATCAGCTCGGCCTCGGCAGGCGCATCGGTCATCCGGTAGCCCATATCGACGAGCTGCTTTACCATCGTTTCGCTGTCGATGAGGTTCTTGGCGCACCCAAGGCTGATAAGGGAGGCGTATTTCATGGGATTCCGTTTCTGTGGGCTGGATCTGTGAGCATTCACCGCAGAGACGCAGAGGACGCGGAGAACGGAGGTCGGAAGACAGAAGACAGAAGACAGAAAAACCCTCTGTCCTCTGTTATCCGATCTCGATCTTCCGTCTTCCGACCTCCGTACTCGGCATCCTCTGCGTCTCCGCAGTGAACGCCCGCCTGAATCATAAGGTTCTATTTTAACCCGATGCCGCCTGGTAGGACAGTACCGTTAAGCGATCTATCCCCGCCAGCACGAGCAGGTCGAAGACGAGCACCAGCGCCGCGCCAAAAAGGTAGAGGCAGAGGGCTTTCTGCCGGGAATATTTTTCGCGTATTTTGCCCGCGAGAGCGAAAAAGGATGCCGTCATCGCATAGCATTCGACGGCGAAGGGCGGGAAGCCCAGGAAGCCGAGGGCGGGCATCTCGAATATTTTGAGAAATCCGACATGGGGGACCGTGTAAATCCATTTCGCGCCCGCCCTGAAGTTCCACATCTCCCACAGGAGTCCGCAAAGAAGGCCCGCGAGGAGCAGGAGGTAGAAGGTCCGAAGGGACCCCCGCTCCCAGCCGCGCAGCAGGGAAGGTGCGCCGAGCCTGTGATTGAGCGGTTCGAGCAGGAAAATAAACGCCCCCCACACCAGGGGAAAGAAAAACTGCGGCCAGACGAGGGGCAGGACGACACAGAAGGCCCCGGCAAGGATGAACGGTCTGTAGAGGCCTCGCGCGTCGGCCAGGGGAGGGCGGCGGGAATTTTTGAGGACCCCGGCCGAGTCCAGCAGTTCGAGAGTGGAAAAAATCCCAGGCAGGACCGTCGCATAAGCGATGGCGTATCCCGTCCACCGCTCGAACATATCGGGTGGAATGCTCACGTAGCGCCAGTTGGAGAGGCGGAAGTTGAAAGCCTCGAATATGAGCCACACCGTGACCGAGAGGGGGAGCAGGACGAGGAATTTCCCGGGGTTGTCGAACAGGAGGAAATCACCGCGTTTCCTGTGGAGCAGCGCCTGGACGATAACTATATAGCTCCACCACGCAAACGAGTAGTAGCAGGTGTAAAAGGGTTCCAGTCTCTTCAGCATGGCCGCGGTCGAGAATGCGAAGAGAACGAAACCCGCGGCTGCAAGTATTATGGCCGCAACCTTTTTTCGATCCGGGTCCATTTGCCGTGCGCTCTTTGTCGGTTGTCGTGACGATTGTCGAAGCATAGAAGAAATTTTACGAAAGCCGGGCGTTACAGACAATTACCATTTGCTTCCGGCAACGCCAATGTTTAAATAAAATCATCCTGGTGGACTACTATTTTGAGTGAAATGTTTTTATAATGGACGAGCGCCTGCCGAAGAATGAATGGAAGCCGTTCACTTTGGAAGTGCCGGCCGCGCCTTACGGAAATGCTTTCCCGAGTTTTAGGATAAGGAGTTATCGAGCATGGCGAAGGAAAAAGGGAGCCGGGGACAGCCCACTCAACCCGAAAGAATGGACAAGGACAGTCCCTATCCGATGATGTGCAAGGAGGGTAAAGGGGTGCGCAATTTTGCCTGTCCGTGTTACGACAACTGTCTCGACAAAGCCGCCAAGGGGATGTGGAGCGGGTTTACGTGCAAGGAATGCGCTTCCTACGTCCAGAAGGAGGAAGAGACCCCCTGATCCTCCCGGAGTACCGAAATAAATCAGCCCGGGCCCAACGGCCCTCGACGATACGACCCGCTTCGGCGGGTTTTATTTTTCCATGCGTTGGGTTTAAAACCTTCGCCTTTCAGGCGAAGAGCTTTAGCAAGTTTCGCTGGTCCGCTGGTTTTCCCGCTGGTTCCCAAGCTCCAGCTTGGGAACCCTTGTGGGCCGGCGGGCAGGCGGAGTTGTCGGACGGATGAGCGGCTTCAGCCGAACCGCCGACTTCCAGTCGTAACCCCAAATCTACCTGCTTCAGCAGGTAGTGGTTTAATTT
>JBAQYM010000071.1:0-6390 GCA_049300095.1 Syntrophobacteraceae bacterium
CCTCGAAAAGCATTTTCCGCACCTCCCGCAGCAGCTCTGTCCGTTTCATCGGGCGCCTCCTTGAGACGCCAATCAAAACCGGACATTTCATGTGCTACAAGTGCGGACATTTTATTTGCTCCCAACAGGCCCGCAATTATCTGTTGCAGCTTCTGGAGTGGTTCCTATATTATGGTCGCCACATTGTTTAGGGATAGTAAGTCCTGGGATAAAATACAAAAGGGGGAATCATGAAAAGAGCAGTTGTGTTCTACACCGTAATCGCGCTGGCAGTGATCTTTTTCTGCTCGGGCATGGCCATGGCCGCCGAGAGGAACTTTCAGAAAAGGATACACGAGCAACAGTCACGGATCGATATAGGTATCAAGTCGGGCAAGCTGACCCCCGCTGAAGCCGCTATCGTCCAGGACAATCTCAATCATGTTCGTAATGCCTACGAGAGGGGCGTAGCGGACGGACGTCTCACTCGCCGCGAAGTGCGCCGGCTTAACGGAATGTTGTACGAGAACAGCAAGATGATCAAAGGGCTGAAGCAAAACAGGCCAAGACGGCTCTATTAAACGAGGTCGCCGTTTGTCGGCCCGCATGCGTGCTTTTTTGCGGGAGGACTGAGGCGCCAACCTCTCGTCCCGACCTCCGGGTTCAATAGCCCCTGAAATAAAAAGCCCCTTCTTCGGAAGGGGCTTTTTTTTGGCATGCGCGGCAGGGGCCGCGGCTTGTTTCACGCTTCGGGCTTGGGATGGTTCCCTCGCATCCGGGACTGTTGCCCATAAAGATCGCAAACCATCACGGAAAAAGTGCAAACAGCCCAACCCCGGGTGGGAGCGGCTTGTAGCCGCGATGGACGCGCCATGGCGGCGGATGCGCGTTGCAGTGGCAACGCCCCGGACTAACAGGGTGCGGTGATCCGCAACCACCATTTCGGTCATGAGGATTTGGGCAACAGCCCCATCTTTTATGTGCCTTTCCCGGGGCCCGGAAGATCACGGGGTAATCACAATCGGAATCCGGGCGGTTTGCAGCACCGGACCGAGAGGCGCTTTCCGGCCGCGCGGGTCCGGGGTCGCGCCCCGGCTGTCAATGAACCCGACCTTGGCAAACCCCTTGAAGCCTGTAGGGAAAGCGGCGCGGGGAAGTATTTCAGGCATGCCCGAGACAGTATCTTTTCGGTACACCATGGGTCGTGACGATCCGTGGGACCCTTGCCGGAAGTGCATTTACGCCGGGTCCGCTCCGTCGCCGCGCCGTGATCTCTTGCCGCAATAAGACCTTTCAACTCGAGCCGGCAAAAAATTCTAATCGAAATTCCTTCTCTTTTGATTATAATTGTGCCGCAGTAATGGGTTGCCTTCGGACATCCCCCCCCCCCCCCCGCGAACACCTGATGCCGGTAAGCGGCACGGCAGCTTTGGAGACCACTGGAGTCTGACTATGAAGAGCGTGAGTACCCGGTTCCTTGTCCCCTTCGGACTGCTTGCCGTTCTTATTTCGATGTTCGTTTTTTATCTGGCCTATGAGGCGAGTCGAAAGCACGCGACCGAACTTATGTACCAGCAGGCGGCCATGGCGCTTGAATTCAACCTGGCCATTCGAAGCTATGCGGGCAAGCATATCCGCCCGGTCATGGAACGCATGGTCGACAAAGACGTGTTCATGCCCGAGACGATGTCCACCTCGTTCATATCGAGAAGCATCTTTGAAGAGGTCCGGAAGAAGTTCCCGGATTACATCGTGCGTTTCTCATCCGAAAATCCTCGAAATCCCATTAACTCGGCCAGTCCGGACGAACTCCGGATGATCGAATTCTTCCGCGGCAACCCTCAAATCGATCGGTGGACCGAAGAGATAGAAATCGAGGGCAAGCATTATCTGGCGCACTTTAAGCCCAGGCGGATCAGGCAGGAGTGCATGCGCTGCCATGACACCCCCGAGGACGCGCCCGCCGAGCTTATAAAGCTCTACGGCGCCACGGCGAGCTTCCACAGGAAACTGGGGGACATCGCGGGGCTCGACACGGTGGCCGTCCCCATGGATGCGATTCATGCTTCCCTGGCATCCGAGATGCGCTCGCAGTCCATGTTCCTGGCCGCGGGTCTCGCACTCCTTCTGGGCTCGATCTTTCTTGTCTTCAGGTTGGTCGTGACGCGGCGCATAGTAACCATGTCCAATCACTTCAACGAGATCGCCGCCCATGCCGAAAGCTCGCAGATGACGCCGGTCGAGGTCAGGGGCAACGATGAAATCACCGCCCTGGGGGTCGCCTTCAACCAGCTTGTCGAAAAACTGCGAAGCGCCCATGCCTATCTCGAACTGCGCGTCAGCCGGCGCACGGAGGAATTGCGCCGTGCCAACGAGCATCTGAAATCGGAGCTTACCGAACGTAAGCGGGCCGAGGAGGCCCTCAAGGAATCCCAGCGGCAACTTGCCGACATCATCAACTTTCTGCCCGATGCAACTTTCGTCATCGACAGGGAGGGCAAGGTAATTGCCTGGAACCGGGCCGTGGAGGAGATGACGGGCATCAAGGCCGCGGATATGCTGGGAAAGGGCGACCACGAGTACGCTCTGCCCTTCTATGGAGAGCGCAGGCCCGTCCTCATAGACTTTGTCTTTGGACCTCACGACGAGGTGGCGGAAAACTATGTGCGGCTGGACAAAAAGGAAAACGTCTTCGTAAGCGAAGCATACATTCCCGCGCTCGGGGAAGGGGGGATATACCTGTTCGCAACCGCCGGCGCCCTGCGTGATTCACGGGGAAATATCGTCGGGGCCATCGAATCCTTGCGCGACATCACCGAGCGCAGACGGGCGCAGGAGGAGAAGGAAAAACTGGAAGCCCAGTTGCGGCAGGCGCACAAAATGGAGGCGGTGGGCACCCTTGCCGGCGGGATAGCCCATGACTTCAACAATATCCTCGCCGCCATTATCGGTTATACGGAAATGGCCATCATTGACGTCCCGCGATCCAGCCCCAGTCAGAATTACCTGCAACAGGTGCTAAACGCCGGTCTTCGCGCAAAAGAGTTGGTGCAGCAGATCCTTGCCTTCAGCCGGATGAAGTTGAACCAGGAAAGGGCGCCCACTGAAATTGCTCCAATCATCGAGGATGCCATCAAATTGCTGAGAGCGTCCCTGCCCGCGACCATCGAAATCCGGCAGTATATCGGCGCTGAATCCGGCATGGTATTGACGGACGCCACCGAGATCCATCAGGTCTTGATCAATTTATGCGCCAACGCGGCCCAGGCCATGGAACAAAGGGGCGGCGCGCTGGAGATACGCCTGGATGAGATTATCGTGGATTCAAAGACCCGCGGGGTCCCTGAAGACGTGAAGCCGGGACACCACCTGCGTCTGAGTGTGGGCGACACGGGGCACGGCATGGCCCCGGAGGTCCTCGACCGCATCTTCGATCCCTATTTCACCACCAAGGAGGTCGGCAAGGGAAGCGGCCTGGGGCTGGCCGTGGTCCACGGCATCGTGAAGCGTCACCAGGGAGTGATCGACGTGCGCAGCAAACCCGGGGAAGGCACGACTTTTACCGTATATTTGCCCGGCATCGAGGGCAGGGCGCCGGAGCAAACAGAACCGGATTCCCCGGTCCCAAGGGGCGCCGAGCGAATTCTCTTTGTCGATGACGAGGAAGTCCTGGCCGATCTCGGGAAACAAATGCTCGAAGGCCTCGGCTATAGCGTCCTGGCGCAAACCAGCGGCGTCGAGGCCCTCGAATCATTTAAAGCCCATCCCGACCAATTCGATCTCGTGATCACCGATTACACCATGCCGCGATTGACCGGCGACGATTTTGCCAAAGAGGTGATGCGCATCCGTCCGGATATCCCGGTCATTCTTTGCACCGGGTCCTCGGAAAGAGTCGTCAGGCGGGAGGTTGGCGACGTGCCGATCCGGGCGTTCGTGGCCAAGCCCCTCAACCTCCGCGACATGGCCGAAGTGGTCAGAAAGACCCTGGACGGCGTGAAGCAGTGAAGCAGTGAGCAGTGAACAGCGAGCACTGAGCACTGAACAGGGAACAGGGGAGCGGCAGAAATGCCGCCGGCCGTGTGGAAGGAAGGTGTTTTTTTCTCTTCACTCTTCACTCTTCACTCTTCACTCTTCACCGCCCTTCGTAGACCTCGGCAAGCACCTCCCTCGTCACTTCCATAAAGGCCTTGAGGGTCGGCGACAACCACCTGTCCCGGTACCATATCATGAGAGTCGCGACCTCAAGCGTTTCTTCCGCCCAGGGCAGGGCCGCCAGGCGAGCGTGGGAGATGTCCTCCCGCACCGTGACTTCAGGCAGGACCGCTATCCCCACTCCCGCCATGAGGCACTGTTTGAGCGCCGATACGCTGTTGAATTCGAGCGCGGCGTCATATTTGATCTTCTCCGCGCCCAGGACCGACTCCAGGGCCCGGCGGTAACTGCAGTCCACGGTGGAAAACAGGATCGTCTCCCCCGCCAGGTCCCGCGCGCGAACCGCCGGTTGCGCCACGAGGCGATGGTCCGGGTGGGCCACCAGCGCCAACGGCTCGATCCCCAGGGCCTCGACTGAAAGATCGGCCGCCTGAATCGACTCCGCCAGCAAGAACGCCAGATCGGTAACGCCCTTGCGAAGGTCCTTCTGCAAACCGTCGTGACTGCACGAGACAAACCGCAGCCGCACCTTCGGAAAACGTGCCCGAAACTTCTTGATCACGGCCGGCAGACGGCACACTCCCAATGTCTCGGGGACCTTTACCGTCAAAGTCCCTTTCAACTCCTTGGCCCCCACCATTTCAGCACGGGTCTGGTCTTCCAGGTCGACCATCTTCTCGGCATAATTCAGCAGCCTCTCCCCGGCTTCGGTCAGCAATATGCGCCTGCCCAGCCGGTCAAAAAGCCTCACGCCCAGTTCTTCTTCCAGCGCTTGAATTTGCGCGGATATGCTCGACTGGGCGTAGTGGAGTTCCTCGGCGGCATGGTTGAAGCTGAGGAACCGGGCGACTGTCTGGAACGTCTTGAGCTGTCGGATTTCCATGTGGACTCCATTGATCGAAAAATCAGATTTGTCGGATCGGATAAAATCGTTTGACTCGATATCTATTAGCGCTTATTCGTATATACCGATAGATTGTCACAGTCAAGCATGTAAAACCTTCACTCACCAACTTACTCGATCTCTTCGCCACGAAAGGAGAAGCTCATGATGCCAAAGGGTCTGAAACAGGGATTTGTCACTTTCCACAACGCGATGATTTCAAACGAAATAATCGACCCCAAGACGACTTTCATGATCCAGATGGGGGCCGCGATGGCGGTGGGGTGCTCGCCGTGCATGGAAATGCTCGCCGGGGTGGCCAAGGAAAAAGGGGTATCCGATGATGAACTGGGCGCCATCCTCGCTATCATAACGGCGGTTGCGGCGGGAAGCGCTTTCAACCGGTTTCGGGAGGTCTACGAAAGACTCGAATAGAGGCCGCGCGTTATCACCCCCTGTTGACCGCGCCCGGGCGCCGACCGTTCGCCCGCGCGGTCAATGCCCGCCCATCGGGAAGGCAACCGAACCGGAAAGGACAAGATATGGCTGACCCTCGACAGTTGGACAAGACCTATCATTTCATCATGGGATATTTTATTGAGCACGGTTATGCGCCGCACTTCACCGAGATTGCCCGGGAGTTTTCCGTGCCCCCGGATGAGGGAAGGAGGCTCCTCCATGATCTCATGGACACCAAGCTTCCCATCTGGCTCTACCCCAAAACCGATTTGATCGCCTCATTTGCCCCGTTCAACAATATTCCCACGCAATACCGCATCACCGTGGACGGAGAGCAGAAGTGGTTTGCTCAATGAGGTTTCGAGGCCCTGGCGGTCTGCTGGGTCTTTCCGGGCAAGTCGATCCAGATCGATGCGCCGTGTCTGGATTGCGGTGAACACATGCGCGTCGTGGTGCGTGACGGTAAGATAGGCGCCTGCGATCCGGCCCAAATCTGCGGCTATGTCGACATTCCTCTGAGGAAGTGGGCGGAGGACTGGCCCTACACGTGAAGCCGCATCCATCTCTTTCGGTCGAAAGAGCACGTGAAAAACTGGTCGCAGTTCCGCGCCGGGACCGATGAGGCCATCCTCCCGCTCCCGGATATTATGGCCCTGGTGAGCACCCCCCGTCACAGCGCGAGGTTGAGCGGCAACTATGTTTCCTCCGTTCCCGACTTCGGTCCGCCCTTCTTGAAGAGACTAAAAGAAATAACCGGGAACGCGCCCTTCTGGGACCCCGTCCCGCGCTAGTGCTTAATTGCATAAGTTGGCGATAGTATTTCTGAGTTGAGTCCCCTTTATCTCTCTTTTACGCCAGACAAAAGGTTTGGCGGTTGGACCGTAAGCTGCGACAAAAGCCTCAATGGCTTGGCG
>JBAQYM010000072.1:0-5149 GCA_049300095.1 Syntrophobacteraceae bacterium
GGTTTTTGCAGGTGACATGCTCTTGCGCCCCAACGGGGCTAAATAACTCAGCCCAGGGTCAGTCTCGCGCTTCGCGGGACGCCACCCTGGGCTGGAATATGAAGCCCTTTCAGGGCTGGGCCACCGGCGCATGCAAGTTCCTAACCGACACTGCTGCTCTTGAACCGGTAAAGTTACCTTACAAAATCAGGATTGCAGCGCGAGTCGCGGCAAAGGCCGTCTTCGGCAAGAAACCGGTTATCCGGCAATAAGAATGAAGATCGAACGCACGGGGCGGCGGGGAACTCATACCGGTTTGCCGTAATACGAGTGTCATTCCGAGCGTTTGCGAGGAATCCAGGTCCCGGCCCACACAAGATTTCTCGCTGGCGCTCGAAATGACATTGTTTAATGTCTGATAGCGAAGTCGCATCAATTAGCGGAGTCGTATCAATAGTTCCGAGGCTCGGGGCGGGGACCGGTTCGGTTAAGCGGGCTTGGGCATGTACCCGAATTGCGTGAGTTTTTTCGCCAGGTCCGCTTCACTTCCCGCCCCGAGTTTTTTTCGAATAGTCATTCGATGACTGGAGACAGTCGTTTTGCTGATGGAAAATAGTTCGGCGATTTCCCCGGAAGACTTTCCCTGGACCATGAGTTGCGCGACTTCCATTTCGCGTGGCGTCAGCGGTCCCACGAGGCGGCGAGCGCCGCCGCTTCGGTCGTGGAGCAGTCCCATTACCTGGCTGGAGATAAGGTCGGAGACGTAACGCTCCCCCCGCCTGACCTTTTCAATGGCCCGCACCAGGTCCGCACAGGTGTTTTCCTTTAGCAGATATCCATGGACCCCGGCGCAGAAGGCTTCCGATATATGCCGCTTGGCCTTGCACATCGTCAGGACCAGAATCCGGACCTCGGGAAAAGCGTCCCTGATTTCCTTGAGGCTCCCGATTCCATGCACATTCGGCATGCTCGGTTCGAGGATAACCATATCAGGTCTGAGAGCTTCGAGCGTTTCCATCAGCTCGGAGCCGTCGCCGACCTCGCCGATGATCTCGACTCCGGGGAGCTGTGCAACGGTTTCCCTCAACATCTCGCGAAACATCACATGTTCATCGGCCAGCACAATTTTGCAGGGAGCATTTTCCGAACTCTCGATCGCACTCATCGCCCGAGAACTCCCTTCTTGTCGTTCAAGACCGGATAATTGCCATCAAGGACAGATGCCCCGAAAATGGAATACGAACGTAAAAAGACAGCCTCGGCCACGGAGCCGGCAGCGCGCGTGCGCCCGGAGGCCGAGATTCTCAGGGGAATGAAAACTTAAAGGGCAGGTGCGGCCGAAGCAAGAGGAGCAGGAGGCCCGGTAAGGGTGCGGGCCCGGTTTCAGCCTCCACCCGCGCCAGGGCGTCGATCGACCGGCTGAAGGGCTGTTGCGCCTGGATTGGCGCGAGCGGCAAATAGAGCGATGACAACAGCCGAGAACATACCTGCCAGAACTGCCGACAAAAACAGCATCGTGCGCTCCTGAAATCGAAATCCCGGCCACCTCGATGATGCATGACCGCAAACCGAAGTGCTGTCGAGGTGGTAATTCCCGGTATCCTCCAACCTAGCAGGGAAATGGTTCCCCCGGACTCCCACGGGCTTTCCGCCATGCGCGCGCGTGAGGCCGAGCGCATGGCGCTGGCGGCCCCGCGTTGCGCGGAATTTTTGTCAATTCGATGAATAGAGTACCAATCTAATCCGATACCGCGTATGCGCCAGTGGGTGAAGTCGGTAATTGAGGGGGGCTGGACAGTGTATTCTTGCCCGGGAGAGATGTCGGGGTTCATGCAGTGACCCCGTATAAGTCGGTTTTTGTTTTAAAATGTGATTTCGGCGGCGCCTCGACTCCATGCACGGCGTGGTTTATTCCGAACAAAAATGTGCTATAGACAACCATGCGCGCGGGGGTTCAGACGTTTGGCGAAATGGAGTTCGACCTGCCGCCGGCCGGTCGGGGAGCCCCTGCACGCAGGGTGCTTTTCTCTCGCAAACACCACGCCTTTGCTGTTAGAATTTCCGACTCGGCATGACCGGGTATAGCTCCCGCGCTACGGAAAGAAGCAATGACAATTCCTTCGAATCCGCAACGGTTAAGCTCTTTCCAGCTCGTGGCGCTGCTGGCCGGGGCGATTACGGCCCTCATCGGCGTCCTGGGGGCGCTGGGATGGGCTTTATCCCTGCGTGTTCTGACCAGTATCGTTCCGACCTACATTCCCATAGCCCTCAGCACCTGTCTCGCTTTTCTCATTCAGGGCGTGGTCCTCATCCTGCACGCCCGTTACCCTTCCGTTGCCCGGAGAGCGCCTTTCGCTGCGCTTGTGGCCGTGAGCGCGATTTTCGGGTTTCTGGCCTTCATCGGGTACTTTGCCGGTCTGGATTTAAACTTCGAAAGAGCGCTCTTGTTCTCGGGTGAGCGACTGGCCCAGTTCCCCGTAAACCTCATGTCGCCTCTTACCGGGGTGTTGTTTACGCTTTCAGGCCTTTCCCTTTTGCTGCTGCTGCGAAATGGCGGCGGCAAACCGGTCGCGCACCTGGCCGGCGGTCTTGCGATTCCCACGGCTATGATCGGTTTGATTGCGACCGTGGGCTATGTCTATGGAGCGCCGTTGCTGTATGCGGGCAGCGTAATTCCCATGGCGCTGACCACGAGCGCGGCTTTTATGTTTCTTGGCGCCGGGCTGGCCGCCGCCGCCGGCCCCGGAGTGTTCTTCCTCGCCCCCCTTACGGGCGGCTCGATTCGCGCCATGCTCCTGCGAACCTTTGTGCCGCTGGGATTCATAGCGGTCATCGGCGCGGACATATTTCAACACGTCGTCATGGACTCGAAAAGCGCGCTTGGGTCCGCTGTAACGGCCGTATTCTGCGGGATGGTTATGGTCGCCCTCGTTGTACAGGCTGCCCGGAGGATCGGGGGCATCGTCGAGAAGGCCGAGGCGGAGCGCATGCAGGCGGAAGAGGAGTTGCGCCGCTATGCGCTGCTTGCCGGCCACAGCCGCGACATCATCCTGTTTATGCGGCGCGACGACGGCCGCATCCTGGAGGCCAACGCGGCGGCCGACGCTTATGGGTACAGCCACGAGGAACTGCTGAACCTGACGATCCAGGACCTGCGCGCGGCCGAGACACGGACGCTGACCGTCGAACAGATGGAGGAGGCCGACACACGGGGCATTCTCTTCGAAACCGTTCACCGGCGCAAGGACGGCAGCGCGTTCCCGGTCGAGGTCAGCTCGCGGGGGATGACCCTCCAGGGCAAGCGGACCCTTGTCAGCGTGGTTCGCGACATAACCGAGCGGAAAAGGGCGCGGGAGGTCCGCAACCGATTGGCCGCCATCGTGGAGGGTTCCGAGGACGCAATTATCTCGAAGACCCTCGACGGCACGATCACCAGTTGGAACGGGGGTTCCGAGATCGTTTACGGATATTCCGCGGAGGAAGCGGTCGGGAGGCCGATAAACCTCCTGATCCCGCCCGACAGAGGCGATGAAATGCGGGACGTGCTTGAAAAGATAGCCCGGGGAGAGCGTATCGTGCAATACGAGACGGAGCGTCTGAGGCGAGACGGCCGGAGAATCAGCGTTTCTTTGAGCGTATCCCCCATCAGGGACGCCTCGGGGGAAATTGTCGGAGTATCGACCATCGCAAGGGACATATCCGAGAAGAAACGCGCCGAGGAGGAGCGGGAAGAGCTTCTCAGAGAACTCCGGGAAACGCTTGCCAGGCTAAGGACATTGAGTGGATTGCTCCCGATCTGTGCGCACTGCAAAAAGATACGCAACGACGAAGGTTATTGGCAACAGATCGAATCATATATCCAACAGCATTCCGGGACCCAGTTCAGCCACGGGATATGTCCCGAGTGCTTGAAGAAGCATTATTCGGAATTTCTGGGAAGTAGGCTTGACGATTTGTAAGAGGAGAAAACCGTCTGAAGGCAGTGCCCCCTTTGATGGAGGTAAATCATGTCCCTGATCGAGAAGGAGATCCGAGACAATGTCGGGCTCATCCGCTTCTGTAATCCCGGCAAGAAAAACGCCCTGAACCGGGCTATGGCGCTTGAGGTCACGCATTCGCTCGAGGAGTTAAAAAGACGCAAGGTCCCCGTGGTGGTGCTGGGGGCGGCCGAGGGATGCTCCGTATGGTCGGCGGGCGTCGATATCTCCGAGTTGCCGCGCTGCAATCGCGACCCCCTCGCGTACGACGACGCCCTCGAACGGCTGTTGCGGGCCGTGCAGCACTACCACGGCCCCGTTATCGCGATGGTTCGAGGCGGCGTCTGGGGAGGGGCCTGCGATCTTGCCATGACTTGCGACATGATTGTCGGCGATGAAACATGCACGTTTGCAATCACCCCGGCCAAACTGGGGCTGCCCTACAACGCTTCGGGCATTCTGCATTTTATCAACAGACTGGGCCTGAATGTGGCCAAGGAGATGTTTTTCTCCGCCGAACCCATTTCCGCCGAGCATGCCGAACGCGTGGGGATCCTCAACCACCTCGTGCCTTCGGACAGGCTCCTGGATTTCACGATGGACCTGGCCGCGCGAATCGCCCGGCGTTCCGCCCTGGCCATATCCGTCATCAAAGAACAGTTTCGGATACTTGCCGGGGCACACCCGCTTTCGCCGGACGCCTTCGAGCGGATCCAGGCCCTGAGGCGGCATGTCTACGACAGCCATGACTATGAGGAAGGGATCCGGGCGTTTCTGGAAAAGCGGGAGCCGGTCTTCAAGGGCGAGTGATGTTCTCGGTCCCGGCGGTCCGGGCGGGGATCAACCCCGCCCCTACGTTCGAAGGACGGCCTCAACCCCGCCCCTACGTTCGAAGGACGGCCTCAGGCCCGCCGTAAATCCGTAGGGACGGGGTTGACGGGCTGTTGCTCAAATGCAAAAGTTACGACAGGGATTGCCATAACAGGGCTGAGGTCTCCCCTCCCTTGGCGGGAGGGGCTGGGGGAGGGGGTCGTAAGTACTTGAAAATTCAACACCCTCCCCTAACCCCTCCCGTCGCAGGGAGGGGGACCTACATCCGGCTCGATAGCCGCTCGACTTGAATACTTCTTTGGGCAACAGCCCCTCAACCCCGCCCCTACGTTCGAAGGACGGCCTCAGGCCCGCCGTAAATC
>JBAQYM010000073.1:0-28003 GCA_049300095.1 Syntrophobacteraceae bacterium
CGACAGGTGTGGCCAAAACAGGGCGGAGGTCTCCCCTCCCTTGGCGGGAGGGGCTGGGGGAGGGGGTCGTAAGTACTTGAAATTTCAACACCCTCCCCTAACCCCTCCCATCGAAGGGAGGGGGACCCACGTCCCGATCAATAGTCGCGCAGCTTGAATATTTCTTTGGGCAACAGCCCGACATCCCCACCCACCGCATCGCCCCGTGGATTATGAAGCCTGTTTCAAATTCAGGTACTCGGCCCTTGCCGTTGGGGAAGGAATCGGCAGTCCGTCTTCCTGGAGCCCTTTTAGATGCATATCAACCGCTTTGGTGATTTGCTGAATGGTTTCCTCCAGGGCCCCGCCGGTAGCCACGCAGCCCGGCAGATCAGGAAGGTAAGCCGAATAATTGCTTTCCGCCTTTTCAATTACAACGAGGTATTGCATGATACTCACCCCTTCAAGCCGGCTTGTTTTAATATCCTGTTAACCGTGCCCGGCGCCAGGTCATCGCGGGGGTCCCCCACATCGCGCCGGAGATGGTCCCGGCTCGTTCTGCCCCCTTCTCCCCGCCGTCTACAGTCCGTCCCCGTTTTCCGGCTTCTTGCGGAGAAAATCGTTCAGCGCGGCTTCGGAATATTGCATGAACCGCTTGAAAAACTCTTCCGAGTAGGCCCGCACGAACTCTTCGCCATCCGGGCTGATGGCCGTATACATGTAGCTTACGGCGGCGTCGGTGTCGCCCGCCCCGTTTTCGGAGAGAGCTATCCTGATTCTGCCGACGGTCATGCCGGGGGTGACCTTCACTATTTCGAGCCGGTGGTGTTTCCTGTCAAAATCGGTAATGACCCAGATCGAGTCGGGATCTTTCTCCCCCGTCGTGAAAACGCAGTCGCTCTCAGCGAATCCGGATCGCGTATAAACCGTCAGGGGGTCCCAGCCCTCGGCCCATTCCGCCTCGCGCACGGGGCACAGCAGCGGGAAAACGCTGCCGGGTTTTCCGCGAAGCTTCTGGACATAGCTTCTCTCAACTCTTACGGGTTCCACGATTAGCATCGAATACAGCTCCTTGATGAGATTTTTCAGCTTGAGCAGGAGTTCCGCAACAAATTGGCGATCTTATGCCGGGGCAAAAGGCCCGGGGAAAGCACATCAGTTAAAGAAGTCGAACAGCTTCCCGAAATCGATCCCGCCGGGGCGCTCGTCCTTGTATTTTTCGTAGATCAGCTTCTTGCCCTCTTCGAGGTGGTGCGAGCTGATGCCGTGCCGGATCGAAAGTGAAGCTTCAATAAAGGCGGCAAGCTTGTCGCATGCCCTTATCATCTCGCCGTCGATTGGCGAGAAGCGGTCCTCGTTATAGAGTTCGGACATCTCGGCGCCGGGTATGCCCCTTTTGACCGTCTCGCCCTCTTTTATCCTGTTCGAAAACTCATCCTCGATGAAATATATCACCTCTTCGCGCATGGGAGGTGGGATCAGAGGCAGAAGACGCTCCTCGAACTGCATCTTCTCGTAGGCCTTGATGATCTCGTCCAGACCCTCCACCGAGGTCTTTACCGGCGAGACGATGTCGCGCGTGAGCACCTCCGGCAGGTCGTGGAAAAGGCCGCAGAAAAAATTGTTGCGGATGCGGCCGGGGCAGGCGCCCATCTGGATCGAGCAAAAGTAGGACATCATCGCCACTATCAGCATGTGCCCGAGCACGGATGTTTTGGGCACGCGCTGAGAATGCGCCCAGCGCTGCTGGAACCGGAGCTGCGCGCACAGGTCGATGAAGCCGAAGGATTTTTTCCGAAGCGATATCTTTTGCACCCCGATGAGATCGTAGTGGTCCTCGATCTGGTTTTCGATTTCCTCTTTTGTCTTGTCGATCCCATAGATAAAGGGGGCCGTGTTGTAGATGATCTGAAATTCCCAGTTGGTGGCAAGATAGTGGGCGGCCTTGAGGATGCGCTTCTCGAAGCGGGCGTAGCCGCTGTCGAAAAGATAGCGACGGAACTTTCCAGCAAAATCCCCCTTGATGCCGCGAATGTCCTCATCGACTTCTTTCAGCACCAGGGTATTGATTTCGCGTCCTTTCTGGCTCATCAGCTTGTGGAACACCGGGGCCTTGATGTCGGTGAGTATGACCCGCGGGAAAAACTCGAATATGCCGCCTTCTATCAGCTTGAGCCAGTCGATTTCCGCCTGGCGCTCCGATTCTTCGAGCCTTCCCAGGAGGTAGGCAAGGATCATCTTGTGCGCCTGCTTGTCGAGTTCGGTAAACTCGACCGGGCGGACGTGGTCGTTCCACCTCTGGATGCTTGCAGCCTCGTAGAGCTTGTCAAGCAAACCCTTGGTTATCATTCGGCTTTCCTTCGGGAAAAGTATGGGGAGCTTATTTGATCTCGATCCCGAGAAGGCTTATATCGTCCGCCGGCGCGGCCCCAGCCCCAAACTCCATGGCCGAGGCGATCAGGGCCGCGAGCAAGACCGGCAGAGGTTCTCCCCGGAGCAGCCCGATGAGGGAACGCAGCCCTTCGACTCCCAGGAGAAGACCCTCGCCGTTTCGCCGCTCGATCAGGCCGTCGGTGTAGAGGAAAATCCTGTCTCCCGCCCCGATTTTTTTCCTGTCTTCACAAAACGGCAGCAAGCCTCCCAGGCCGATAATGGGACAACCGGCCCCGAGCATCTCCAGTTCCCCGTTCGCGCGCGCCAGCAGAGCGGGGGGATGACCCGCGTTGCACCACGAGAGGGTCCCGTTGGCCGGATCGAGGACCATATATAGCATCGAAAAGAAAGTATTGAAACGGTTGAGAGGATACTGGCGGTCGAGTTCTTCGCAGACACCGGAAGGCGAGCCCAGCGGAAGGCGGCTCGACAGGGGCTGGAGAAGCTGGGATACGGAGACGGCCACGAGCGCCGAGTGGACCCCGTGTCCGCTCGCGTCCATGATATAGCAACCGATCCGCCCGTCTCCGAGCGGGAAGAGATTGAAGATGTCTCCGCCGATCCGCGAGCAGGGCAGAAACTCCCACGCCGTCTCCATCCAGTCGCACACGGATACCGACGCGGGCAGGAGGCTTCTCTGGATTCCGGCGGCGGCCTGGAGATCGCGGTCGAGCAGCCGCTGCTTGTCCACGAGTTCGAGCTTGCGGACCTCGCGCTCGGTTATGTCGTCGATTATGAGCAGCGTGAATTCCTGCTCGCCGAAGCGGATGAACTTCGTGGAATATTCGAGGAATTTGAGGACCGGCACATTTCCCGATACAAACTTCCGGGAAAATTTTTTGCGCCCCACCCCCTTTCGCGTCCGGAATGTGCTCGTCATCGCATTCCTGATCAGGCACTTTCCACACTGGGACGTGTTCCCGCACGAGGTGTTCTCCTCGGCGGCAAAGGCGCACCCCAGAGCGGCGCCGCACAACTCGTCAGCGATCTTTCCGCCTTCGTTTCCGAAAATTATTTGCAGGGCGCCGTTAAACTGCCTGATCCGAAAATCCCGGTCGACGATCAGCACGGCGGAGGTGATGTTTTCCAGCAAAACATTCAGGAATTCGTTGGAATCCTTCAGATCGTTCAGACCGAATCGCATTTTTTATTCCCGAAAGGGTGTAATGTGAGGAGTGAGCAGTGAAGAGTGAAGAGTGAAGAGTGAAGAGAAAGACAGTACTCCCGGAGATGATGTAACTGAGGCGGCAAAGTTTGTCCATGCCGTGTAGACAGTAATTTTCATCGGGGGAATATGGATTTTCGCGGATGGGGCGGTCGTGTGCCGGGGCAGACTGGTTATGGCGCGGTCTCCTGACCGCGCCATGCTCTCGACCGAAGGTCTCCAACTCACCACAGGACCAATTGACATCCTTGGGAGACCTCCGGTCGGACACGGTGGCACGGTCGGGAGACCGCGCCACAACGGGGGTAATTTTCATCGGGGAATATGGTTTTACGCGGAGCGCTTTATTCCATGCGCGCGGAGGGGTTGAAAAAGTCGGGGCGGGACCGTTGCCGGCCCCGCCCCGAACCTTCAAAAGCTGCTCCCGGAATTACGGCCACACACTGACGGAAACCCCGGGCAGGTAGAACCCGAAAGGTGTCCCGACCGTAACAAACGGGGCGTAGCCGTAATAGCCGTAGCCGTACCCCGGACTGTAGATGCGTGTACCCCAGTGGCCGTAATAGTGGCCGCCCCAATGTCCATGCCCGTAGTAACCGTGGTGTCCTCCGTGATGCCCGCCGTGATGACCCGCCGCGTATACGGGCGCTGCCATAACCAGGGCGACCAGGGCCATGCCGAGAACTACTATCTTGAGTGTGCGAGCTACTTTCATGGTGATTACCTCCTGTACCTTTCTTCCATCGATTAGATTGTCTTGCTCTTGCGGCATCTGTTAGAGCATAGGGCGTGCCAACCCGGCGGACATAGACACGGGGCCGGTTTGCCGGCAGAAGTCCGTATCGGGGCATCGGCCGGTTACGTTATTTCAACATCGAGCGACGAATTTTGCACCTTTTGACAGACTTTCATCATCTCTTATCTCCGAGATACCAACCGCGGGATCGACGCCCGCGGCTATGGCTCGTAAAGGCCCCTGCCCCGTGTTATCCCCGGTTGATATTTGACCTTTCATGTTTTCCCGAAAAGTCTTACATTCAGGTGCCCGCGCACCGCAATGCGGCGGTGCGCGGGGCGGGAGCGGACAGTGCCGTCGCACTCTCTTTACTCTTCACCCCTCACTGTTCGCTCTTCGCTCTTCACTGTTCACTCTTCACTGTTCACTGCCTTCTATTCAGGAGCGCCGGTTGAAGCTGAGAAAAAGCGGGATCTTGCTGCATATAACGTCGCTTCCCTCCGAATTCGGGATTGGGGACTTGGGCGGGGGGGCGTATGAGTTCGCCGATTTTCTTGCCGACGCCGGACAGGCTGTCTGGCAGGTGCTGCCGTTCAGCCCCTCGTCTTCCGCGTGCGGGCATTCTCCCTATTGCGGCTACTCGGCCTTTGCCGGAAATCCGCTCCTGATCGGCCTCGATTTGCTTGTGCGAGAGGGCTTCATCTCGGAGGCCGACCTTTGCCGCCTGCCCCCGTTCAGCCCCCACAGGACCGACTACGGGGCGGCCGAGCGGTTTAAGCGCCAGGTGCTCGGGATTGCCTTCGAAAAATTCAGGACCATGCCCGACCACGAGTGCCGGTTCGCAAATTTTTTGCGGGAAAACGCGCACTGGCTCGACGATTACGCGCTATTTACGGCGCTCAAGGAGCGCTTCGGCGGGGCGGCCTGGAACGAGTGGCCGCACGATATCCGCAACAGGGAGGAAGGCGCGCTCCGGGGCTGGGAGCGGGAACTCGAAGACAGGACCTGGCGGGAAAAATTCCACCAGTTTCTCTTCTTCGGCCAGTGGTCGGCATTGAAGGCCCACTGCAACGAAAAGAACATCCAGATAATGGGCGACCTGCCGATCTACGTGGGCTACGACAGCTCGGATGTCTGGTCCAACCCCCAATTTTTCAAGCTCGATGAGGAAAAAAAGCCCCTCTTCGTGGCGGGGGTCCCACCGGATTATTTCAGCGATACCGGCCAATTATGGGGAAATCCGGTCTATGCCTGGGACAACTTGAAGGACGATTCGTTTTCCTGGTGGATCAGGCGCATGGAACATAACCTGAAATACCTCGACATGGTGCGCCTCGACCATTTCAGGGGCTTTGTCGCCTACTGGGAAGTGCCGGCCTCGGAAAAAACCGCCGTAAACGGCGCGTGGGTGAAAGCCCCGGTAAGGGATTTTTTCGACGCCCTCCTGAGGCGCTTTCCCTTCCTTCCGATCATCGCCGAAGACCTCGGGGTCATCACCCCGGACGTGAAGGAAACCATGACGCTCTACGGCTTTCCCGGCATGAAGCTCCTCCACTTCGCCTTCGGAGGCGATGCCTCGACCAACCCCTACATTCCCCACAACCACGTCCGCAACTGCGTCGTCTACACCGGCACCCACGACAACAACACCACCCGCGGCTGGTTCGAACACGACCTCTCGGACCAGGAAAAGGAAACACTCGCTAGCTATCTCGGCCGCGAAATCGACGAAACCAACGCGGCCCGGGAACTCGTCCGGTTTGCCCTCATGTCCGTTGCCGGAACCGCCATAATCCCCATGCAGGACCACCTGGACCTCGGCGCGGACGCCCGCATGAACACCCCCTCGACCACCTTCGGCAACTGGGAATGGCGTCTCGCCGCCGACCAACTCACGCCGGCGCTGGCCGAGAGCATTCTGGAAATGACGAAGCTGTACGGGCGGGTGTGAGGCCGGGGTGGGCAACAGCCCGTGAAGCTCATGGACCGCCTGCCGCCATTTTTCAAGATTCCGCGCTCGGACCCGGTTCGCCGGCGCTTCCCGATGCCGCTCTTTTCGATGGTTCTTTGGGCGGCGGTACGCTATACGCATTAGGGAAAATCCGGCTTGCCGCCGCTATGAATTCGGCATGTGAAAGGAGCAGCCCCACCTATGAGCGGACCCGTGTCCAGGAGGTCTAAGAAGGCCGGCCTTCCTCCAGGCGCCCTTGTCCACATCGGGAAGCGCGGTGACGAAGAGGTAAAGATCACCATCTGCGAGTACGGCGACGGGCGCTTCGAGGAATTCGTTACCGAGAAGCTGGAGGAC
The DNA here is from genome assembly GCA_049300095.1 of Syntrophobacteraceae bacterium. Taxonomy (GTDB): domain Bacteria; phylum Desulfobacterota; class Syntrophobacteria; order Syntrophobacterales; family Syntrophobacteraceae; genus SbD1. Next base: position 6,622 of record JBAQYM010000073.1, read on the forward strand.
ATCGCTTCCCCGAGGTCGGAATCCGCCGTGCGCTGGATCAGGGTCGAAGGCATCCACAATGTGGATGTTCTCGCGCAAATCGGCAAGATCCTCGCGCTCCATCCGCTCACTGTCGAGGATATCCTCAACACCGACCAGCGGCCCAAGATAGAGGAGTTCGACGACTACATCTATGTCGTCATGAAAATGCTCAGCCGCGTCGATAACCAGGTCGGCGCCGAGCAGCTCAGCCTCATCGTGCGTCCCTCGCTTGTCGTTTCCTTCCACGAGACCCGCTCGGATATCTTCCTGCCGTTAACGGACCGGCTTCGCGCCGGCAAGGGACGGCTCAGGCAGATGGGGGCCGATTACCTCGCCTATGGCCTGATCGATGCCGTGGTGGATAACTACTTTATCCTGCTGGAAGAAATCGGGGAGACAATCGAGTTGCTGGAAGAACGGATCGCCGCCGCTCCGGGAAAGACAACCATACAAGCGATACACGAAGTGCGGGGCGAGCTCGTGCAACTGCGGCGGGCGGTCTGGCCCCTGCGGGACGTGCTGAGCGGTCTCGCCCTGGATAATACGCCCCTTGTGAGCGAATCCACCAAAATCTACTTCAAGGACGTGCATGACCACGCGGTCCAGGCCGCCGACACCATCGAGATCTACAGGGAGACCATGACGGAAATGCTCACGATATACCTGACCTCCGTGAGCAACAGGCTAAACGAGGTCATGAAAGTCCTGACCATCATAACCACCATCTTCATGCCCCTGACATTGATTGCCGGGATCTACGGGATGAACTTCGCGTATATGCCCGAACTTCAATGGCGCTGGGGCTACCCGAGCGTCCTGCTGCTCATGCTTGCCATCGCCGTTTCGATGCTGATCTACTTCAGGAAAAAACGGTGGCTTTGAAGCGGGCCAAATCCGCGACGGCTTCAGGAAACCACCTCAGGGAACGGGACACTTACCCTCCCGGTCAGTTCCCCACGTTTCAAGCCACGCGTCAACTTCCTCGTGACCAACCGTCTCGCCGGTCGCTTCAAAACGCGCCCAACGCTCCAGGGTATCGCGCCGGATGTGCTCGGCTTCTTCCTCACGGTCGAGAAATTGCCGGATAGCCTCCTTCATCAGCCAGTGCGGCGACCGTTGCCGAGCCGAGCCCAAAGCCTTCAGGCGTTCATACGTTTCGTCGTCAAGCTTTACCGCCTTGCTTGCCATCGTGCGTCCTCGCCGGGTATTAACATGTGCTACTAATCGATACCCTCTTCCTGCCCGGTTCAACTCAAAAAACGCACGGAAGCCCGCTCTTGTGTCGAATATCCCTCATCCCCCACACGCCGTGGGAACGAGAAAGTCTTGCAACCAGCAACTACAACTGTCCCTCTTGTCCTTCGGCCCCAGCCAACAAAGTTGCCTGGGCCACCCGCGATCGGGCTTTGTTCCAGGGAGCCTGGTCCAATCAAGTATGATTTTTCCCGGCCCCTTGTGCTATCAGCCCCGCCGGCCAGAAGTAAGTTGCAGGTTAAGGCTTTTGGTTGTCTTCTTTACCCTTACTACGCAGCATTCTGCATAAATCTAACAATTTACCCGACTTACAAAAGAGAGTGAAAATGGAGAAGACGTTTGGCGGTGTGATCTCGTTCAGCAAAAATCCTCTTACACATCCGATTGAAGCATTAATCCGGCCGTAGGTTTCACAGTACACATTTACTAGCTCTTGATATCTGGCCTGTGGCGTATTCCTAACAAAATGATCGATTACATCTGCAACTTGGATTGCCGCAGGATATGGAATCCATACCGACTCTTGGAATCGAGCAAGATAGGATTGGACGTTTTCGCAGTGATTGATGCATTTTGGGTAAAATGAAAGGAGGTAATAGTTACTCCCGAATTCTGATATAAATATTTGCTGTAGCCGAAGGAAATCATCCCTCGCCCTTAGTAAGTCAGGAACCTTCGATAGCTGTAACTGTATCGCAAATCTGATATTTTCTAAATCATATGGCGAAGTATATGGTGTCAACAAAGAATTAGTAGCACTATTAATAAGCGACAACGACTGATATGCAAATATCTTAATATTATTCATGCTCATGTTAAGTTCATATGTGAATTGGCTGAGATCGGAACATAGCTTCATTAACATTGTGAGTTTTATCTGAGTTCTTGCTGCAGAACTGGAGGCATGGAAAGCTATCAAAAATCCTATGATTGTCACAAATGATGTAATGAGAGCCGCCTTATACTCGTGTCTGAGTTGAATAATCCAAGTAACAAGCTCAACAGGATTGAACGGATTGACCAAAATTAATTTGTATGAAAATAGATAAAGCATAATTGCCAAACATAAAGCGCCGTATATGCTCGTGTTCAAAAATCTCCACATTACTGCTAAAATCACATAGAGGCGCAAAATGAATAGCTTGATAGCTCGCTTGTATGCGAATGTCCCCATAGCATCAGGACTCCCATTTTAAAGCCCAGGTTTATACACGGGGCGTTCTTATGATTCACGGGTAACGCGGACAACTCGTTGTCCGCGCGCGCAGCGCAAGAGGTTTACGGGAGAGTGGTACTGTTTTCATCCCGAAGAAATGTTGGGTTTCGCTATCGCTTAACTCAACTTGCCAACTCCAGAAGATAGGAAGCCCCTGGATTGCCTACTGTTGGCACGAGGCACAAGTGACGAGTGTCGGCAGGCTTTTGATGGTTTCCCCGGATTTTTGCTCGGCTAGACGCAACTCATAGAGTTTTTGCAGATTCAGCCAGAATTCCGCGCTCGTCCCGAAAAAATGCCCCAGACGCAAGGCCGTATCCCCGGTAACGGCGCGCCGGCCGTTCAGGATTTGGGTTATGCGGTTGGTGGGCACTCCGAGTTGGCGGGCAAGTTCAGCCGCGCTCATGCTCAGCTCTTGCAGTTGTTCGGCGAGATGTTCCCCGGGATGTATCGCACTGCGGCCCATGATGTCCCTCAATGGTAATCGACGATTTCTACATTGATCGGCCCTGGTGAACCCTTTGGCCACTCGAAGCAAATCCGCCATTGATCGTTGATACGGATGCTGTACTGCCCTTTGCGGTCACCCTTGAGCGCTTCCAGACGGTTGCCGGGCAAGTTCAGATCGAGTAGCGATGTGGCCGCTTCGAGCTGGTCGAGCTTCATTTCCGCCCTGAGATCAAACCCCCGGAAGGCCTTACCAGATTGCCCCCGGCAAACTCTTGCGTCCGCCTGTCCCTGAAGCTTACGATCATCGCAGTAAATCTAACGGCCCTTATTCGTTACGTCAAGCGTAAAGTCGGACGAGGTTGGCTTGCAAGGCTCCCACCTGCTTCCCGCCGGCGTGTCGATTACGCGGATGCCGCAGGCAAGGAGATCGTCCCGGATTTTGTCGGCTGCGGCCCAGTCTTTTTGGGCGCGGGCCTCTTCGCGCTTGCGTAAAAGTTCTTCTTCGGCGGGGCCGATGGGTTGTGAGCCGAGGTCGAAGATGCCGAGGATGTCGTCGGCCCTTCTGAAGACTTCGACGATCTGCCTTTTCTGGGCGGGGCCCGCCCCGTAGCGGTCGAGGACGGGGTTGGCCCGGCGGATGAATTTGAACGCCGAGGCCAGGGCGCGCGGCACGTTCAGGTCGTCGGCAAGGGCGTCGAGAAATTCCCGGTCGAGGGTGTAGGCCATCTCGGAAAGGGGGCTGTCCTCCTGTTCCGGGCCGCGGAGGGTGCGCACTTTTTTGAGGAAATCGTCGATTCGCCTGAGGCCCGTCGCCGCGTTGTCGAGGTTGTCCATCGCCGCGTGGATCGGCTTGCGGTAATGCGTGCCGAGGAGCCAGTAACGGACTTCGCGGGCCGAGTATCCCATCTCGAACAGGCCCCGGACCGGCATCGTCTCATCCAGCACGTTTTGGGCCTTATCTTTTTTAGCCGACCAGATCCTTTCGGCGATCATCCACGTGTTGGCAAACGGTTTCGCGGTGAGGGCCTCGCCGATTTCACGCACGTTTTCGAGGTGCGGGAAGAGGAAATCCATGCTGCTCACCACGATGTCTATCTGGGAGCCGAGGTCGTGGATGGCGGCCGACGCGGCGGAGATGTGCCAGGTCGGGATGACGTTTCCCCAGTCGGTTTTGACGCACGCGCCGCGCTTGAGTTCCGAGAGGGTGGCGCGTTTGAGCAGCGCAAAATCGCTCGGGTTGCGCTTTTCGTAGGCGTTGAGGTCGACGGTTTTACCGTGGCGGACTTTTTTCAGGTTGATCCTCGAGAGCTTTCCGTAATTCTTGCTCTCGGAGACGTTAAAATAGACCGAGCGGAGCTTTTCATAGGCGAGGCCCTTGTCGATCAGCTCGCGCGTGAATTGAACGATGGTGTCGAGATGCTCGGTCGTCCGCGGATAGCGGTACGCCCGGTGGATCCCCAGGGAGTCGAGGTCGCCAAGGAAGGACTCGAAGCGCTGCTGGGTGTAGGGCCCGAGGCACATTCCGGCGGCAATCGAGCTGTTGATCGTGCGGCTGTCGAAGTCCGGGATCAGGACCACCTCGTCCACGGAAAAACTCTTCGCCTGGAAGAATCGCGAAAGAAGATCCGCCAGGAGAAACCGCCGCGAGTCCTCGATGGAAAGGGGCTGGTCGAGCGGGGGGCCGGTAACGCAGATGCGCGCCTTGCCTTCCTTTACGGGCTTGAACTCCGATTTTGCGCGCTCGAGCAGGTTGTAGAACCTGAAGTCGGGTTCGAGCATCGTGGTAAACAGGCTGGTGCTGAGATAGCGGTCTCCGCCGTCGGGCAAAATGGCGACGATCATGCCCTCCTCCATCCGGGAGGCGATCTGCATGGCCGCGGCCGTCGCGGCGCCCGAACTCATCCCGGCAAAGATCCCCTCTTCGCGGGCAAGCCGCCTGGCCGCCTCGAATGCCTCTTCGTCCTTTACATGCATGACTTCATCGAGGGCGTGCCGGTCGAAAATACCCGGGACGTAGGATTCCTTCATATTCTTCAAGCCCTGGACCTTGTGTCCCGGATGGGGCTCGACGGCGATCACCTTTATTGCCGGGTCGCGCTCCCGCATAGCCTGGAGCACCCCCATGGCGGTCCCGGTCGTACCGAGGGTGGCCACCACGACGTTCACCCTGCCCTCGGTCTGTTCGTATATTTCGGGCCCGGTCCCGTGGTAGTGGGCGGCCGTGTTGGCGGGGTTGTTGAACTGGTCGGTCATGAAATAGCGGTCCGGGTTTTCCCTGACGAGGTTATAGACCTCCTCGATCGCCCCGTCGGTCCCGAGCGCGCCGGGGGTAAGCAAAAGCTCCGCGCCCAGCGCCTTCAAAATCTTCTGGCGCTCGAGGCTGGCCGTCTCCGGCATGGCCAGCAGCACGCGGTAGCCTTTTACCGCCGCGACCATCGCAAGGCCGATGCCCGTATTGCCGCTCGTCGCCTCGACTATGATCTTTCCGGGCACGAGCAGCCCTTCCCGTTCGGCGGTCTCGATCATCGAGAGGGCCGCGCGGTCCTTGACGGAGCCCGCCGGGTTCTTGGCTTCGAACTTGACGTAGAGGGTCACCCTGGGGTTGGGGTTCATCCTGTTCAGGCGGATGAGGGGAGTGTTGCCGACGCATTCCAGGACACTGGAGAAAACGTTTTTACGGTTCACGGTGTTTTTCCCTGAGCGGTTATCGGGATTTGCGCAAATTTCGATAGATCGACTCCCAGACGGCTCACTTCCGAAGGTATTATTATATAGCGTCTAATCGCTCGTAAAGCTAGTTTCTCTTTAGCCGGGACTCAAGAAGTTCCTATTATAACGCAATGATAATGGCGGGAGCAAAACGGTGGGGACCGGAATGGGCATGCCCCGGGTTTCTTCCCGGACGCGGAGGCGACCCAAATATGTTCGAAACGGTCGGCCGTTGGCCCTCCGGGAGTCCGGGCGGGGATCAACCCCGCCCCTACGTCCAAAGGAGGGCATCAGGCACGCCGTAACTCCGCGGGGGCGGGGTTGAGGGGCTGTTGCCCAAAGAAATATTCAAGCTGCGCGACTATTGAGCCGGACGTGAGTCCCCCTCCCTTCGATGGGAGGGGCTAGGGGAGGGTGTTGAATTTTCAGGTACTTACGACCCCCTCCCCCAGCCCCTCCCGCCAAGGGAGGGGAGACCTCCGCGCTGTTTTGGCCACACCCATCGCAGCTTTTGCATTTGGGCAAGCCCGTACCGGAGTTGAATTCCCTGTACCTTCCTCCCTCTCAATCGACCAGGCACAAAATGGTCGTCTTCGCGTCGATTTCATTGAGAGTCTCGATTCGAGTTCGGACTCTCAATCGACGAGGCACAATACGGTCGCCTTGGCGTTCTGCAACACCTTCGAGGCGTGGCTGCCCATGAGGAACGGTTTTCTTTCGTGGAAGCTCTTCTTTCCCATTACGACGACGTGGAACTTGTGTTCCTGGATTTCGTTCAGGAGGTCGCGCGCAATTCCTTCCCGTGTCGGGAGGACCATGGCATTGATCCGGTCCTTGCCGATTCCCTTCGCCGCAAGCAGGTCGCGCCCCTCGTCCATGTATTTTTCAACCTTGCCCCTCCACTCGGACTTCCACTTTTCTATCCTGCTCTGCCTGTTTTTATGTTCCGAATTGCCGAGTATGTGGCCGTCGTCCCAGAAGGTGGGCGGAACGGGCGGCATGAGATGGAGCAAAGTGAAGCTGAACCCGGCGCAGGGAGCGATGAGATCGGCCGCGTAGCTCGCCATTTCGCGGCTTTCGGGGACCCCTTCCATGGCGATCAGCGCCGTGCGCGTTTCGTTTACGGGAACGTCCACGATCCACACGGTCTTTTCGCGGGCGTACTGGGCGACCTTGCCCGAAATGCTTCCCAGCAGCAGGTTCTCGACCTGGCTTCTTCCACGCCGGCCAAGCGCGATCGTTGCGATCCCTTCCTTATCCGCTTCGTTCATGATGTCCTGGGCCGGGTCCATGCTGTCCAGCTTGAGGCGAAGCTCTACCTTTTCCTTCGCAAAACCCGCCGCGGTCAGCCTGAGAAGAGACTCGTCAAGCACCGCTCGGCCGACTCTTTCCTGGTCCTTCGAGGGGAATTTGCAATGCTCTTCGACGTCGAGGCACAAATCGCCCGGAAGAAGGGTCGCAACCTGCTGGACGCAATGAAGAAGCACCAACTTGAGGTCCTCCCGCTCCTTGAGCAGGCGTCCCAAAATCGATGCGGCCTCGAGTCCTCTTTCCGTGCCGTCCACCGCAACCAGAATTTTTTTCATGTGCGCTCCCCCTTTCTGTTCCGGGCCCGGGCGGGCCGGTCTAAACCAAATCTTGCACCCCCGGCAAACCCGCCTTCACGATACGGCGGCCGGGCTGTCTTGCAAGATAGGATATCGGGGCTGCCGTGGTCAAGGGGTTCGGGCGCCGGCCCCTCAACCGGGTTGGAAAAACTCGCCGATCTCCTCTATCGAGTGCACCACCCGGCAGGGCGGAAGGCTTTTCAGGAAAACCTGCCCATAGCTTTTCGTATAAATCCTCACATCGAAGAGCGCAATGACGCCCCGGTCCCTGGATGAACGGATCAGGCGGCCGATTCCCTGTTTGAGTTGAATGGCGGCCCTTGGGACCTGGTATTCGTAGAAAGAGTTTTTCCCGTCGCGGGCGAGGCGGTCGAGCCTCGCGGCCGTTACGGGATCGTCCGGGACTTCGAAGGGGAGCTTATCGATCAGAAGACAGCTCAGCGATTCTCCGGGCACGTCTATCCCCTGCCAGAAAGAGCTGGTAGCGAGGAGGACCGAATCCACCCGCTCGGTGAATTCCTGGAGGAGCGCGCGTTTGGCCTTCTGCCCCTGCATGAGGAGCGGGAACGGGATGCGGCCTTGCAGCATCTTGTGGATTTCGTGCATGTTCCTGTAGCTGGTGAAAAGAAAGAGCGCGCGGCCCCGCGTCCGGTTGATTATCTCGGTTGCCTGCTCGGCCATCCTTTCACAAAACGCGGAATCCGAGGGCGCGGGGAAGCGGGTCGGGATGTATGCGATCGCCTGGCGCTCATAGTCGAAGGGGGAGTGCAGAAGAAGCTCCCTGCCCTCGTCGGGCACCCCGAGCAGGTCCCGCAGAAAGCCAAACGAGCCCGCGACCGAGAGGGTGGCCGAGGTCATGACCACCGCCGGTTTATCGGGAAAAAGCAGCCCGCGCAGAATGGGGGCGACATCGATCGGGGTCCCGTTAAGGGAGGCGGCCTGCTGGGACAGCTCGCACCAGTAGACAAGCGAGTCGTCCCGCTGCTCGACAAGCGACTGGAGCGAGACCGCCAGGTCCCGCCCGTGGCGGCCGAGGCATCCGAGGGTTTCCATCTGTTCGGCAAAGGGCATGATCATGCCCGGAAGCTCTTCGAGCGCGTGCGCGATCTGGTGGGTGGTGTTCCTGAACTCCTCACCCGTCCCGGCGCTTTCGAACCGGCGGCGCCCCATCCCGCCCCGCGACTGCTGCAAAAGATTATGATGAAAAAGGCGGCTCAGGACCTCCAACTGCTGCCCGACGGTCACGACCGGCTTGAGGTCGAGCTTTTTCGTCTCGCGCCGGCACTCCCTGAGGATGTCCCGCGCAAGCTGATCGAGTCCCGCGCTGCCGAAATGGATCCCGAAATAATCCGTGATCACCCCTTCGAGCTGATGCGCCTCGTCGAAGACGATTGCGTCGTACTCGGGGATAACCGGGGTGATCTCCTTCGAGCGCAAAGAGAGGTCGGCAAAAAACAGGTGGTGGTTTACAACGAGCACCTGCGCGCGCGCGGCCTCGTTTCTGACCCGCGTGAGATGGCAGCGGGAAAATTCGGAGCACTGCTGCCCCAGGCAATATTCCCTGCTCGAGCAGACCTCCATCCAGGTCCTGAAGTTATCGGGCAGCCAGTCGATTTCGGCGCGGTCCCCGGTGGGCGTCGTTGCGGCCCACTTCTGGAAGCGGCGGAAAAGCTTCGCCTCCTCCTTGTTCCACAATGTGGGCTGGTAGCAAAATTCCAGGAAGCGGCGGCGGCACAGGTAGTTGCGGCGCCCCTTGAGGCAAACGGCCCTGAGCCTGGGGTCGAGGTGCTTTTTAAGAAAGGGGATGTCCTTGTCGAGGATCTGGTCCTGGAGGGTTTTGGTCCCGGTCGAGACGATGACCCGCTTTCCGCTGAGAATGGCCGGGATAAGATAGGCCCAGGTCTTGCCCGTACCCGTTCCCGCCTCGGCGATAAGGGGCGTTTCCGACCGGAAGCACTCGACTACCGCCCGGGCCATGTCCAACTGGCCCTGGCGAAATTCGAAACCCTCCACTTGTGACGCCAGAATCCCTTCCGGCCCGAAATATTTTTGCATGCGGCAATCTGCTTCAGTCATTTCGGTTGGGTTAAGCGCGGCGAAATCCGGCATTTCCGCACTCACGCAACCGTGTAGGTTGGGTTAAGCGTAGCGAAACCCAACAATTATCGGCATGGGACAGATTCCTGTTGGGTTTCGCTTCGCTTAACCCAACCTACATCGCATAAACCCAACCTACATCGCTACATCGCATAGACCCAACCTACATCACAGCCTTGCCCCGCAGCCGCTGTCCAGCACGGAACGGCAAAGCGCGGGACACCTGGTGTCGCCCCCCTCGCCGGTGAGATGCAGGAGCCGCAGCCCGTTGAAGATGACCATGAGCGATGCCCCCATGTCCGCCGCGATGGCGCCCCACAGGGTGGCGATCCCGCCGACGGCCAGCCCGATGAATACGAATTTGACCAGCATCGCGAAGATAATATTCTGCCTGATGACGCGCAGGGTCCTTCGCGAGTGGCGGATAAGCCAGGGGACCCTGGAGATGTCGTCCGACATGAGCGCAATGTCCGCGGTCTCGATGGCCGCATCCGAGCCCATCGCGCCCATGGCGATCCCGACGGTCGCGGCGGCCATTGCGGGGGCGTCGTTTATTCCGTCCCCCACCATGGCGGTCGGGCCCAGCTTGTCTTTCAGCTCCGAGACGAGTGCGACCTTATCCGCCGGAAGCAGTTCCGCGTGGAAGTCGTCTATTCCGGCGGCGCGGGCGATCAGCTCGGCCGTGCGGCCATTATCGCCCGTTATCATTACGACTTTTTCCAGCCCGAGTCCCTTAAGCGACGCCACGACGCCTCGCGCCTCGGGGCGCACTTCATCGGCAACGCTCACCAGCCCGCACACGTGATCGTCGCACCACATCACAACGAGCGAATTCCCGGCTTCCTCGATCCCCCTGACCTCATCGTGGAACCGCGAGCCCTCGGAGCGCCACCGGTCAAGCATCCGGCGGCTCCCGATCCAGTAGCTCTTGCCGGCGATTGACCCGCGCGCGCCCTCGCCCGGCAGGATGGTGAAATCATCGGCCACCGCCGGGCTTATCCCCCGCGCTTCCACGTATTTCATTATCGCGCGGGCGAACGGGTGCGTGCTGTGCGCTTCGAGCGCCGCCGCGTTGGCGAGAAGGACCTCCTCGTCGTGGTCCCCGACCGGCGTGACCTGCTTCACCGAGGGCTGCCCGAAGGTGAGCGTCCCGGTCTTATCGAATGCGACGACCTTGAGGTGGGCCGGGGCTTCGAGATAGGCCCCGCCCTTTATGAGGACCCCGTTTTTCGCCGCGGAACTAAGGCCCGCGACAACCGTCACCGGGGTGGATATCACCAGCGCGCAGGGGCACGCGATCACGAGCACGACAAGGCCTTCGTAAAACCATCTCGACCACTCCCCGCCGAAGACAAGCGGCGGGACCAGCGCTATCGCCATCGCGACGCCGATCATCGCCGGCGTATAAATCCGGGCGAATTTCTCGACCCACTGTTCCGCCGGGGCGCGCCGCGACCGCCCCTCTTCCACCATGCGGATGATTCTCGAAAGGGTCGTATCGGAGGCGGACTTGGTCGAGCGAAACTCGATCGTCCCTTCCGCGTTGATCGTCCCGGCGAAAACCTCGCTCCCCGGCGCCTTCGGCGCCGGGACCGACTCCCCCGTTATCGGCGCCTGGTCTACCGTGGTAAGCCCCCTGGTCACCACCCCGTCGAGCGGGATGCGCTCGCCAGGACGCACGATCACGGTTGTCCCGACCGCAATCGAGTCAACCGGCCCCTCCTCGATGTCCCCGTCCTTGGGACAAACGAAGCGCGCCCTCGGGGGGCTGATGTCAAGAAGGGCGGTTATCTCGCGTCTCGCCCGCCCCACGCTCCAGGATTCGAGAAGGAGCGCCAGGGCGAACAAAAAACTCACCGAAGCGGCTTCGAGCCACTGGCCGAGCCCTATTGCGCCGAACACCGCCAGCGTCATCAGCAGGTTCATGTCCGGTCGAAGCCGCCTCGCGGCATAGAGCGCTTTGGGAAAGATAAACCAGCCGCCCGTCAGGATGGCGACCACGTAGCAGCCGATGGCGGGAAGCGGGGCGCCGGCTTCGCTTCCGCGTATTTCGGCCAGGGTTTCCAGGATGCTCCCCCGGTGCAGGGCCTCGATCGCCAGCGCCGCAACCATCAGGACCCCGCTTGCGATGCAGGCGATAAGCCTCCCGTGCCGCTCCCACATGCCTTCCTCGACCGCGCACACGCCCGCCGCGCATTCGCCGTTCCAGGGCATCGCCTCCATCCCCGTGCCGGCGACGGCCGCAACGACCCTTTCGACCACCTCGGCATCCAGCCGCGCGTCGACGGTCATTTTGCTTTCCAGCAGGTCGAACGAAAGGCTGTCCTCACCGCCCACGATCGGGGCCACTGTCCTTCGGAGCAGCGCGATCTCCTCGCCGCAGCACATCCCTTTTATGCGAAAAGCACTCTTTTCCATGTTTTCAGCGCCGGCTCTTCTCACCTGAAACAATTCTCAGTTGTGATTCGCTTTTCCATTCTGAGCGCCCCCCTCCGCAAGCGGCTGCAAAATGGTAAAGGGCAACTGGAACGTCCTTTTCATGAACCCGAGCAGCTCCCCGCCCACCGCCGCGGGCGACATCGGGACAACCGACGGATCGTACAGGTCGCCGGATATACTCACCGGGACAGATACGATCCCGCCGTCAAAAATCTTGTTCACCAGCGGGACGACCTCGATAATCCTGTCGACCGTGCGCATCGTCGATACCAGCGCGACCACGTTCATCTTTTTCCTTACAAGGTCCACCTCGCCGCGAAAGACCATCTTCACGCAGGGGGCATCCAGGACGGATTCGGTCAGCGCGAGTTTTCCATCCTTGATCTTTCCCTTTATGCTCAGCGTGTCGTAGGCGCACCCCTCGGTAAACAGGTCGGGAACGTGCCCCCTGTAGATTTCGGTTATGCTGAGAACGGACATGATCTTGGACAAGAGTTCGAACCGGTAGAGGCGCCCTTTCTCCGCCTTGAAATCGACGTCTCCTTCAAGACTTTGGATAAGGCCGCCTTCCTTCCCGTTGGCGGAAAGATTGGACTTGAGGCTGTACTTCCCCGTAAGGAGGCGCTTCTTGTCGAAAAAACAAGACAAGACAGGTTCGACATCCTGGTTCTTAGCCTCGGGGGCGAGGGACAGTTTGACGCCGTCGCGCGTCAGGGTCATCCTGCCCGGAGTGGAAATACCGCAAAGATTTGCCTGGTTTATCTTGACCTCGAAAAGCCCCGGGCTTATCACCACGTCGACATTGGCGGGGTTCCACGTCAACTTTCCGTAGGTGAGGCGCTCGCTCCTCAGGCGGATGGCGCCCCTCACGGGGGCGTCCCATCCTTTGTCCGGCTGCCGCCCCGAGGGCGTATTCTCAGCCGGCGCAACGCCGGCGGCCCGCTCGTCCTTTCGCGCATCGAGGAGGCTTTCCAGGTCCAGGGTGTCCGCGAAAGCGTTCATGTCCACCAGGTAGGCGTTGTCAACCACCGTGACCGCCCCGCCCAGGCTGAGGCGGCTTCCGTTCCAGCTTACCATCGCGGACTTGATGTTTATCCGGTTGTCGGCCGCCTCGAGCACGGCATTTTCGATTCTTGCGGGCGTCTTCGAGCCCAGCGGCAACTGGAACCCGGATATTTTGATCTGTCCCTCGGCGGTGGATTTCCGGGGCTCGTCGAGGTAGAAGCGCGCCGCGAATTTTCCCTGTATCGGGCCGGTGAGGACCTTGTTCTCCGAGAGAAGCTTATCGGCCGTTCTGTTGCTCAGGGACCCGGAAAACCCGACCCTGAACTCCTTTTCCCTGAACTTCAGCGAGAGGACGGCATCCGAGTCCGCATCCTTTACGACGAGTTCCTCGATGACGGTTTCATCGGGGGTGTGCACGACCTTGATCCCCGCCTTCGGGCCGGAAGCCAGCAGCATCTCTCCCTCGAAGGCCGTTTGTACGCCCTTTTCCCAGGAAAGCCGTGAACGGTCGAGCGTGAGATTGGAAATGGCCCTCATCGTGCCCGGAAGTCCGGCCAGCGCCGCGATGTCCCTGTTTCCCACGGGGCCGAGGCGGCCGCTTGCCGTGATGTCGGCCGAGCGCGGTTTGTCGAAATAGCCGTTGACGGTCCCCGAGATCAGAAGCGAGGAATCCGCCAGGACGGCGTTGATCTGCTTGAGGGTGATCGTGTCGCGGCCGGCCTCGAACGCGCCCGTTTTAAGCGTCAGGGGCCCGGAAAAGTACCTGGTCTGGACGGTCATCTCCTCGACCCGTCCCCCCGCGCTGAAGACCCACTTCGAGCGGTCGCCGAGCGGCCCTTTAAATTCGAACGTATCGAAGAGGACGGCCCCCTTGAGCGGGGCCCCGCCGCCGTTTAGAACGGTTTTCCAGTCCTCGCGCGCCCTTATCAGCGGCTCGACCACGTCCAGCGACACGACCGTCGAAGACCGCGTCTTCATTTCGAGAAGCAGGCCCTGGCCCCAGTCGTAGCCAAAGTCAAGTTGGGTGATCCGCGTCCTTCCGGACTTCCCTGAAAGGGCCAGGGCGGTGATCTTCGGCCCATCCATGGCAAAGGAGGCGCCCTCCAGCTCGATCGGGTGCGGTACGCGCCCGTAGCGGCCGGCGAGTCGAAAGGACCCCGTCTCGATATTCACCCTGACATTATCGAGCCTCTCTCCGAGAACGAGCCTCCCTTCGGTCTTGCCTTGTACATCCTTAAGCAGCGTCAGTTCATGGCGAAAAGCCTCGTTCTTGACCACCCGTTGGAGGACTTCGGGCAACTCCGCGAGATCGGCGATCAGAGGAAGATCGAGATGGAAAGTCTCATCTTCCTTGCGGAGCCCGACCTTGAGCGTCCCGCCGCTCGTCGAGGAACCGGGGGTCCTCCCCGAAAGCCCGGTCCCATCGAGAACGCCGTCCACGATCACCACGTCTCCCCGGGCCTCCGATACGAGCAACTCCGCCTTGGGGGCGAAGATGACGCCCTGCTCCATGGAGCCCCGGATCGTGTAATTTTCCATCTTCCTGAGACCGGAAATGGTGTTTGCGCGCGAATTGAAAGAAATCGCGGGGACCTCGCCCTGCCTGATGATATCGAAAATGCGACGGGTGACGCGGTTATCCCTGTCAAGCGAGAGCACGACCTCCCGCACCGACGCGGCGTCCGTGTTCCGGCCGTCTAGGTCGAGCGAGACGGTCTGGTCGGAAAAATTCTTGATAAAGCGTCCGGTAAGGCTGATCCTGGGATAGTTGAACCGTAAACGCGACAACCCGATATCGAGCCGCTCGGCGTCCAGGAAAACAGTGCCCCCGAGCTCTCCGTTTTGGAGAACGGTTTTGTCTCCGCCCTCTTCGAGCGTCAAGTGGGAAACGGTTGCCGTAAAATCGGCCCGCACATTCCGCACCCCGCTGCCGGACAGCGTGAGGGCCAGGTCAATGCGGGAATCCCCCATTCGGCTCCCGGTCGCGGGTAAACAGAAGGCAACCAGGTCCTGCGGCTCGCATCCCGCGATGTGCAGCGCCCCCGAACCCTTCCAATCTCGCGGGTCGATGCGGCCGTTGAACGAAAAACCGTTCCAAAGGTTGGACTTGCCGCTCGCAAGCTTGAACTCGATCCGGTCGGAAAGCACGGTTGCCCGCGCCGCGACCTGCTCGAACCAGAATACCTTCCCCTTTTCGGAGTAAAATTCGACGGTCCCGCGGTTAACGTCAAGGACGATTCCGGGAAGGGCGGCGGAAAGGGCTGTCTGAAGCTGCGCGAGCCTGTCTTTCACGCGGGCCAGGCGGTCCGCGGCGGCCTTCTCCGGGTTTTCGCCCCCGTGTGGCGCCGGGGTCTGGGCCGAATCCTCGGGAGAAGCCTGTTCGGGCAGTTTGACCGCTATTTTCGGTCCCACGAGGTCGATTTGAGCGGGCCTGAATTTCCCTGACAGCAGGGCGAGTATCTCGGGATAGACGGCAACCGAATCGGCCGACGCGGTGAGCACGTCCGGAACGGTCATCCTGGCGCCGTAAATGACCGCGTGGGGATATGGGAAAATCGATATCTTCACCCGCTCGGAGTGGATATTGTAGCGCGTCTCGAGCGTGGCGAGGGCCTTTCGCCCGACGGCGTCCATATCGATGAGCCGGGGAAGCAGCAGGAGCCCCGCCGCAAGACAGGCGATCACCACCGCCGCGGCGCCCCCCCAGATCAATATCTTCTTGGCTTTTCTCATCCGAATCCTTTTCGGACCATTCGCAATATCAGAACCGGGCACGGATCGTCCCGGGGCGGCCCGGAATACCTTCCGAACATTATAGCCCAAAAGCTCGGCAAAACCCCGCCCGCTCGACCTCGAACCCCATTATAATGCCCGTGGCGGCCCCGCGCCAATTTTCGGCGATGCCGCCATCGGCCGGCCAAAGTTTCGTATGATAACGCATATGGGATGTGATCATCAACCTCGGAGCGCCATCCACCCCTTCCATCGGGCGGAAATCCCCACGCCCGATACCCCGGCGGCGGCGTCACGGCTTGACTTTCTTGTGGGAAGATATACAATACCGGTACGGATTATTTTGATTGCTTTCCAACAAACTCACTATTCAAGGGGGCGAAACGGGTTCGACGGAGGTATAGAAGTTCAAGTGGCATGCCGAGGTCCTGGTTGCTCGTTAAACAGCTGGGAAAAAAACAAACGCAGACGATTACGCGTACGCTGTAGCCGCTTAACCGCGGCTGCCGTCTCCGGGTCCTTCTCCCGCGAGGGCCATGTGAGGCGTCGACTCAGTGGGATGGCCAACGGCAAGGTGCTCGCACTGCCCGAGGCGAGATAAAGTGAGCTAGTCCCGGCGAAATCCCGCACGTAAGAGTTCCCCGGGGCGAAATTCAAACTGCGTGATAAGCATGTAGAAGCTTGTGCGGAATACTTTCGGACGCGGGTTCAACTCCCGCCGCCTCCACCATTTTAGTTGTTAAATTTACTTGACGTTTAGAAAGCTCCGATTTTGAGACCCGCGCCCTGTGCGGTTTTGCGCGGTTCCCCCTCTTTTCCCCTCCTCACTGCGCGGATTCCGAGTAGATGAGCGGCGATCCCACCAGCTAGAGCAATGATTCAAATTCTTCCTTGCTGAGCCGCGCCTGCTTGAGTATGTGAGCAAGCGTCGAGCGTTTGATGGGGCTGTGAGCCGGGATGGTCAGCTTGAGCACTTCTTTCCGGGTATGTTTGTGCAAACGAATATGGCTGCCTCTCTGCCGGATGACGGCCCATCCATCGCGCTGAAGAGCCTTGACAACCTTTTCGTAACCCAAACTCGGGAGTCTCATCATATGGCTATTTCGATGACCTCAGACCCGGGTGTCGAAGAGAGGTCATCCTCGACCGGTTCCAGGTAAAGCTCGATGGCTTCCTTAATGTTCGCCAGAGCCTCATCTCTGGTTTCGCCTTCGCTGATACAACCGGGAAGGCTGGGAACCACGGCAGTGTAGCCGCCCTCGTCACTCGGCTCCAAAACTACTCGGACCTTCATACCACACCTCACATCCGGAAAGCGTCTCAGGGTTCAACTTTGATGGACGGATTATACTTGTTTTTCTCGTGAATTCGAGCCTAGTTTGGTGCATACTTGGTTGAAAAAGACGAAATATCTGATTCGCGGGTCGCCTTGGCAACTTTGTTGGCTGGGTCCGGAGGTCAGGAGGGGTGGTTATAATTGTCGTCCGTAGCCCTCTTGCGCTAAGGGCACGGGAAAAAGTTGCCCGTGTCACCCGTGAAATTATCCTGGTCGATACTTACGAACAGGAGCGCATCCAAATCCAGACGGGCAAAATATATCTCATCACCATGCCTGACGGCTCAAGTGCGATAAAACGCTTGGCCTTGAGCGAACATGCAAACCGGTTCAAGCTCATCTGCATATCGGATAACCTGGGCGTCTATCGTCCATTTGAATTCGAGCTTGACCCCGGAAAGTCCATCAAACATTATGTTCTTGGAAGAGTGCGTTGGGCGGGAAAAGAATTCGACTGAACCGGGCAGCTCTTTGGGCCGGGACTACATAACAATGCGTCCCCCGGTCCAAGATCAGGGTGTCGTGATTTCGCAATTATTACTAAAAAATGATCCTGATTCTTTGAGCTTGCGAATGTAACCTTAATGCCACCGCGCATTGGAGTATCATTCCGATGTTAAAAATGAAATGGTTCATTTACACGGTCTTACTGGGTTTATCTCCGGCTCTGGCACGCATCGTAATCAGCCTGCTCATGTCGGGACATCAAAATTTGCAGTGGTTTAATGAAGCCGATCTCGTTACGTATGGTCTTGTTTTGACAATTACCAATATCAACTTAGTAGAACACAAACACCAAGTAGATCCAAATTGGAAAACTCTTCAGGTTGGTGTATCACTTCTCCTTCTGATATTCTTTGTGACAATATTCGCGGTATCTTGTATTACAGAGGCTGACCCCAGTCTATTCAGTCGTCACAACATCAAACTAGCATCTTTCATTGCCGCACTTTCAGCCACATTATTGAACTACTCTGTCGTAGACCGCATTAGCAAACTAGACTTGTTAGGGATGGCCAATGATGGATAATATTCTGTTAATAGCTTCTATTATTGTAAGTTCTATCGCTATTGTTATATCGCTGAGGACAATCATATCCACTCGTCAACGTTACTATAATGAATATTTGAGTCGTAAAAGGAGAGGTTATGGCAGAAAAGCTTAGATCTTTCTTGTACCTTGATGAATATAAAATGTACTCCATTTCGTCACAAATATTTGAAGGTCTAACTGAATCTTTAATACATGAGACTGGCGAGCAGAATCAAGATTTCGAACAGCAGAAGGGTCCGCTCTCGAGCGGTCGGCTCCTCGCTGACATAGCTTCCAAGGAGCTTCATAAAGTTGAAAAAAAAGTCCTCTATGACTATGCCTATAGTCTATTCGAAGCCGAGCTTATAAAGAGGAATTCTGTACTAGTCGTTGACTCTTCTGGTACACCTCCGGATTCTGCAACACTTTTAAAGTCCAGTTTCGTTAAGGTGACTGGAATTGCAAAACTTAATGATCTTCAAGCAATTTCTACCATGACAAAGCATTTTAATACTTTTGGAGAGGCGCTGACATATGTCACGACCTTTGCAAAACGAGAGGAAACGAATGCGGGAATTGACCAGCAGATGGCAGCAATCCCGGATAAGAACAAGAAAGCAAAATTTCGATCTTTACTGAAATCACAGATGGATCCCAAGCGCTTAGCCAGGGAGAAAGGCCTCCTACAAGATGATAAATATCTTCAATCTCTAGCATTCCTTCTCGACACTGGATTTGGAGACAATTTCGAGATTGAAATTCTTCCATTTGCTAATATCAACCCTCAGCTCTATCTTGCCCTTTTAAACCGCGAATACCTGAGGGACGCAGAGCAGAGTATAGTCAAAAAGTACTCTAGAACTACTCAAATACAATTTATCCTATTCGGAATGGTCGCCAAGGTGGGTGAGATGCAACCTGATTCACCGGAACCGGCCTCAGACGCCTTGGAAGCGTCAAATGAGCCTGGGAACATTCGAAAGGGGTTACATGCTATGTTCAGCGCACTAGCAGGCATAGAAGAATCGTTTTTCGGTGTTGTAGATAACGAAGTGGTGATCGATCCAATTGCTGTATATCGTGAAATTTGACCATTTTTTCTATTGTTCAGAGCTTTGATACGTATGAAGAGCATAACCAAAAGATTTAACGGAAACGCAATCCCGCAGGGTAAACTCTAGGGACCTGACTCTAGTCACGTAGTCCGATATAGTGGGATAGGCCCGGTTCGTACTCCCCCTTACCCTCTCTGGTGGTCTGAAAGTGGTCCGATATCTTAAAATAGGCCCATAAGGTAGCGAAATCAGCAAAAGTATTATCAGCCTTAGAGGTTCGAATCCTCCCGCCCCATGACCGAATTTGCTGCTATGCGACATCACGCATGGGTTTCACTTCTTCCTTGATTTTCCCGCCCAAGCGATCCTCTTCGATATCAAGGTCATAGGATACCTGAAGGTTAAGCCAGAGCTTGGCGGTAGTCCCAAAGAACCGGGCCAGGCGCAAAGCAGTGTCCGCCGTAATGCTCCTTCTCCCTTTGAGGATAGCGCCAATCCTGGTCTTGGGCACATTGAGCTCTCTGGCCAGCCGGTAAGGTGTTATCCCCATGGGTTTCAGGAAATCCTCAAGCAAAATCTCACCCGGATGAACGGGCGGTATCTTTTCTTCGTGTTCAGTCACATCATCCTCCGTTTCAGTGGTAGTCGGCGATCTCGACTTCAGAAGCTTGGCCGTCACGCCACACAAAGCATATTCGCCACTGATCGTTGATCCGTATACTCCACTGTCCTTCACGGTCCCCGCTCAATTTCTCCAACCGATTTGCAGGGGGTATCCGCAGATCGTGCAATTCATCCGCACTGTCGAGATACCTCAGTTTCCGAAATGCGATTTTTTGGATGTCGTTCGGGAGCTTGGCTGAAAAGCGTCTCTGGAAAACCTTTTCCGCCTCTTTATCCCTAAAAGAACGGATCATTTACGCCGCCTCGCCGTGGTTGATGGTAACGCCAAACGTAACCATTGTAAATCCTAATCGTCACCAACGCCGCGTCCGAATGGCACGGGCGACCGCCGGCATTCTCCGGTGTTGCACATGTCGGGCAGACGTCTGTAAATCATTACCCCGTCTATATCGGTGCGAGTTCGATTCTCGCCGCCTACGACAAATCCAATTCGCTGTGCGAGCCAAGGCGCACAAGGTCGAGATGATCGTTATCAGGCTGTCGATAGATCAGGATAAGATCGGGTTTGATATGACAATCGCGGTGATCCGCCCAATTGCCGCTAAGCGGATGATCGAAGTTGTGGTGTGGCGGAGGCTTATCGACTATTAAGAGTTCGAGGACCTTTCTCAAGGCGGCATCCAGCGTCTTGCCGCGCCGCCCTGATTTTTCCCGGTTATAATCTCGCTTAAAGCGCGTGGTTCGGCTAATCGTCCGCATTGAGGTCCGAAAACAGGTTATCAATCGAACCGACACTCACCAGTTCGCCGCGCCGCGCCGCTTTCATCGCCTCAATGGTTTCTCTATTGGGCACAAGCGGCTCGAAAGGCAACCTCTTTTCACTGGCAATGCGCATCATCATCAACCGGATAGCATCCGAAACCGTAAGACCTATCGTCGCAAGCACGGCCTCGGCTTCGCTTTTCACCCGGCCATCAATCCTTGCGCGAACAACAGTGTTTGCAGCCATCACCACCACCTCCATCTTGATGACTACATTGTAGCCCAAAAGCGCCCAAAGTCAAGTACGCCGAAATCAAAAAGTTCCAGCCGAGTTCCAGAGGCTTTAAATCCCGCACTCCACTTACACCATCGCGGGTTCAACGCCCGCCTCCACCAATTTTTCTGAACAAAAATAGCCCAAAAACATTAGTTCGAATCAAGACTCACCTCTTGTCCTTCGGAACCAGGCAAAAAGTACTTTGGCTTGGCCACCCGCGATGGCTTGCTGTGGCTGATGGTCAGCCAAACGCCAGACCGGGGAGGCATGGTGCTCTATTCTGAGCGTGGCGGGAAAATAGGAGAACCGATCAGATACAATTGGAAATGCGTAACGAAGGGGTGAACGAGAAGAGTTCCACGCGTTTCTCCTGATCACTTAAATCTCGACATCCTGATAACTTGCCGCGTCCGGATCATACGTTTAGTGAATAAAAGCAGACTGCCTGAGACTGTACCCAGATATTTTCCTAAAGTTACTCAATGATTCTGTCGAATCACAATTGTTATAAATGGTGTTGCACTTAAGCCAAAACAGGTAAGATAGATCCCGCTCGTCAACCCCAGGAGGCATCTGATGGCTTCGATGGGGTCGGCCCCGGCGTCACCCGCAATGCTGTTGCTTTAAGCGTTAACGTACCCTGTTTTGTCATTTCGACCGGAGGGAGAAATCTTGTTTGTTCAGCACCACGAAAAGATTTCTCCCTCCGGTCGAAATGACGATATGCTCAAGCGATTCGTTAAGGCAACAGCATTGGGCGTCAC
>JBAQYM010000074.1:0-9805 GCA_049300095.1 Syntrophobacteraceae bacterium
CGCCAAGCCATTGAGGCTTTTGTCGCAGCTTACGGTCCAACCGCCAAACCTTTTGTCTGGCGTAAAAGAGAGATAAAGGGGACTCAACTCAGAAATACTATCGCCAACTTATGCAATTAAGCACTAGAAGAGCCTGGGAACAAGCCCCGCCCACAAGCCGCCTCCAAAGAGGAGGGTCAAAATGAGATAGAGCAACCATTTCCGAACCCTTAGCTGGGTTTCGACATCATTATGGTCGATATCTATCGATAGAGAGAACAAATTACCGACGTCACCCGAAGGAGTGGGCACAATCTCTTCTCGATCGGGACTATCGCTCCGGCCGCGTTTGCTTTTCCTGGTTTGCTTGCGCATTGTCGAGCCCTCCCCGAGAGAGACCGTGCACTACACAAACTCCCACACGCTGTCGGCCAGGCCGATGGAGTGGGTGGCCTCGAACAGCCGCACCGCTTCTTCATAGGCGTGATCGGAAACCCGCTTCTTGTATTCGAGCGGGAGGGCGTTGAACAGCGGAGCGAAGACCTTGTTGGCGTTCTTGATATTGCCGCCGGTGTTCTTGGTCTCGACGGCCCATTTCATCATTTCCCGCCACAGTTCGTCGGGAACGCCGCGATAAGGCCGTTTGATATAGTCGCGGGTTTCGGTCGTCATCGCATTGCCGTTCTGGTTCATCGCCAGGCCGAAGGCGATGTTTTGCCACAGTGTCCCGACGTTGCCCTTCCGGATCCCGTACTGGATAAAGGAAGAAATCTTATCGAGCGAGGTCCCGGTGATGCCGTGCTGCGCGATATCGACATCCCAGGGCCGGATCGCTTCCCATATGGCGCGGGTGAGATCGAGCTGGATGCCCTCGCTCGTCGTCCCGAAGTAGGTGCCGTGGATCGACCCGTTGTTTATGGCAAGCAGGTCCGGCCGGATTCCTCGCTTATGGAGTTCGCCGATAAACCATTTACCCTCCTGGGGCTGCGTGAATCCTTCGGCGCTGCCGCTCTTTGCGCCGATCTCGCCGAGTTCGACTTCGAGGTTGAGTCCCGCTTCGACGATGGGCTTCGCAAGCCGGGCGGTCGCTTCGAGGTTCTTCTCGTTTTCCATGTGAGAGGCGTCGATGGCAAAGGATGTAAAGCCCGCCTCCATCTCGCTCGCTATCAGCTTCCCGACGACATCGAGATCATCGAGCGATTTTACCCCTATGTGGTCCCCGTGGACCCCGAAGGGCACCTCGGTGTTGCCCAGCCGTTCGTTTTCTTCGACAATGAATTCCGCAAAGCTTTGCGGGGTGAATTCCGTGTACCCCAGTTCCGACCTTGCGATTTCGTAGAGCACCGGGGCCCGGGAAGCCATCGAGGCAAGGACGATCCCTTCCACCGGCAGCCTGCAGCGGATATTTGTCGCCATGATCATGGCGTTATGTTTCCTGGCGGCCTTTATCAGGGCCTTTCCATTCACCAGGGGGACAACGCTGTTGGG
Source organism: Syntrophobacteraceae bacterium (assembly GCA_049300095.1). GTDB lineage: Bacteria > Desulfobacterota > Syntrophobacteria > Syntrophobacterales > Syntrophobacteraceae > SbD1. The sequence continues at coordinate 1,468 of JBAQYM010000074.1, forward strand.
AAAGCGTTTCTTGACGTTTTCAGGGCGCTTTTCCGCGAATTTCCTGTCCATTCCTTGCCTCCAGTTGAGATGAATTGCTACGGATACATCACTCGTGGTCTGTACAAGCCGCCGATGGTGGTTATCGTCTCTCCAGGTCGATTCCGGAATTATCCATGACTCGTTCCCGCGCCGGACCCGGATGAGACCGCGGAATTCGATTTAGCCATATACAAACAAAATATGCCACAAAATTTTATTTAGGCATTTGGCCCTGCAAAGGGAAGGTGCGAAGCAGATTTTTGGAATTGTCGTGGAAAGCCGCTTTCTCCTTTTCCCCTGATACGGCGGGCACATACGTGAAGGATTCGGCATCGCGCGCGCCGCGCCGCCGCCGAGGGGCCAAAAAAAGCTTGATCTGCAATTGGAGACTCTTTATTGTACGGCAACTCCCGGACCACCTTATCGAGCAATGCGAAGCAAAACAGGGAAATGCCCATGACCACGAACAGAACCGTTGCGCTCTGCCTTTTTCTTCTCATCCTGCCGTTTTTCCCCCCCACCCAGGCCCGTGCCGATGAAGAATTCACCGCGACGGTGCAAAAATTTTCCTACCGCATCCCGGACCTGACAGTGATCGGGGCTCCGAGATGGTACAGTATCGGCGCAAAGGACACTCTCCTGGACATGGCGAGGCGAAACGGGCTTGGCTACAACTCGCTCGACCTGCTTTTCCCGAAGATGGACGCCTGGATTCCGCCGAGGGGAAAGCGGGTTTTTCTTCCCACTTTCTGGGTGCTTCCTTCGAGCCAGCACTACCAACTGGTGATCAATATCCCCGAGTTGAGGCTCTACTTCTTCGACCGAAGCAACTCCACCGTGCAGACCTACCCGATCGGCATCGGCGACGAAGGTTGGGAAAGCCCCCTCGGGTCGTATTTCATCAACGAGAAAAGACCCAACCCGTCCTGGTACATTCCCGCGTCGCTCCAGGAAAAATACGGAATGACGGTCATGCCGCCGGGACCCGAAAACCCGCTGGGCGAGTTTACCATGAAGTTTTCCGCAGGCCCCTACGGCATTCACGGCACCCACATGCCCTGGGGAGTGGGGCGGCTGGTCAGCCACGGCTGCATCCGCTGCTACCCCGAGCACATCCGGCTCCTCTACCCCCAGGTCCCGATGGGGACCAAGCTCGAAATTATCTACGAACCGGTCAAATTCGGGCAGAAAAACAACCAGGTATTTATAGAAGCCCATCCGGACGTGTATAAGAAAATTCCCGATTATACCAAGTACGCATTTGACAAGCTGGCCCAGAGCCCGTATGCAAAACTGGTGGACCAGAAAAAGTTCATCGTGGCCCTCAGCCTGCAAAACGGCGTCCCCACCGATATAACACGACTCTCATCGGAGGATGATTCTCTCAAGGTCGCCGAACTCGGGCAGGATTAGGTATTTTTACTCGAAACCTTTGCAACATTAGGCTTTGCACAAAAATTTCTTGATTTTATAAAATAGCTGGCGTAGCATTTACCTGTTTTCTTCAGGAAGGCCGCATAGCTGGTCTAAAATACTGCAAAATGTGCGACTTAGCGTATTTTTACGGGAGAGGAGGTGGGAGTACCGGAAGCAATTGGAGGGTCTTGGAAGTCAAGACAAGGCTAAACTTATTTCGTTCGGTTTTTTAAGGAGGAAAGAGCATGAAGAGAATAGTGGCACTTTTGTTTGTTGTTGCATTGGTTGTTAGCACGATCTCCGGCTGCGCTTGCACCCAGGATGCCAAGAAGTGTACGGAACTTTGCCAGGCGGCCCTGGATAAGGCCCAAGCCATTGAACAACAGTGCACGGCCAGCGCCAGAGCAGCCGAGGCTGCCGCGATGAGAGCAGAAAACGCCGCTCGCAGAGCAGAAGCCGCTGCGGACAAGTGCGAGTCCATTTTCAAGAAGCACATGAAGAAGTAACTTCCGCATTTCTTGCTCATGGAACGACAGGCCGGCTGGACTTCCCACCGGCCTTTTTCTCGGGGCTACTGAAGAGGGCCGGTGAAAACCGCCCTCTTCTTTTTTTGAGTGAAGAGTGAAGAGTGAAGAGTGAAGAGTGAAGAGTGAAGAAGGCTGGGCGGTGCGGCATTTTTATGCAAGTGTTTTTTGATAAAATTTGGAAAAATTTTTATAGGTCGGCCCCACCTCCTCCGTTCTCCGTACACTCCTCACTCCTCACTGTTCTTCCTGCGGAGCAGGACCTCGTTTTGGCCCGGTCGTATCAGGTCTTTGAGGACGGCCGCGGGCTCGAAGCCCTGGCGGGCGTAGAACTCTCGCGCGTCGAGGTTAAACGACGATACGGTGGCCCAGATGTTGGGCGATGACGCATGCTGAGCGCCGACCCAGCCGATCAGCGCGCGGCCCAGCCCTCGTCCCCGGCAGTCGCCAAACAGGGCGATCAGCTCGATAAACGGTCCGAAAAGCCAGGGAAACCTCACGGCCAAAACTCCGGCGAGCCTGCCCGAAACAATCACGCAATATCGGCTGAGGGCTGGGTCGGCCCGCAGAAGATAGTGCGAGAGGGCCTCGGGTTTATAGCCAAGGGTAAGCCAGGGGTCCATCGACGCGAGGGTCCGGCTGATCTCGTCCACATCTCGCGGCCTCATGGGTTCCAGGGCCGGAGAGTCCGGGAAATTTCTTTCTCCCTGATTTTTCATCCTCATCCCCCTTTCATTCCTGGGCCGAACGGCTAAAATCATGGCCGTTTTACCAACTCCCGCTCCAAACTCAAAGGAAATCAACCGAAAATGGCCTCTTTCCGCCAGCTTTTTTTCATCGCAATGTTTTCATGCGCCTTTGCCATTTCTTTTTTTGGCCCGGATACGGCGGCCCCGCAAGGAACCGCGCTTCCCGCCCCCCATCCCTCCGGCACGGGAAGCTCGATCAGGGGGGTGCGGGTTGCGGGGGGACAAAAACTGCTCGCTCTCACCTTCGATCTTTGCGAGGGACCGCGGGAGACCTCGGGTTTCGACCGGGACCTGGTGGATTTTCTCGAAGCGAACTCCGTCAAGGCCACCTTTTTTGCCGGCGGCAAGTGGATGCGCTCCCACCCCGAGCAGACGATGCGGCTCATGCTCGATCCCCTGTTCGAGATCGGAAATCACAGTTGGAGCCACGCGAATTTCCGGCTGCTCGGGCCGGGTGAGGCGAGAGAAGAGGTTGTGAGAGCGCAGGAGCAATACCTCGCGCTGCGGGAAACCCTCGTTAGGCGACTCGAAGCCCGGGGGGCGGGGGCGGACACAGCGGCGCGGGTGCAACCGTCCATGAGACTCTTCCGGTTTCCATACGGCGCGTGCACCGCCGAATCCCTCGCGCTGCTGGCCGAACTCGAAATGCCCGCTATCCAGTGGGACATCGTTTCGGGCGATGCCTCGCGTGGCCGGAGCGCCGCCGCGATAGTGAGCACGGTCCTGCCGCGCGCAAAACCGGGTTCCATAATAATTTTTCATGCGAACGGAAAAGGAAGCGGCACGCTGGGGGCGCTCAGGGAACTGGTCCCAAAGCTCAGGGGCCGGGGCTTCGAGTTTGCCACGGTGGGGGAACTGCTGGCCTCGGGAGATCCCGTCGGGGTCCCCGAGTGCTACGAGCTTCACCCGGGCGACAACCTCCGCTACGACAGGCTTTCCCGGCCGTCAAAGCGGCGGCCGGTCCATTAATACGAAGTTACCGGCAAAATAGAGGCCCGCCTCACCCGCGAAACATCGAAACAGGGCTGTTTTGCAGGTGACCCGGTTTCATACCGAGTGGCGTTCAAAATCCCCCCTGCCCCCCTTTAGAAAAGGGGGGAACTTGGTAATGTCCAGCAGATTCCTCCCTTTTCTAAAGGGGGGCAGGGGGGATTTTGTGAGGCCCGGATATCAGCACCATCTTGAGCGCAACTTAATATCAGGTCTCGCTATACTCCTTTCCGCCGGCCGATGCCCTCCTTACGATTACCGATGCCGCTCTTTTTGGGATCGACAGGGCGTTTTCCTGACAACCTATTAAAATAACTGGTTATTACGCACCGAATCATCCTGAAACCGGTTTGGGCGTCCGGCAAGACTTCGGGGGCATTGTCCCCTTTTTCGGCCTATCGGCGCGAGAGGGTCGATTTTCCTAAAAATTCAGGCATTTCCCGACAAAAACCCTTCAAGTCCACGAACAAAGCTTCCGAATGAGTTGTAAACGGGCGGCAATTCCGGCACCACCTAACCCCACTCCAATCATGCAGGTCATATCCGCCGCGAGCCCGCTCTCGTTTCACCCCCGGCTTTAAGACAGCACTAAATGAAACGATGGAGTTGTGGAGAATATTTTATCTTGCCACCAAATGCACCCGATCCGAAAAACCAGGAGGTATCAATGAAATTGGCAGTCAGAACGCTCATGATCGTATTGTGTATGTCGCTTGCATTCCAGGCGGCCGTCGTATTTGCTCAAAAGACCGATGAGGAGCTTGCCCTGGAGTCGGAGGCATTCTGCGTATCGACCGCATCCACCAAACCGACCCCCGAGATGATCATCGAGAAGGTGAACAAGGCCGCCGCTCTTGTGGAAAAAGAAGGTCCGGCCGCCTATCCCAAGTTCAAGGGCAAGGACAGTGAATTCATTTTCGCCGGCACCTACATCTGGATTCACGATGGGAACGCGGTAATGAAGATGCACCCCATCAAAAACAAGATGGAAGGCAAAAACTACATCGACCTCAAGGACTCGAAAGGAAAGCTCTTCTTCACCGCGATGAACGAAGTGGCGAAGGCGAAGGGCTCAGGATGGGTCGATTACATGTGGCCCAAACCCGGGGAAAAGACCCCCGCGCTGAAGGTCTCTTACGTAAAGCTGGTTAAATTCGGGGGCGAGGAACTGATCCTCGGCTGCGGCGTCTATGACATGTCCGAGGCCGACGTGCAGAGAGTGCTCAAGTAATCCTCCCCGGCGCGGCCGGTCCCTTGCGGCGCACCCCGGGGGACCGGCCCGCACCCCTGTGAAGTGAACGGATTTTATAAGGAAGGGGGATGCTGGTCAATGAAGCTGAAAGCAGGCAACGTGAGTCTCAAAAAGAAATTGTTCGCCTTCGTGGCGGTTACATCTCTCCTCGTTCTGTCTGCTGTCGGAGTGGGCCTCTACTATTACACGCACATCGAAGAGGCCAACCTGATGAAGGAAGACGTCGCCAAAACCGTGGAACGCGTCCTCGTCACGCGTGTGACGGAAAAAACCTTCCTCCAGTTTTACACTCAGGACCTGAAGGCCCAGTTTGTTCAGAAAGCCGGAGAAGTCACCACGGGGCTGGAAAGCCTCAAGACGTCCACGGGCAACGAGGAATGGAAAAGGCACATCGGCGCCATGGGGGGCGAGTTCGACTCCTACAGGAAGCTCTTTGACAATTTGGTTGAAATCCACGGCCGGCAAAGCGCGCTCAAGGCCGAGATGGTAAAGCCCCTGCGATCCTCCGAAGAACTGCTGCAACAGGTGCAGGCCGACATCGAGGCGAAGCAGGCCGAATTGCAGATGGACGGGGAAACCCTTACCGCGCGTGAATTCGGGATGCTCAATGTCGTCAAGGACTGCAAGACCGCGTTCATCCAGTTGCAGAACCTCCAGTTGCAGTTTCTGGTCAGCGGGGACCAGAAATTCATCCAGGAATACAAGAAACTGGCAAACGGCAACGTGCAGTCGTACCTCACCGCGCTGGAGCAGTTCGCGTCGGCCCTCAAGAACAATGCCTGGATGAAGACCGCGAGCAGCGTCAGGGAATCGCTGAGCAAGTTCCTGGACTACATCGAACAGTCCCAGCGCCTCTTCCAGCAGGAAAACGACAAACTGAAGGCGCTCAACGAGAGCGGGTCGAAGATCGTGGAAACGGCCGATGTGTTCCTGGGCCAGGTCAACCAGTCCATCACGGTCCAGAAAAACGCGGCGGTCAGGATCATTTCCGGGATCCTCCTGACGGGACTCCTGTTCTTCTGGAGCTTGTCCGTGCTGCTCGTGCGCTCGATAACCAAACCGATCAACAACGCCATCCGCGGCCTCACCGAGGTCTCGGAACAGGTGGGGGCGGCTTCGGGCGAAGTGTCCAACGCCAGCCAGGAATTGGCCTCGGGGGCATCCCGGCAGGCGGCCGCGGTCGAGCAGACTTCCTCATCTCTCGAAGAAATGGCTTCGATGACGAAGCAGAACGCGGAAAACGCCGACCAGGCCAACCGGCTCATGGCGGAAGCCAAGGCGACAATCACGCAGGCCAACAACTCGATGGAAAGCCTGACCGCGTCGATGGGGGACATCTCGAAAGCGAGCGAGGAGACCCAGAAGATCATCAAGACCATCGACGAAGTGGCCTTCCAGACCAACCTCCTGGCGCTTAACGCCGCGGTCGAGGCGGCCCGTGCCGGCGAGGCGGGGGCGGGCTTCGCGGTGGTTGCCGACGAGGTGAGAAACCTTGCGAGACGCGCCGCCGAAGCGGCCAAGAACACCGCCGTGCTCATCGAAACGACGGTCAAGACGGTGCACGAGGGGGCCAATCTGGTCGGGAAGACAAACGGCGAGTTCATCCGGGTCTCTCAAAGCGCTTCCAAGGTCGGCGAGCTGGTGGGCGAGATTGCCGCCGCTTCGCAGGAACAGGCCCAGGGAATCGACCAGGTGAACAAGGCCGTGGCCGAGATGGACAAGGTGATCCAGCAGAACGCGGCCAGCGCCGAGGAATCCGCTTCGGCATCCAGGGAGATGACCGGGCGCTCCGAGCAGATGAAAGAATTCGTCGAAGACCTGGCCGCACTGGTCGGGGGTGGTGCGAAAACGGGCTTTGACGAACCCGAGAAGGTGGAAAAACCACGGAGAAAGCTCGGCGCACTCATCGCCTCGCGTGTCCCCGTGTTCTCGCACAGGGCGAAAAAGGAGAACAGGATCGAGTTCGAAGTCGATGAAATGGACTTTCACGAACCCGAGCAGGAAAAACCCCGTGAGCAGAGATATCTGCACACGTTATAGCAATCAAGACGGAAACGAGCGGCCGCGGGCGGGAGAAATCCCGCCCCACACGTTCCAGCAATCAAGACGGGCGGGAGAAATCCCGCCCGCTTTTGTTTCGTGGGCCTTTGTGTCCGTGTCCGTGTCTGTGTTTGTGTTTGTGTTTGTGTCGGGCACCTCGGTGAATTACGGTGAAAGACGCCCTTTCCCCGTGAACGGGACAAGATCATCGCACTGGGCGGCAATTGAGATGAGCCTGAGTCCCCCTCCCTGCGATGGGAGGGGTTAGGGGAGGGTGTCGAATTTTCAAGTACTGATAACCCCCTCCCCCAGCCCCTCCCACCAAGGGAGGGGAGTCCCCTGGCTCGTTCTTGCCACACCTGTCACACTTTTTGCGTTCGAGCAACAGTCCATCAACCAGCACGACCCGCAGCGCGGCCGTCCCGGCAAACAGATGCTTCACGCGTGATATGAATTTGCATAAATCGGGAAAACATGGTGTATTCTATACCCCGAGCCGCCGTCCCGGTTGCGGCATGCGGCCGTGGGGCAGGCTTTCCAGCCTGCCTGCCATGGTTGTTCCGCCTGCTTATCGATTTAGTAACACGTGTAACACGCGTACTGATAAGCTCTTATCCGTTTGTCGAGGGCGCCCGCTGGAGCGCCGGACCCCTCCCCCCCCACTCTCGTGCAAAGGATGCGAATTATGGCGAAGAAGAGGTTGCGGATCTTGATCGCGAGGTTTGGCGAAGGCTATGAAAACGCCATGTTGAGGCTTGCCCACTCGTGCTGCGAGGCGGGGTTCGAGGTGGTCTACACCGACCTGCGCGACCCGGAGGCAATCGCCTCGTGCGCCCTCCAGGAAGCGGTCGATCATATCGGGATAACCACGCTGCCCGGGGCGACGGTCGAAGAATTCGCCAGGCTCTTCGAGATACTGAGAAGGGACGGCCTTACCGGAGTGCGGGTGACGGCGGGGGGCTTCTTTGCCGAAGAAGACGTCCGGAAGATAAAGCAAATGGGCGTCCTGGACTTTTATCCCCGAGGCTCGCTGTATCAAAAAATAGAGCAATGGACCGAGGAATACGGCGGCGCTGCCGACCGCACAGCCTGCGAGAAATTCGAGGGGCGGTGAAACAGTGACGGGTGATGGGCGATAATGAGTTGCGTTCAAGCGCCGCCGCCACGTCCTCGGACGCGGTTTGAACGGGGGTGAAACTTCAGTTGTGGATCCGATAATCCTTCTCCAATCGGTAAGTTTCACAAGAGAGAGCCAAGAGCGATGGGTTGCGCTCCGCTCCACCCATCCTACGTGTTAACGCAGTTGGAAGGACTGTAGGATGGGTGGAGCGGAGCGCAACCCATCG
>JBAQYM010000075.1:0-7866 GCA_049300095.1 Syntrophobacteraceae bacterium
TCACTTATCTGCTTCTCGCGATCTATTGCCAAAGGGAACATGGCTTAAAAGTAAGCATAAAGAGAGTCCGCCAACTTAGAATTGAGATCCGCAATTCATTGCGGGGCGCCGAAACAGCTCACGCGAATTCTAATTTTTTCAAAGAACAAACTGTAAACACAGGCCCCGCAAAATCCTAACCGGACACCGCTGGGGCAGGGGGGATTTTGCTCCACAGCGACCTACCCCTTTGAAAGCAACTATTTGGTATAAGGGCAAACAGCCCGGAAAGGCGGTCCCTTCAAAGGGGCCGCCTTTTTCGCGTCAAGCCGGAAATGAAGAGAACGTGAACCGGTTTCATCCGCGGTAAATAACTCGGGGGAGCGATTCTCCCCCATCCCCGGAGGTTCGCGGTGGCATGTCGTAAGCAATTCGGGGCCGAATGCAAAATCCTGGTGACAAGAGGGTTGATTTCTGGTGCAATCATTGTGTTATCGTTTAAGAAGAAAGATTTTGAGGGTCCGCCGGCACGATCTGTGCGCCGGATGCGCGATCCCGTGAAAAATCGAGGCGCCGGCGCACGACGCCGGAAATTAATAGAGGGAAAAGATGGAACGGAAGTTATCGATCTGGCAGCATAAAATCATACTCCTTGTCGCCTTGTTTTGCCTGCCGGGGATTCTGTGCGGGGTCGAGGCATCCATCGCCGCGGGGTCTGGGCCGGGTGCGACCGTGGGCCAAATCGAGGCCACGGTGATTCATGTCGACCAATACGCGGTTTTTGCACCCAATCTCGTATTCTATTTCGATACGCAAACGGATAAGAAGAAGATAGCGTCGCTGATGAGGACAGCCAACCATTTGCGCAATAAGAAGGCGCTCATCACGTATTCCGCCACCGGGGAGCTCGGCCGGGACAGACACGTCTTGCTCGTCGATATTGCTCCCGCGGGCGAGAAGCCGAGGGCGGAAAGTCCACCCCGTGAAGCGTCCGTGCCGGCCGGCGACATCCGGGAAAAACCCGTGGACATTCTTCCCGGGAAGGAAGCGGCCCCACCGGGGCCCGCCAGACCCGTTGAACCACAGGGGCCTTCGAAGCAGGCGGCTGTCCAGGAGAAGAAGCCCCTCCAGACGGGCGAACAATCCACTCCGATCACGCGGGAGAAAAAACCGCCGCAGACGGCCGCGATACCCGTTGAACCGCAAGCGCCTTCAAAGCAGGCTGTTGTCCAGGAGCAAAAGCCACCCCCGGCCGCCGCGCCTGTGGAATTGCGGGAGCCTTCGAGGCAGGCGGCTGTCCGGGAGCAAAAGCCGCCCCTGGCGACCGAGCAATCCGGTTCGATTACAAGGGAGGAAATCACCGCGTTCGTGCGCCGCATGCTGGAACTCAACAGCAGGAAGGACCTGGCGGCCATAGCGCCGCTCTACGCCGACAAGGTGGACTACTATGACCGGGGCGTGGTCAACAGGGATTACGTCAGGAAGGACCTCGGGTATTATTTCCGCAACTGGGACCAGATCAGCACCTCGGTGGATGGAGATGTGGTGATGATCGTCCTGGACCAGCCCGGTGTGAGGATCGCAAAATTCATAACTTCTTATGCGGTCAGAAACGACAAAAAATCAGTGGCCGGAAAGACGGAAAATATCTGGAAGATTCAGAAAATAGACGGCCAACTCAGACTCTTTGACGTAAAACAGAAGATCATCAGCAACAAAGCGCCCGGACTATAGATTCGCATCAATACCGTTGCATTAAAGCACATCCGGAAGCCAAGGCCCTGGGGCAGGCTTTCCGGGGTTGTTGCCCAACGAAATATTCAAGCTGCGCGACTATTGAGCCGAGCGTGAGTCCCCCTCCCTTCGATGGGAGGGGTTAGGGGAGGGTGTTGAATTTTCAAGTACTTATGACCCCCTCCCGCCAAGGGAGGGGAGACCTCCGCCCTGTTTTGGCCACACCTGTCGCAACTTTTGCATTTCTGCAACAGCCCCTTCCAGCCTGCCCCACGAGGATCGCCGCCAAGTGCGGCTTAAGTGAACGGTGTTGCGCGTAACCCAACCCGCATCGTTTTGGACTCCCCACTCCCAACTCCCGTCTTCCGTTCTCCGTCCTCCGTTAAATTAACCGTCCCCACTTGAGGGCGTTTTTTTGTATGCTCATCCGGATTTGCGGCTGAATCAGCTCCTCGCCGCGTTCGACGAAGGGGAGATAGACGAGCGTGTGCCCCTCATGCGACAAGTCGATTTCGTGAATGCGGGGGAAAATAAGTCGTTTGGGGACGGCAAGGGATGCTATCAAAATCCTGATACTCTCCAGCGCCTCGCCGATTGGCAAAGTGACCGGAAACAGGGGCGATCTCGAAGGTTCGGGGCCGGTATCGGCGTCCTTTTGCAGGATCGTGAGGCCCCGGGCGAGCCGCAGGAAAAGGTTCGGCTGAGACTTGAAGGCGGGTATCCAGAAGTGCAATTCCGAATTCTCGCGCCCCTTCGGCATGGTCCCCGGCAAGTTGGCCAGGCGGAGCAAGTCGCCGTACGATCCGAGCGTCAGCCCGGAAACGCCGGCCCGAATGCGCCAGAAGGGCAAATACACGCTCGATTCGCTCCCCGGCTCCTGAAAAGAGAAGTCCACCCCGCGCAGGGCGCCGCCCTCGGCCCGCCAGGAGGAGCTACAGTTCCGGCAAAAGAGGACCAGGCTGTCTCGCTCGCCCTCGAGGTCCCAGCCGCACCGGGGACACTGCGTCGCCAAAAAACCGATTCGGCCCGGTGAGGCAAGGGCGGGACCCGATGGGGCGGCGTCAGGCGGGACGGTGCGCGCTTCCGCACCGGGAAGGCGGTTGCGCACGGCTTCCGGAACGGCGCCGAGAGGCTTCCGGAGAACGGCGTCAAAGAGCGTATTCCCGCGCGCGAAAACGGGCGCGAAAATAAGGCTTACCGCTTCGCCTATGAAGTATTTCAGTGGGATTTGGCCTTCCGGGTCCGGGTGGGCGGCGGGGACCGGCGAAATCAAATCGCCGGAGGCAAGCGCCCTGAAGGGAAGATCGGGGGTCAGGAAGACGCCGCATACCTCGGGGGTTGCGTAGCGGAGCTTCAGGACCTGCGGCCGCACCCCGAGCGAGGGCGGCAGGGGGACCGAGCCCACCGCGAGGAGGCTCGAATCGATTATCCCGCTCGATATTTGAGCGCCGTCCAGGGAATAGATAATCCCTTTCAGCCTCCAGTAGGGAACAAAAACAAGGGGTCCCGGGACCGGGGCCTTCGGTGCGATAAAATACCTGAAGTGGTCTCCGGACCAGATAAAGAGGCGGACCCGGCAAAAGGAGCACTGGAAAATACGGTCCGTCTCCTCGAGGACAACGGGCGCGCCGCACTGCGGGCAGCAGTGCTCGATCTTCCAATTTTGGCTAATTAAGCTTGTCACCGCATTTATTACAGTAAAGTGAGTCGGGAAGGTTCTCGGTGCCGCAATGCGGACACTTTACGGGCTGCTTCTTTTCGGCGGCGGGACTGCCGCATCCCGGACAGAATTTTGCGTTCGGCGGAATATCCGCATGGCATTGCGAGCACTGCTCGAAGACCACGAGGTGTTTGCCGCAGTACGGGCAAAACCTGGAATCGGAGGGTGCGAGTTTCCCGCAGCTCGGGCACGGGGCCTGTCCCGGGTCGGGTCCTCCGCCCTTCCTGAACGCCTCCGAAAATATTCCGGGCATCATCATGGCCATCCCCATCCCCAGCCCGGCCCCCGCTTCCGAATGCGCTTCCGATGCTTTTTCCAGGGCCATCGCGGCCTTCATTTTGACCAGCCGGTCAAGGTCGCCCAGCACCGCAAGTCTGCTCTGGTCGTCAATCGCCTGCTGGACCTCGGGAGGCGGGGTGATCGAATTGATATAAATTTGCGAGAGCCCGATGCCGAAGTGGCCGAAGTCTTCCTGAAGGAGCCGCTTGAGTCCGTCGGACATTTCGTCGTATTTGCCCGGCAGCGAGAGTAGGGAATCCAGGTGATCGCCCATATAATCGTTGAAGCGCGATACGACCACGCGGCTCAGGTATTCCTCGATGGCCTCCGTGGTGTATATCCCCTGTGTCCCCACCAGGGTGTTGATGAGAAGCACCGGCTGGATCACCCGCAGGTTGAGCACGCCGAACGACCGCAATCGAACCAGGCCGAGCTGCGAGTCCCTGAACGCGACCGGATCGCGGGTCCCCCATTTAAGGTTTGGAAATTCCTTCATATTGACGATATATACTTCGGCCCTCAGCGGGCTGGTAAATCCCCACGGGGCGGCCAGTATCTTTGTCAGTATCGGGATGTTCGCCGTAACCAGCGTGTGCCGGCCGGGCCCGAATACATCGTGGGCCTTGCCGCCGTAGAAGAGGACCGCCGCCTGGCTTTCGCGCACAATGAGCTGGGCCCCCAGCTTGATCTCGCCCGAACCGGATTCGGGAATTCTATGGACCATCTCACGGCCCGACTCGTCGAACCACTCAATTACTTCGAGAAAAACTCTATTATCCGTTCCCATGCCCCTGCCCGCTCCATGTCCTTATCGTGTCGGCCAAAACTCACCATCGGAAGCCGTCCCGCATTGGCCGGAAGGCCCGAAAGATTATTCGGCAATAAAACGGTCGAGCGTAAATGAAAACCGCCGGTGGCGGAAATGATGCTTTTCAAGAGCATTCACCGCGGAGACGCGGAGGGCGCGGAGGAAAAGCAATGGCAGGATTTACAGAACCAGGACGGGAAAACGGTCTCCGTTTTTGAAGCTTGTCGACCCTGCCATACGAAGTCATATTCATTAGATTGTCATTCCGAGCGCCGGCGAGGAATCTGTCCGCTCCTCACTCCCCGCTCCTCCCCGCTCACTACCCACCGCTCACTCTTCACTCTTCACTGCTCACTGCTTTACGCTCACTTGCGGCGGCGGACATTCATTTCTACAATTACATTGATTACATCGGTAGCCCGGATCGGGCACAGGAGGTTGCAATGGCCGAGGAAAATGGAAAAAAAGGTTGTGAAGACAACGGTATAGCATATCCGCACGGATCGGAATTTTGCAAGGACGTATACTGTATCCAATGCGTCGACGGAACTTTGGAGTTGCACCCGCACATCGGCACAGTCATGGACACATCGGAAGTCTGGTAAAGCAGCCGACCCGGAAGCCTCACCTTCGTAGGGGCGGGGTTGAGGGGCTTGTTGCCCAAATGCAAAAGTTGCGACAGGTGTGGCCCAAAACAGGGCGGAGGTCTCCCCTCCCTTGGCGGGAGGGGCTGGGGGAGGGGGTTGTAAGCACTTGAAAATTCAACACCCTCCCCTAACCCCTCCCATCGAAGGGAGGGGGACCCACGTCCGGCTCAATAGTCGCGCAGCTTGAATATTTCTTTGGGCAACAGCCCTTTGATCCCCGCCCGGACCGGAAAAACGGAATGCCCCCCTTTCCCGGCGCTCCGCCGCGCCATGAATTTTGACTCCCGGTTTGCTTGACATCCCTTCTCGGCGTCATTACCACCGCCTTGGTGCTCTGTCTCGAAAAGTCACGACGGTGGGCACAAAAGGCGGTGTCCACCCTACAACTTTTCATGGTTTCTGGGTGTCCCATCGGGACATGAGGTACTGCGGTGAAGCAGGCCGTTTGCGCTCCGCTTCATCGGCCGCATTCACATCGTAAACGCCCTTACACCGGGGAAAAAATCTGCCGTGAATCGCCATGCCGGGGCGCCCCGCCGGGCCGCGCGGCGGCGAAGGGAGCGTGCGAGGCGCATGCCCCTCCGACCCCCGGGCTTTCGAAGATAGTCAATCGATACTTTTTGTACGCGAGTTGGTCTCAGCTCTAATGGCGGCAGGGAGAAACGCGATGGGTGAAGTGAGGAAAATCACGAAGAAATGGCAAAGCAGGCCGACCGTCGAAGGCGCCGGCGTCCACCTCAGGCGCGCCTTCGGCTACGACCAGGCGCCACAGCTCGACCCGTTCCTGCTTCTCGACGATTTCCATTCAACCGACCCGGCCGAATATCTTCCCGGATTTCCCTGGCACCCTCATCGGGGGATCGAGACCATCACGTATGTCCTGGAAGGCAACGTCGAGCACGGGGACAGCATGGGAAACCGGGGGCTCATATCGCCGGGAGACGTGCAGTGGATGACCGCCGGTTCGGGCGTCATTCACCAGGAAATGCCGAAAGGAAACATCTCGGGCGTCATGTGGGGATTCCAACTGTGGGCCAATCTCCCCGCTTCGCACAAGATGATGGAGCCGCGCTACCGCGATGTCAAAGCCGCCCAAATTCCCGAGGCCGACCGGGATGGGGCGCGCATTAAAATTATCTGCGGATCGGTGGACGGGGTGCGCGGGCCGGTGCAAGACATTGTGACCGACCCCGAATACCTGGACGTGACGCTTTCGCCCGGCGGGAGATTCGTCCATCCCGTTCCGCGCGGCCACAATGTCTTTGCCTACGTGATCGGCGGAGTGGGACACTTTGACGATGAGCGCGATCCGTACGCCCACGAGGTGGTCGGGGCCAACTACTACGATTTCGACCGCCAGTGCGCGTGCGGCCCGGAAACGGTCGTACTTTTCGGCGACGGGGACAGTGTCGCCGTGACCGCCGAAGAAGAGCGCTCGCTGCGCTTTCTGCTCGCCTCGGGCAAGCCGATAGGGGAGCCGGTTGCCTGGTACGGCCCGATAGTCATGAACACGCGGGAGGAACTGAAAACCGCCTTCGAGGAGTTCCGCAAGGGAACTTTTGTCAAGCACTGAAGATAATCCCAAAGACCCGCGAAATGCGGTCCCAATGGAGAATGTCCCGCCCGCGAACGCGGTGCGAGGCCGCAAACTCGAATAACCATGGAGGTGAGGAATGGCTCAAAATACCAGGGAACAGAAGAAGCAAAAGGTAATAGATGTCCTTAACAAGGCGCGCGCCATGGAACTCCTGGCCATTACCCAGTACATGAACCAGCACTACAACCTGAGCGACATGGACTACGGGGATATGGCCGCGAAGGTAAAGCTCATCGCCATCGACGAGATGCGCCATGCGGAGATGTTTGCCGAGCGCATCAAGGAACTCGGAGGTGAGCCGACCACGGAGCTTGCCGCCAAGGCCGAGAGAGGCCAGAAGGTCCAGGTCATCTTCTCATTTGACGCGAAGCTCGAAGACGACACCATCGACGTCTATAACCAGTTCCTGCTGGTGTGCGGGGAAAACGGCGACAGCACCAGCGTGAAGATCTTTGAATCGATTATCGATGAAGAGCAGATACACTTGAACTACTTTTTCAATGTCGGCAATCACATCGAAAAGCTGGGCGAAACCTATCTCGCGCAAGTCGCCGGGACGCCTTCGGCCACCGGCTTGCAGACGATGGGCTTTGTCGCCAGGCGGGGCGGCGGCGCATGAGGTCGCTGGGGGTCGAGAGGAGTAGACACTGTAAGTAGCCGATACTATTGATATAAGCGCTGAATGGAGGGACGTGGGACAGGTTTCCCGGACTGTTGACCAAGTCAGTTGCGGTAGAACCGTAACGTACTCACGGCAGATCCGTAATGCGCTCACGGTACAACCGTAACGTACTCACGGCAGATCCGTAATGCGCTCATGGTTAAGCCCGGGGCTTAATGATCGTCATTCCCGCGATGTTTTTGGGCGGGAATCCAGGGTCTTTCCAGGCGGCTGTAAAAACAAAGACGCTAAAGACGCTGGATTCCCGCCCAAAAACGCTGCGGGAATGACGGTTTTAGCGTTCTCTGCCCGCACCTAAGGGACTTGGAAAATACTAAAATACCGTTTATAATGTCTCATGGTCTTAACCATGGAGGCATTGAGCATGAAGACATCGACGGTTGTTCGGAACCAAGTATCCAAGCAAGTGATAGACTTGAT
>JBAQYM010000076.1:0-38108 GCA_049300095.1 Syntrophobacteraceae bacterium
AGGGGCTGTTGCCCAAAGAAATATTCAAGTTGAGCGACTATCGAGCCGGACGTGAGTCCCCCTCCCTTCGATGGGAGGGGTTAGGGGAGGGTGTTGAATTTTCAAACACTTACGACCCCCTCCCCCAGCCCCTCCCGCCAAGGGAGGGGAGACCTCCGCCCTGTTTTGGCCATATCTGTCGTAACTTTTGCATTTGAGCAACAGCCCATCAACCCAGCCCCCACGTTGGCGAAGATGAACATCGAAGGCACGAATATACACGAAAAATCCCGAAGACGCCGCAGGATTGCGGAAAACATGCCCTTTTTGTCGGGGCTCATCATATTCCTGCTGGGCCTCATCCACCGGACATGCCGTTTCGGCGTCCTGGGCAAGGAGCACCTCGAAGCGGCAAGGGACCGGGGCGAATCGGACATCCTGGCCTTCTGGCATTTTACTTATCCCGCCGTTTTGCACCTGTTTCGCGGCCACGGCTTTTTGACCATTATAAGCCGGAGCCGTGACGGGGCGGTGGCTTCGGCAATCGCCGAGAAATTGGGCTACACGATCTTTCGCGGCTCTCCCGGAAAGGGAGGGGTGAGCGCCCTCAAGGCGCTCATCACCGCATTCCGCAATGCGAAGGGAGCGGGGTTCGTCGTGGACGGGTCGCAGGGGCCGGCCCAGGTGGCGCAAAAAGGCATCCTGGTCCTGGCGCAGTACTCCGGGGCCCCCATACTGCCCGTGAGCATGGCGGCCAGTCCCTGCTGGCGCTTCCGGAGCTGGGACCGGACGGTCCTTGCAAAGCCGTTTTCACGTATGATTCTCGCGTGCGGGCCGCCGATAAGGGTCGAGCGGCACGCCTCGGCCGAACGGATCGAAGAGTGCCGGATCGAGCTGGAAACGAGTTTGAACGCGCTTTCCCGGGCGGCCGAGGAGGCGGCCTCGGGGCGGGTTGCACAAAACGTGGAATCTGTTAAAATGAAATGGGTCCAGAGACTCCCTCACAGTAAAAAAGTTTATCCGGAGCAGGGCAGATGATCGCCGGTCGCGCCCGTGCGTGATTGGAGGAAAGTCCGGGCTCCACAGGGCAGGGTGCTGGGTAACTCCCAGTCGCGGTGACGCGGAGGAAAGCGCAACAGAAAGCAGACCGCCTCGCCCGCTTGCGGGCGGGGTAAGGGTGAAACGGTGAGGTAAGAGCTCACCGGTCCCGGTGGCGACATCGGGAGCCAGGCAAACCCCACCCGGAGCAAGACCAAATAGGAGAGCGTTTGAGGGCTGCCCGTCCGAGGCTCTCGGGTTGGTCGCTAGATCCGGCCGGTAACGGCCGGACCAGAGGAATGATCATGCCCCTCGCGCCTTTCGGGGCGCGCGGGGAACAGAACCCGGCTTATGACCTGCTCCGGATTCCCTTTCGGGGGATTGAGGGATTGAGGGATTGAGGGATTGAGGGATTGAGTTCGTAGGTTGGGTTAAGCGATAGCGAAACCCAACGAGATGCACGTATCGGGAAAATGTTGGGTTTCGCTATCGCTTAACCCAACCTACCCGATTGCTCCGGATCCCCTTCTTTTGCCAACCGCCAACAGCTGAAGGCTGATCGCTAAATCAGACGATGATACCAAAAACTTGCGCCATCGTACCCGCCGCGGGACGCGGGATAAGAATGGGAGGCGGCAGACCGAAACAGTTCCTCGAATTGTTTGGAAAACCGATACTGGCCCACACGCTTGGCGTCCTGTCACGAATTTCGTTCCTGTCGAGCATCTATCTCATCGTCCCTGAAGATTTTATGGAACCCGCCCGGCGGATCGTATCCGAATGGGTGGAATGCGGCGATCGCGGGCCGGGGGCCGCGGCCGTTTCCGTAGTGGCGGGAGGGGCGGAGCGGCAGGACAGCGTCTATAACGGCCTTTTGCGGCTGCCCCCGGATTGTGAATGGGTGATGATCCACGACGGGGTGCGGCCTTTTGCCTCCCCGGGACTTATCACGGCGACCTGGGAAGGGGCGCGGGCGACCGGGGCGTCCATCGCGGCCGTTCCCGCCACCGACACGGTCAAGCGGGCGCGGGAGGGCATCGTCTCGGAAACTCTCGTTCGAGACGAGATCTGGCTCGTGCAGACCCCCCAGGTGTTCCGAAAAGAGATAATTCTCGCCGCATACGACAAAGCCGTCGAATCCGGGTGGTCCGGCACCGACGACGCCTCGTTTGTCGAGCGAATCGGCGTCCGGGTTTCCGTTGTGCGGGGTGAGAGGTCCAACGTCAAGGTGACGACCCCCGACGACCTGGACTGGGCGCGTTGGTTTTTGTCCGGCAAGGCCGAAGAGGAGGGCGCCTGATGCGAGTGGGGTTTGGCTACGACGTGCACGGGCTCGTCCCGGGACGGCCCCTGATTCTTGGCGGGATCGTGGTCCCGCACGAACTCGGACTTTTCGGCCACTCGGATGCGGATGTGCTCCTTCACGCCATCTGCGACGCAATGATCGGGGCCGCGGCCCTGGGCGACATCGGGAAGCATTTTCCGGACACCGGCGCCGAGTTCAAGGGAATATCCAGCCTGGTCCTGCTCGGACGCACCGTGGCGCTCCTGGCCGAACGGGGATATCGCGTGGCGAATATCGACAGCACCATTGTGGCGCAGCGGCCAAAACTCGCCCCGTTCATCCCGGCGATGGTCGCTAAAATAGCGGACGAGATCGGCATCGCCCCTACGTGTGTCAACATCAAAGCCAAGACCACGGAGACCCTCGGGTTTGCGGGCCGGGAAGAGGGGATCGCCGCCTACGCGGTGGTGCTCGTCGAGGATGCCCCGCGCTGAGGGCGCATCTTTCGGACCTCTCATAAACGGTTTCAATTAAAACCTTCGGATGATAAAATAAATCCTTTCAGACGTTTGCGGATAACGCGGGCCGGATCGGCCGGCACGCGGCCGCGAGCTGAACAGGAGACCGGCGGGCAATGGCGTTGCAGGTATACAATACCCTTACCAAAAGAAAAGAGGAGTTCGTTCCTCTCGAAGCGGGCAAAGTCCGGCTCTACGTGTGCGGGATCACCGTCTACGACTATTGCCACATCGGGCACGCCCGGTCCGTGATCGTGTTCGACGTCATCTACCGCTATCTGCTCCATCTGGGCTACCAGGTCGATTTCGTCCGCAACTTCACCGATATCGACGACAAGATAATCCGCCGCGCAAACCAGGAGGGAAGCGACTACCGCATCATCGCGGACAGGTTCATCGAGGCTTTCCACGAGGACATGGACACCCTCGGCGTGCTTCGCCCGACTATGGAGCCCCTGGCGACGGACCACATTCCCGAAATGATCGAAATCATCCGCAGGCTCATCGAGAAAGACGCGGCCTACCAGGCGGGGACCGACGTGTACTTCAGCGTCGACCGGTTCAACGGATATGGGAAACTTTCGGGGCGCGATCCCGAGGACATGCTGGCGGGTGCGCGGGTCGAGGTGGATCAGAACAAGAAGAACCCGCTGGACTTCGTGCTCTGGAAGGGAAGCAAGCCCGAGGAGCCCGCCTGGGACAGTCCGTGGGGCCCGGGAAGGCCGGGCTGGCACATCGAATGCTCCGCCATGGGCACCCGCTACCTCGGCGCCTCGATCGACATGCACGGCGGGGGTAAGGACCTGATTTTCCCGCATCATGAAAACGAGATCGCGCAAAGCGAGATGGCTTTCGACGCGCCGTTTGTCCGCTACTGGGTCCACAATGGGTTTGTAAATATCAATAACCAGAAGATGTCGAAATCCCTCGGGAATTTCTTTACCATCCGCGACGTGCTCCGGGACGTCCACCCGGAATCCTTGAGGCTCTTTGTCATCAGCAAACACTACCGGAGCCCGGTGGATTTTTCCGACGAGACGGTTGCCGAGGCCGAACGCGGGCTCGAGCGCCTCTACGGCACCCTCGAAGCGGTGCGGGAAAGATGCCTGGAACCGGGCGCGGGTGAGAGCTTTTCCGATGACGCCCTGAAAAAGCAGGACGCCGAGCTGTTTGAAAAGACCGCCTCCCTGTCCGATGCCTTCGACGAGGCCATGGCAAACGATTTCAATACCGCGCAGGCAATCGGGTACATTTTCGCGCTGCAGCGAAACCTTCAGCGATTCCTCGACTCGTTCGGGCGAAAAAACCTCAAGGGCCCCTCGGCGGCGCTTTCCCGGCGGGCCGCCGACGCGCTGCTCGATCATTGCAACATCCTCGGGCTCTTGAAAAGCGATCCCGAGGAGTTCTTCGACCGGCAAAGAAGGCTCAAGCTAAAAACGACCGGCATCGGCGAAGAGGAGTTGACCCGGCTGATCGCGTTGCGTCACAAGGCGCGGCTGGAGAAAAATTTTGCCGAAGCCGACCGCATCCGAAAAGAGCTCGATGAAAAGCGCATTCAGCTCGAAGACTTCCCCCAGGGCACAAAGTGGCGCGTAAGCATCTGAGGCAGGCGCTTTATGCTGAGGATGCCGGCGCAAATGACAAGCGCCATAGCCGTAGGTTGGGTTAAGCGGTAGCGCAACCCAACGAGCAGTGTTTCCGTCCCGAAGGAATGTTGGGTTTCGCTGTCGCTTAACCCAACCTACATGACTCAATCATACGGAAAATCCAAACGGAAAATGTGATTTGCTTGGAGAAGTTTGCAGTTCTCGATTAGTTCCGTCCAAGGCTCTCCACATAAGCAGTCAATGTCCTTCTGCGAAATGAACTCAGCGTAGGCCAGCCAATATACCGCAGTGACTCCTCCTGCATCGCCTTTGCAGGAAGCATGGGGTTTGGAATGAAGCAGCTTGACAATCTCTGAAGATACCAACGGAATAGCCCCCGCACCCCGGTAGCCATCGTGTGGGCCAGGTTTCGCAAAAACATGTATTATTCTTTCGACGGGGAGCCGTAACGGTTCCTTTGTTGTAACCACAGCACCCTTGAAAGGATAGGGTACCTTTTCCAGGTCTGTGTAGAGATCAATGGTTTGATGGGTTTCATGGGCCATAGCCAAGAGTCCCTCCGGGAATTCATACTTATGTTCCATAGAGTCTTCTCCGTCGTTCCACCTGGTGTAGCCTGTGATGGTCGTGGTATCGTCAAGCACCACAGCTAGTCCCATCAGTTCCCAACAGGCGCCACAAAGGGAAGCTCCAGAACTGGTTATGCACCCAAGCAGAAGCCCCATAGCTATGATGAGTACAAGGATCGTTTTGGGGAACGAGGCCATATCTATCACTCCAGTGTGTTGGATTGAAAAGCCTTCCAACCGTTACGACATTCTGTACGGTTAGCCAATCGTAGTATTGTATCATTGCTGTATCATGTCGCTAATGATCCGTTAAGGGTAAAGGCTGTCATTATACACATCAGACCTTTATGAACAGGCGCTTTTTCCACATCGCCCACGCAATCACAAACATCGCCAGCACGAAGACGATAGCAAAAATGAGCGAGGCGTTCTCGGGTTTCGCGAGGGGGGCGAAGCAGGTCCAGTATACGTAGGCCCTCAGGCTGATCGTGCCGCCGCCCGGCTGGCTGAGGCGCACAAATCTCAGGGATGTGTCCAGGACTTCGGACAGAAAATAAATCGCAATGGAATTCACGCCGAATATTACGAACGGGACGGCCCACCGCCTGTAGCCCTTCGCGTCGATTATCCAATAGAAGGGCGCCAGAACCAGCAGTGACAGTCCTGCCATGAAAATGCTGAACGTGCTCGTCCAGATGTTCTTGTTGATGGGCAGCCATTGGTTCAGGACCGCGCCGAGGGCGAGCAGCATCGCCGCGGCAAAAAGCATCCAGGTGGTTTTGGCCCGGTCCGAAAGGGGGGAGCGCAGAAGGTCCCCCGTCAGCACGCCGAACAGGGTCGTCGCGATGGCCGGGATTGTGCCGATGAGTCCCTCGGGGTCCCATGTCTCATAGTGTGTCCACATATGGCCGCTCAGGAAAAGCGAGTCGATGTAGGCGGCAAAATTACGGCCCGGCTCGAGCACGCCCGCTCCGATATCCGGCGTCGGGACATAGAACATCAGTATCCAGTAAGAAGTAAGAAGCCCCCCGAGCCAGAAAACCCGCCCCTTGAGGTTTGAGCTTCGAATTATGATGCAAGTGAACAGATAACAAAGAGCGATTCTTTGCAGGACCCCCGGTATGCGCATCGTCGAGAGATGGAATATGGGGTAGCTGTTAATAAAGAGCCCCAGCGCGAAAAGTAAGAGGGTGCGCTTTACGATTTGGAGATCCAGCGCGTAGTCCGAAACGCCGCGCTCCTTCCCCGCCGCAAGCGAGAATACGGTCGAAATCCCCATGATGAAAAGAAAAGCGGGAAAGATGGTGTCGGTGAAGGTCCACCCGTTCCATTCGGCGTGGCGGAGCTGTGGATAGACGGCGCGATAGGTCCCGGGACTGTTCACCAGGATCATGGCGGCGATGGTCAGCCCTCGGAATGCATCGAGGGAAAGAAGCCGCTTGGCGTGGACAGAGTTCATAAAGACTGTGCCGGGGGAGACGAAAGGAACGGCTAGGGCCGCCCATCGGTCGATCTCGCCCGGAATTTGCTCCCATAGATCGGGTTTTGTTCAACTTCCCGGCACAAATCGGAGATCGGAACCACACCGTTCCCCCTCGGCCGTCCGCCGCCCGCATGCGGACCGGTTTCTCGTCACGCGGCGGACAACGGTTTCGGAAGACAACTCAAGCAATAGTCTCGCCACGACAAAAGAGCAAGGGGTAGTGAAACGAAAAGGTGCGGCCCCACAGCCAGATATAATTTTGCATAAGGAATACCCGGAGGGAAACCCGCCCCGCCGTGCGGGAAAGCGGACTCTATACACAATGACACAAATATTTGCGCAAGGTGTAGGGTCATTCATTTCGCATATATTTCCGATGTTGTGAATAATCCCGGCTCGCGGGAAGAACTCCACTCTCGTCATGTCAAGCGGAGCGAGGCATCTCAGGTGCGACAAGTCACGCTGCCACGCCATAAAAACAAAGTCCCCGCGCAAGCGCGGGGACTTTGTCGCCGGTACGGGGGCCGCCCAGGCCGCCCCCGCATCTTATTCGACAAAGCTTATCTCTTCGATAAAACTTATTTCTTCCCGCTACCGCCGGGAAATCATACCGCGCCTGCCGGCATCGCCGCTTCCTTCCTCAGTTGCCTCCATTTGTAGAATGCCAGTGAAATAACACCGAGTGAAAGAATAAGCAGCAATACCGCGACTGTCGACATCATGTAATTTTGCTTGGGAAGATAGGTATTGAAAAGCAGATGAACCAGCGAGTACAGGGTCGTTATCATCATGAATATGGCCGGTATCATTGTAAACACCGCATTCTTCCCCTTATTCACGAGCCACACGGATACCGCGATCAGCGCCAATGAGGCAAGTAATTGATTCGAGGAGCCGAATGCGGGCCAGATAACCAGAAACGCATTATTGTACGCCAGAAGATACATCAGCAACACACAAAGGGCCGAGTTGAATATGTATCCTTTCATTATTTTCGGAACATTGGTGAACATAACCTGCCACAGCTCTTCGAATAAATACCTGTTGAGCCGTACGGCAGTATCCAGGGTTGTGACAACGAAACCTTCCACGAGAAGTATCCCGAAAATTGTCCCGTACACAGGCGGTATTCCCAGCCCTTTGTCAAGCAGGCCGCCCGTACCGGCCGCAAATGCCAGGATCGGGTTTGATTTTACCCCGGCGGCCGTCGGGAATACGATGTTTGTGTACTCCGAAAACGAGAGGCCGCATCCGACGGCCACCACGACGCCGATGGCAAGCAGGCCTTCCAATAACATGCCACCGTAGCCGATTTTTCTAACCTCCGACTCTTTTGAAATCTGTTTCGACGACGTGCCGCCGGCAACCAGGGAATGGAAGCCTGAAATGGCGCCGCAGGCTACGGTAATGAAAAGAAACGGCCAGACGGGACCCAACTTGGCGGACCCCGCGGCGAAATTTGTCAATGGGGCGCTAAAGGTAACACCCTTGATTCCCGCCGCGATACTTGCAACAAACAATGCCACAACGCCGCCGTAGAGCAAAAACGAGTTCGTGAAATCCCGCGGCTGCAAAATAATCCAGACGGGAATGCCCGCGGCCAGGAACGTGTAAAAACAGAGTATGATCATCCATGTGCTGGAGGATATGGTAACCGGATATTCCATTCCAACAACAATGGAAAGGATGCACACAATGATCGCGAGCCCGGAGGCAATGTACACATTTATTTCCTTCTTATACACCAGGAAGCCGACAATAGGCGCAAAGCAGGTAATGATGATGACGGACGTGGAGGCGATGCCGCCTATCTGGGCCTTGAGAACCCCCCCGGCCTCGACGGTCTTCACCAAGGTCTGAGAAGAATCCAGCTTGAGCACGTCCAGGGACAGCAAAGAAGTCAGGGCCGTTGCCGTCAGGCCCAGAAATGCGGATGTAACCAGTAGAAGCACGAATATGGTAAACGATACGAAGAGAAAAAACCCCGTGTTGCCCAGGGTCGTCTTTGCAATCTCGGCAACGGATTTTCCCTTCTCCCTGACACTTGCGAAAAGGACCGTCATGTCATGCACCGCACCGATAAAGATGCTTCCCACCACCGCCCACAGCCATACGGGCAGGAACCCGAAAAGCAAAGCCACGGTGGGGCCGATGATGGGACCGCCGCCGGCGATGCTTGCAAAGTGGTGCCCGAAGAGGACGATCGGTTTTGTCGGCACATAATCGATATCGTCTTTCATTGAGACGGCCGGTGTGGGGTTTGCATCGTTTTCTTCAAACACCTTTGAAATATATTTTCCATAAATACGGTAAGCCACATAAAATAAAGCAAATGCCACGATCATAAGAATTGCCGCGTTCATATCGTTCTCCTTATCTTGCTGACGTGACTAAATCTGTTGACTGATGCCGCGATTTGTCTCGCCCGGGAAAAATGTTTCACGGAGATGATCCAGACATCGCATTCCCCCTTTCCGGATTTGGTTGTCTGAACACGCAAAGGCCGTATTTGAAAACTGCCTCTATCTTCCTTCTCGTGACCGTTCACCGATACGGGCAGATTATCTCTTTCGGGGCGAGCCCCTTGACGGCCGTTACGCATCACGAGGCGCCATGCGCCGCAAAATTCCGCGCGTAAGAGTCCGCTCATGGGACATTATCCATATCCCCGGCCCTCAAAGGCTCGTCCTTGCGAACCATTCATTTGTCGCATCGCGGAGCGGTTATCAGCACGTCAGAGGTCATACTTCCCTGGCCCAAAACGGTGAAATCAAAAATGCTCTTTCCGTTCTTCCGGCAAGCCGGATGGAACAGCGGCACGGCAAGCCGGAAACGAAACCGACCCGGACCGCAACCGTGTGCAATTTGATGAAACGGCGGGGGGTGTCTATGGAAATTGAAAAACCAACAATTGGAGCAAGTGACGCAACCCGGCAAGATAAGAGATGCAAGTTGGAGCCGAGGCCAATCGGGCCTTCATGTCGAGCGAGCGGGGATTTTTAGCCGAGTCCCCGGTATTTTCTCAGAGAAAAACTATCCATGCAAATGGAAAATGTGCGGTTCGCCGCGCCAGTCCATCCGATGTGCAAATCTATTCTGCCGAGAAGATTATCAAAGGAAAACCTCGAAGGCAATATCCAGCGGAGGAAATTTTTCGGAATTTAAGCATCTTCCAGCCGATCCGGTAACGCATGTAACGTGCGACCCATTGTATCAAAAGTAGCCTCATGAATTGTTGAAAATGCAAAACAGGCGGCCGCATCAGGCGATGCATTCCCCACTGTGCCCGGAAATGTCAAGGAACTTCATTGCGAACCTCTTTTCGCCGAAAAATCGCAACCGTTCACCGCAGAGACGCAGAGGACGCCGAGAAAACCGGGACTTACATAAAACTCTCGGTAACATTTCAAGAAACCGCTCCGCCAGGGAAGCTCAAGGCCGCCCGAACCGAACAGATTCAAATCCTGTTTTTCTCCGCGTCCTCTGCGCCTCCGCGGTGAACGGTTACGAAAAGTCGCGCCCGGCACCGCCGCGCATTGCCTCCGGGGAGGCATGAAAACCTGATGGGGCTGGGGTGGGCGGAGTGTTGTTTTCCGCCGGGTCGGGGCCGTTTGCCGGGGTGGCGATGGGCGGAGGAAAAGGTGCTCGAAAACCAGATTGTGAAATCAGTAACTAAGTGTAACGGCGCATCTACAGGCATTTTGCCGCAACGATACAAGCGTATATTGTGCGAAACTCACTCCATATGCACAAATGGGCGTTTTTTAAATTCTTCAGAATCTTATCAGTGCAAATACTGGAATATTCAAAGGATGTTTGGGCTCTATCGTCTTGTGGGACAAGGGGATACCGTATCGGGGGTGAAAAAATAATTTGAATTTTTGTGAAAAAGTTCTTGACAATTTCGGTGCCCCTGTGGTTCCCTAAAATCGGCGAAACAGAACGCGAGCATCGAGACCTTCATTCTTTCCCTGATCTTCCGGCCTCGGTGACCATGTTCGACTACCGGTGATGCTTCGGGTCCTGTTTCGGGAATCGCGGAGGGAATTTTCTTCGCGTCGAAACGACTTCCGCCTTTTTGTTTCAAAGCATTATTCAGCACCATTAACACAATCGGGTCGGATGGCCCTTTACATAGCAATCCTGGGTGGAGATCGCCGCAATACACGGTGTGAACCTTGTAAGAGGAGGGCTATGGAGCGCCGGTGTCGGAAACACCCCCGGCTGTATACAAGCGGGGCTTGCCTGCTCTCTCCATTTCGGCAGGCACGGGAGGGCCCACGCTGTAAGCCGTGTCGTATCATGGGACTTGCCGACTGACTTGTTTGTGTTAGCTGCTCTTCTTATCCCAACGCAATTTTTTAGTACCGAAAGGGACCGTCGGTTGCGGAACGGGCGCGGTCCCCCTGGAGCACCGGGCGGCGCGTAACCGTGCCGTGATATGTGAACGATGGCACATAGCGGGTCCCATCGGGATGCATAATATGTCCAAAGTTGTGCGAGCGGAGGTAGGGTTGCATGTGAAGGAGAGTTCAATATCGGCCGTGTTCCCGTCGTTTAGTTAGCTGAGTCGGCGGCGGGAGCGGCACGGCGGATTTTACGGCAGTAACCCCTAACACCTTTTCAGGAGGAAGCGAATGGCTGAGGACAATCTTAAAACCAAGGGTATGATCAAGTTCGTGGTCTGGGGGGCCCTGGCAACAGCCCTCATGTGGTACGCGATACATAGCTACACCTCGGGGCAGATGATTTCCTGGTATTACTACAAGGCCGCCTCGGACGGGTACGCGATCGACTCGGCAGCCTTCAAAACGGCCACAAAGGAGAAACCCGCACTGTTGGAGATCGGGTCGTTTACCGCACTAAACGGGCTGCAGGCGGTCAAGGTGAAAAAAGGCGATCGCCTTCCGGAGCATACGGACGGAATCATAAGCGAGAAAGACATCAAGGAAGGGAAACGGGCGATGATCGAGGGCGCTGCCCTCAAGGTCATGGTGCCCACCCAGATCAAGGAAGCGAAGGGCTTCAAGTACAAGGATTCCTACAAGCACAAGGGTGTTCAAACGAACCCGTGGTCCGGGGTGTGGAATGTGGCCGTAGTGCTCGGGTTGGGGATTTGTCTTGGCCTGATGGCCGAAGGGTTCACGGACATGCTCGGAATCAAGCTGCAGAAGATTAAACACTACGAAGGCGCCCATTAGGCCAGGAAGGAGGAAACCATGTTCGATTTCGCAATTGCCGGTATACACGCACCCTTTTTCCTGCTCATTTTGACGGGGTTCACCGTCGGCATAGTGGGAGGGTTTATTGGAGTGGGCGGTGGATATATGGTTACGCCCGCTTTGATCGTTTTCGGGTTTCCGGGCTACATGGCCTCGGGGATCGACATGACCCATATCGCCGGTAAGTCGCTTATCGCAACCGTGCGGCACCGGCAGCTCGGCAACATTGACTGGACGCTCGGCCTGGCGATGGTGGGCGGGACGATGCTGGGCGTCGAGCTCGGCGTCAGGCTCCTGACGCTCACGAAAACGATGGGGCTATCGGGGGTCGTTCTCCTCGCGGCCTCGGTTACCATCATGATAGGTCTTTTTCTCTATACCCAAATCGAGACCCACAGGGCCCAGAAAAAGATCAAGCAGATGACCGAGGACGGCGAGTTCGTCGGTCGGGAACTCAGCACCAGCAACATCCCCAAGTTTTTCCAGAGCATCAAGCTCTATCCCATCGTGCGCTGCCGTACGGCCAAGCTTGTCATCTCGATGTGGGTGATCGTGATGGTTGGTGTGGCCACGGGTGTTCTCGCGGGTTTCTTCGGGGTTGGCGGCGGGTTTATCCGTGTTCCCTCCCTGGTTTACGTGATCGGCGCGACGACGCACATCGCGGTCGGGACCGACCTTCTGGAAATCGTCGTCTCCGGCGGCTACGGCGCCATGAGACACTCGATGCTGGGCAATGTGGACATGATCGCGGTACTCTTCATGATCGTCGGCGCGATGTTCGGGGCGCAGTTCGGGAGCATCGCCACCTCGTACGTGCGCGGGCCCGCGATTCGCTACATCCTGAGCTATTCGCTGATCCTCGCCACTGTCGGAGCGTTTTTGAGGCTCATCTACATCCTGACCGGGGCCAAATACGAGGTGCTCAACTTCGCGGCGGTGGTGTTCACGCTCGGCGAGATGCTCTTCCTGTGCGCGTTCATAATCTCACTTGTCATCTTCTCCGTCCGCCACCGGCACGGGAAATGGGTCCCACCCTGGATTCCCTCGCTTGTCGTGACGAACTAGGGAATATGGCTGAAGGGTGGGATCGAGTTTTTTGACCGGTTTTGATCCAATTACACTCCGGGCCGTCTCCGCCCTCCGGGCGATACCGCGGCGGACCCGGGCGGGAAAAAGAGTTTTTCCAACAAAGGAAGGGTAAACATGAAAGTGCTTATTGAAAGCATGTTCGGCTACTGGATGCTTCTGCTGGCCATATCGCTTGGCCTGGCGTCCCTGATCTATATTTTCTGGCTGCGGGAAGCCTTACTTTCGTGATCCGAGGAGAACACAAATGCAAATCCTTGCAAACATATTACTGTACGGGTTTCTTGCCTGGATGCTCTACGAGTGCACGATAGTGGAATTCGACCCCTGGAAGCTCTTTGTGGTCGGCTTCGTCGTGACTCTCTCTATCGTGATCACCCTGATGCCGGGGCTCCACGCATCGACAACGTCGCCCGGACACTATCCCTATGACGACGATTGATGTGGAACCCCTGCGGCAACGCATCGCAAAACTCCACGTCGACCGCACGGTGGGAGACGTCACCGAAAAGCGCTTCATGCGGGAAGTCGCTGAGGCGACGGTGGACCTCTACCGTGCGGTCATCAAGCGGAAGTTGGCGGAAGGCGAAGAGATACTGGCCGAGCATCACGCGATCAGCTCGCATTTTCGGGTGACGCAATCCCTGCTCAGAGAACCCGAGCAGCACGCGACCAGCCTGTTTCTGACCGACCGCCGCCTCCTGCGGTTGCGGTCCACCGTGTTTCCCGGGCAGCCGACAACAGCCGATTCCCGGGACGCGACCGTCGTGGATGAGATCAAGTTCGACCGCATCGCCGGTCTGCGCACGAGGCGCCAGTTCAGGGTGGGAGAAGCGGGGGTTGGGGCGGTGATGGTCGTTTTTTCCATCATATTCATGGATTTTCTCTCCATTACCTCTCCCATCCTGATCGGCCTCGGCGGCCTCGGCATTCTGCATACCGTTTTGGGGCCGACGCGCTGGATCGAGGTTCAAACGACCGGCGAGGCCACGGAACATCCAATTGTCATTCATACTGTGAGGAAAAAGAGTGCCCGGAAATTAATAAGATTGCTGCGGGAGAAAGCGGGAAAGTGATGAACGCTGAAAAGATCAGGGTCCTCCTGGTGGACGACGAGGTGGAGCTTACCACCTTCAT
Organism: Syntrophobacteraceae bacterium; assembly: GCA_049300095.1. Lineage (GTDB taxonomy): Bacteria > Desulfobacterota > Syntrophobacteria > Syntrophobacterales > Syntrophobacteraceae > SbD1. The sequence goes on from JBAQYM010000076.1 coordinate 13,925, forward strand.
TTCGAGAGTGCTCACTCGGCGGGGGTTCGATGTGGATACTTCGGAGGACGGGCTTGCGGCGCTCTCACAGGTTGCCAAGGAGCACTACGATGTGGTCCTGCTTGACATCAAGATGCCGGGCATGAGCGGGGTCCGGGTGCTTGCCGAAATAAAGCGCTTTGCTCCTTCAATACAGGTGATACTTCTTACCGGGCATTTTTCCGCAACCGACGAGGATGAGAGCTTAAAATCGGGTGCGTATGCTTATCTGCTCAAGCCGTATCCGATACTCAAACTTGTGGACCTGATCGCGGCGGCGGCGCGCTGCGGCGCCGAAAAACCCGAGGAGGGCCGCTCGTTCTGCCCCCTGTGAGCGGGTGGCGCCGAAGCCGGGCGGGGTCATGAATAGATGCCCTTGTACGACGCTTCGGCGCCGTCGTCCCGGCGGGCCCCGGATCAGGTCCGGGGCGGGTTGTCGTCCCGCCGAAAGCCGGGACGCGGGGCCTTTAACCATCATCATGTTCCTGGAATCGCACACAAAATTATGGATCAACGCGATCCCTTACCAACTGGCGAAATCGGGCAGACGGCCGGTTCAACTGAAAAGTGGACCGGCCGGCTGTACCGGCATCTGCTCTTCTTCCTTGAGGCCATCGGCCTCAGGCGTGAGGAAGGAGCGGACCAGTCCACTCAGATAGCCAGGCTGAGGCTTTATCATACGGAGTTCAGAAAGCTCCTTTCGGCAAACAACAGTTTCCTGGAAAGCCTTGGCGATCTCGAAAAAAAGCGCCTGGGGCGGGAATTTTTCGACAGAGATTTCATCAAGCGCCGGGTCGTTCGCGGCATTGCGGATATTCACGCCATGGTCGAAAGCCTGAACGCGATCTCGGGAGATCGGTACCCGCTCCTGAGGGAGCGCCTCGATGATATCGGTTTCACCCTGACCTGCGCGGTCGACGAATCATGCGTCCTGCCCGATTCGCCGCTCGTCATGGACCTCAATGACGTTTCGGTGATCGACGCGGACCTGGTCGGCGGCAAAATGGCCAACCTGGGTGAGCTGAGGGTGAAACTCGATCTGCCGACGCCCGCGGGGATGGTGGTCACCACCGAGGGGTATCGGCTGCTTATCGAATCGGGCGGCCTGCGCTCCTGGATCCAGGACAAGCATGTCGAGCTCTCATCCGTCGAGGACGCCGCATTGCTGAGCGCCACGCTGCGGGAGCAGATACTCGGGACCGCGGCGCCGGCGGAACTGGAGGGCGCCATTCTCGCCGGCTGGGAGCGGTTTTGCCCGGGCGGGGCCTGCCAGGTCGCGGTGCGGTCCAGCGCCGTGGGGGAGGACAGCGAGTTTTCCTTCGCCGGCCAGTTCCTCTCGCTTCTCAATGTCTCGAAGGAGAACCTGTGCGGCGCCTATCTGCGGGTGCTCGCAAGCCTGTATTCCCCGGAGGCCGTTCACTACCGCAAGCTTCACGGAATCGCCGGAGAATCGGCCGAGATGGCCGTGGGCTTCATTGCCATGGTGGATGCCGAGGCCAGCGGGGTGGTTTTTACGAAGGACCCCAACGAGCCGGATTCGGGAAAGATGCTGGTCCAGGCCGTGAGGGGTCTCGGGTTGCCCCTGGTGGACGGAAGGGTTTCGCCGGAAGTGGTGTACGTGCCGCGAAGCTGCGAGCCTTCGGGGTTGGTGCGGATCGCCTCGATGCAGGGCTTTCGCACCGGTCTCGCGCGCGGGGACGGGGTGCTCGAAGAGGCGCTTTCTCCCGAGGAACTCGCGCGACCCTGCATATCCGATGATGAGGCCCTCGAACTTGCGCGGTGGGCCTTGCGGCTTGAAGGCCATTTCGGCGGGCCGCAGGATATCGAGTGGGCGGTCGACAGGCAGCGGCGGCTCGTCATTCTCCAGTCCCGGCCCCTGCGGCTTCCCAGGGGTCACGCTCACACGGGAACGCCCGTTCCCGGGGCGGCCCTGCTCCTGAGGGGCGGGGAGACCGCATGCCCGGGCGCGGGCGCGGGTCCGGCGGTGCACATGGATGCCGATGGAGACCTGGATTCGTTTCCTCAAGGCGCGGTGCTCGTGGCCCGCCGTTCTTCGCCGAAACTGGTGCGCGTGATGTCCAAGGCAAGCGCGATCGTGACCGATGTGGGCAGCACCACCGGGCACATGGCGTCTCTTGCCAGGGAGTTCCGCGTGCCCGCGCTCCTCAACACGCTGGTCGCCACCCGCGACCTCCCTCCGGGGAAGGTGATAACCGTCGATGCGGGCAGCGGTTTTGTCTACGAAGGGGAAATCCCCGAGCTTCTGGCGGCGCGGGGGGCCGATGAAGGTATCGAGGACGGCGCGCGCGAACCCATGCGTACAACATCGGAGTACCGCCTCCTCGAAGAGGTCCTGGAATGGTTCTCGCCCCTTAATTTGACCGCCCCCGAGTCCGCCGACTTTTCTCCGGCCGGGTGCCGCACGCTGCACGACATTGCCAGGTTCGTGCACGAAAAGTCATACCGCGAAATGTTCATGCTGGGGGAAAACGTGGGGGACCTCAGGGGCGCGGCCTGCCAGTTGGATGTCGCCCTGCCCGTCGACCTCTATGTCATCGACCTGGGAGGCGGGCTCAAGAGACAGCCCAAGCAGCGCAAGGTAAAACCCGCCCAGATAGCCTCCGCTCCCTTTGCGGCCCTGGTCAAGGGCATGCTCAACGAGAAGATCCAGCGCTTCGGGGCGAAGCCGATGGACGTGCGGGGCCTTTTTTCCATAATGATGCGCCATGCCGTGACCAGTCCCGAGCAGGAGCACTCGTTCAGCGAGCCCTGCTACGCGCTCGTCTCGGACTGCTATCTCAATTACACGGCAAGGGTGGGATACCACTTCAGCGTGGTGGACGCCTATTGCAGCGGCATACCCAACAAGAATTACATCAGCATACTGTTTCGCGGAGGGGCGGCGGATTACGTTCGCCGAAACCGCAGGATCCGGGCCATCGGCGGCATCCTTAAACGATACGGCTTTTCCGTGGCAATCACCCATGACATGGCAACCGCCCGGCTGAGCAAGGCCACCAAAGACGAGACGATCTCACAACTCGAGATGATCGGCTCACTGTTCCAGTTCTTCAGACAAATGGACGCGGCTATGGCCGATGAGGAATCCGTCTCTAAGTACAGGGATGCCTTCCTGAATGGTGACTATGGCCTTGAGGGATCTTCCGGGCGCACGTGATGCGCGCGCGGGGCTCTCTTTGGGCGCAACCGCCCGGGATGGAGGCGCCAATGCTCTATGTGAGACCATTGGACGACGAGGAACACCAGGAACTCAGGGAAATGAAACGCAGGGAAATCGGGCGTGTGAGCCAGCGAGCCCACATGGTCCTGCTTTCGGCAAAGCGCTGGGCCGTGCCGCGAATCGCCGCGCTCTTCGAGGTGAGTCCCGCAACGGTACGGGCCTGGATCCGCAAATTCGAGGCGGAAGGTCCCAGGGGACTCTACGATGAAGACCGCAGCGGAAGGCCTCGGATAATGTCACAGCCCTCGGCAAAATAGCGCCCTGCAGCCGTGCGGGGCCTCTCTCCCAAGCGTTGCCGTTCCCTCAAATACCGAATCGACAAAACAAGACGCGGCGGTCCGCGACATCAGGTCTTGTCGGCAAGCTCGCCGGCAAGGACCCTGCGCTCGTGCACGTTCTCGATGGTGGACACCAGAGTGTCCACGGGGCAGGGCTTGAGCAGGATTTCGTTTATTCCTTCCTTGAGGGCCTGCGACACCTGTTTGAGATCGGATTGCCCGGTCAGTAGGATCACGGGTATCGACGGTTCGCGTTCCCTGATAGCCTTCAGGGTCGCCAGGCCGTCCATTCCCGGCATCCGCATGTCCAGAACGACCACATCCAGGGAGCCGGGTTCGGCCGCGGCAATCAACTCCATGGCCGCGGCGCCGCTATTGGCCCCCTGGACCACCATTCCCCGTCTTTTCAGGACCTGTATCAGGTTCCGCACAAAAAGCACTTCATCGTCTATCAGCAGGACATTAATGGATTTAGGCATAGGGGGCGTCCCTTCGCTCCGTGGCGGACAGCACTCGGAACAGGATCGAGCGATCAACTGTTAACTTCCATACCGGGATGCGTTCAAAAAAGTGTCAAATCGTGCTACCGACGGGTGTTCATCTGCTCTTCCCTGAGCAGCTTTCTTTGAAAGGCCTTCGATATCCTTTCGTTCAGTTCGTTCAGGTCGAAGGGCTTCATCGCGTAGTCGAACGCGCCGTGCCCGACTCCTTCTATCGCCGAATCCACGCTGCCGTGGCCCGTAAGGATTATCACCTCGACGAGCGGCTTTCTTCTTTTTAGCCTCTTCAACGTCTCGATCCCGCCGATGCCCGGCATCTTGAGGTCGAGAAGGACCACGTCGAATTCGATCTCTTCCGCGGCCCGCAGGGCGCTCTCTCCGTCGTTGACCGCCCTCACCTCGTAGCCCCTCTTGGACAGGAGCAACGAAAGGTTTTTGGTGAAAGCGACTTCGTCGTCGACGAGCAAGATCCTGGCCTGTCTCATCTGAGCACCTTTCGTTCTTGCGCGCTGTCGCGAAAATCTTCCGGCAACCGAAAAGGGAGGAGGATGGTGAATTCGGTGCCTTTGCCGACACTGCTCCGCACCCGGATCTCGCCGCCGAGGTTCTTGATGATGCTATAGGAGATGGAAAGTCCCAGGCCGGTGCCCTTCCCCACGGGCTTTGTCGTAAAGAAGGGGTCGAATATCCTCTCGAGAATATCGCCGGGGATGCCGCTCCCCGTGTCGGCGATCAACATTTCGACCCCGCCCCGCTCTCCATTCGCCCGCGTGGCCACCTGAATGGTTCCGTAAGGCTTCCCTTCGTGGGCGTCGATGGCGTTGGCGATCAAATTGACAAACACCTGCTGCAATTGCGAGGGATCGGATAAAACGAGGGGCAGGTCCTTGTCAAGCTCCTTTTGGAAGGAGATCCCGCTCGATTTGGCCCTCTTTTCCATCAGCTCGATGACCTCGCCCACGCAGGTGTTGAGGTTCACCTTTTCGATGACCGACTTCGAGCGCCGGGCGAACCTCAGGAGATTGTGGGTGATAAGGTTGCACCTGAGCACCTGGCTGTCGGCCTGCGAAAGGCATTCCGTCAACTGCTCCTTGAACTCGGGGTCAAGATCGGGGATTTCGTCCGCGAAGTCCCTGATGACCTGGCTGCCCGTGAGAATAATTGCCAGCGGGTTGTTGATCTCGTGGGCGACCCCCGCGGCGAGTTCTCCCAGCGAGGCCAGTTTGCTTGCCTGGACCAACTGCCTGTTGAGTTCCTCGGCCTGCTCGTCGCGTTTCTTCACGACCTGGATCATGTGACGGGTCGTGATGATCGAAACGACCAGGATGGCGAGAATGCTGATGTGAAGGAAAACGATCATGGCCTGATTTGCGTGGTTCACCTGCTGAAAGACTTCCGAGTAGTCCTGCTTTACGGCAAGCATCCACCTGGGTTCCTTGAGCCATGTGTATGCGACGATCTGGCGGGGAAGGTCCCGGTCTCCCTCCCTGCGGGGTTCGAGAATCCGGACCCCGCTTTGTTCGGAAAACATATCCATGGGAAGGTCGACCTTGTCGAGAATTTTCCCGCCGAATCGGGGGCTGGTCTGGAGGACCCCGGCCTGGTTCACCAGAAACACCTCACCCGTCCCGCCCATCTTAACGTCCTCGACCAGACTGCGGAAAGACTCCGTGTAGATGGTCGCCCGCAAAATCCACTTCGCGCCCCCGTCCTGGCTGGTTACGGCAACGATGAAGTGAGGGACTTCGCGATACCCGGAGAACATATCGCTGACGTAGGTGCTCCGCTCCATGACCTCTTTGTACCAGAAGGTTACGGAATAGTCCTTGTCCATGAGGTCGAATGGGCCCACGTACGCCAGATGCCTGCCCCGCTCGTTCATGACGCCGAGGTCCTCGAAAAAGGACCCGTCGCGATTCATTATGTCGAATATATGCTTTAGCTTTTGGGTGTCTTGCAGATAAGCGAGCGAGTGGCTGAAGGCGATCAGTTCGAGGTCGGAAATACGCTCTTTAAGGAACAGCTCGATCACTCTTTCATGATGCTGCGCCTGGCTCTGGAAATACTCGACCATCCGGTCCGTGGAAAACTTCGAGTAGTAGTGGTATATCCCCCAGCCGACCAGCAGGAGCGGGACCACCGAACAGACCAGGGTGAGCAGGATAAACCTGCCGTAGAGCGTCGAATAGCTCTTTTTTTGCCCATTGCCCGGGCCGTGATATTCGGAGGTTTCAGGAAGTATCGTTTCCATAGGTCCAGCCGTCTTCAGGAATCGTCGTTACGTGGCGCCGCCGTTGCATTGGAACAGATGGAGGAAAAACATCTTCCGGCCGCGAAACCGGGGTCCGCCGCCGGCATTGGGGACCCGTCCGCCCCGGCTGAACGGGAAGCGCCAGAGACACTCAAACAGGGAATGACGATCTGTAGATCCTCAGTTGTATGTAGACTGCATGGAATTTGAGGTATGCCATTTGGGCAATAGCCCCTAAAACCCCTACACAGATTATTTACGGACAAGTTCTTGCCAGTGCAATGCCTTTTGCCCTGAAGGGGCCTTATAAGCTAGCCCAGGGTGAGTCTCGCGCTTCGCGGGACTCACCCTGGGAACGAGACGCACAGAAGGTCTTACCCTGAAGGGGTTACATACCGGCAAAACTGCCGGAGTCGCGTAGTGAAACGGCTCTTTCCCGTCATTATGTAACCCCTTCAGGGTATCATCGTGGGGATGCCTGCCACCCAGGGTGGCGTCCCGCGAAGCGCGGCACTGACCCTGGGCTGGTTTATCCAGCCCCGTTGGGGCATAAAAGCGCGCGATCCCGGCGGTGTCGCTTAACTTGACGGCAATGGGCGGACGCCGGAATCCCGGTATCTCAACGGTTCCTGGGTCCCGGCGCCTGCCCCGGACCTGATCCGGGGGCCGCGGGACGACAAAATTGGAGTATCGAGCAAAGGTATCGAGCCGTAAATAATGAAAATTAAACAAGATCGACTGAAGAGTAGCTCCGCATAACGGTATTGTCAATGAAAAGCTGAGCCGTATCCCGGCTTCGGGTAAGGGAAAGTGGGAGAGAAAAAGCGCCGGTTTTCACCGGATATGTGCTCAGGCCGAATAGAGCCCCTTTATGTTCTGGTGAAGTTCGCAGGTCTTCTCCATCCGCACGCGGTCACGGTCTATCCTGATCTCATCGAGTTCGCGCCGCAGGGCCAGCAGGTCGGGCTCGTCGTGTCGCCGGCCGGCGCGGTGAGCGTCGATAAGGCTTTTATAGAGATAGATCATGCGGCTCACGAGGTCGACAGCGTACTCCCTGCCCTGCACCTTCAGGGTGTGAAGCCCGAGGTCCATGTAGTCCCAGAGTTCCTTGCCGGTGATCATGAAGGCGACGTTGGGATTACGGCGGATTTGCTCGTTTATGGACTCGATCTGCGCGGGGTCCTTGCCCCTTTGGCGCAGGACCTTGCGCCTCTGGTCGTCTGTGAGCATGCAAAGCCGGAAGCAGCTCCCCGACCTGTCGGGCCACCCCTCGAATTCGATGATCTCGTTGCCGTCTTCGTCCACGTATGCGCGTTCGATATAGCAATCGGCGATCAACTCGTGGAAATAGCAGTTCCCGACCCCGCCGACGCACCGGTTGCCGTGGATCAGCACTTCTGTGGCCACCCCCAGCGAGTCGGCCGCAGCCTTGAAATTCCTGAGAGTTTCGACCGTCTTGATCTCGGTGCCGACCACCACCTGGGTGGCGCCGTATGCCTGGTATTGCGCGATCTGGTCCCGCGTTTTGATGTTGCATCCCACGCTTGCGTGGATGATCAGTTCGGGGAAATTCGCGCGCGCCATCTCCATCACGAAGGGTGTCTTAACGATGATGCCCTCGGCCCCCCACGATGCGTATTTTGCCAGCTTGCCCGACAGGACCATCGCCTTTTCGATCGGGACCTCCGCGTTGAGGGCGATCCTCACCTTTCCCCCAAACCGGTTGGCTATCCGGATGGCCTCCCGAATCTGCGAGTCTTCCAGTTCCCAGACGCATTTTCTGCGGCTGAACCCTTTGGAGCCCACGTAAACGGCATCGGCGCCATTATCGAAAACGGCTTCCACCATGGCTAAACTTCCGCCGGGCGCCAGTAGTTCGTTCATGGGATTCCTCCTCACCTTTGCGTGAAACGTATCGTCCATGGACTAAAAAGTCATGGGTGCGGATGGTAGAATTACCGGTGCAAAAAATGTAACCGTTCACCGCGGAGGCGCAGAGGGCGCGGAGAAATAGCGAATTCGAATCTGTCGGGTCCGGGACGGTCGCGGGCTGTCCCGGGGGAGCGGTTTCTTGAAATGCTGCCGGGCGTTTTACCCAAGTCCCGGTTTTCTCGGTGTCCTCTGCGTCCGCGAGGTGAACGGTTACCCAAAAATCGAGTCTAACTTCGGGCAGGCCCTCCGCCGATGTCTCGAACGGTCGACGGGGCCGGCTTTATTTCTCCAACAGGCCAAAGAACTGTTCCACGGGCAGGGCCTTGTAGACCTCGTAGGATACCGTCCCGCGCTGTAGCGTGTTGGCCATGCTCTTGACCCTGGCCTCTTCATCCGGGAATTCGGCTATAATCAGGTACTCCCCGCGAGACACGACGTAGTAGGCGGAAAGAATCTTGCCCCCGAATTGCTCCACATTCTTCTTGCCGAGATCGAAGCGCTCCCGCGATTTCTTGATGTCCTTATTTCCTTCCGCGGTCACTTTCAAAAAAGACACATACACTGGCATGGGACCCTCCTTTCGGTGGAAAAAGTAAGTCCGCTTCCAAGACGCGCCGCGCTAACCCGTGGGGGCGCTCGGGCCCCTTTTCCAACCCCCGATGCCGTTGTTTTAAGCGCGCAATCATGTGGGGCCGGCTTTCCAGCCCGCCGTTCGCCGGGATTTCGCGGTCCTTTGCCGGCAGGCTGGAAAGCCTGCCCCACGACGAAGAATCGCCCCATTCGCCTTAAAGCAACAACATTGTCTCGATCCCTTCCCGCCTGAGAGGGGATCGATCTGTGGGAGGCCGGGAAACAGGTCGGGCGGCGCTCGATGGAAAAACCCACAACTGCGTAGACCCGTCTTGACTGAGCAAAAAGAATGCCAGCTCTCATGCCGATTTCAAATCGCCCCAATGGTCACAAATCTTTGAGTTACCATGGCGCCTTTTTTGCTTGACATTTCATGGCAGCCGGGTAAGGTTTGCTATTACTAAGGAGTAGGCAGCAGGTTCGGGCCTGCCGGGACCTTCCCCTCGTTATGCGGGCCGGTCTCGAACGGTTTCCTCGCGGTGCCTTCTGTTCGTATTCCCTCTCCCAAAGTCCCTGCTGGCAAGACATCGGGCACTTTGACCTTTTCCCTACGAGCATCGACAGTCCGACTAAGCGTTTATTTTTCCCATTCCCAGAGATCAGTCCAATTGTTGCAGTCTCCGCCGCGCCGGTCACGCTGTTTTATGGCTACGCGGGAATCGCCGGGTCCGAGCCGCATCGCGACGCATTGCTCCCGAACACCGGCTTTCATGCAGCGCCGCTCGATGGCCTTAACGGGTCCAGGGGTATGCATATGGAAGGCATATCGGAGCATCGGAACCGCTTTCTGATCGACCTTCACAACGAACGGGTCTTCTGCCGGTCCTGCCGGGAAATTTGCAGGAAACTCGTGTTGCCCGGATTTACTCAGTTTTGGTGCGCCAATCACGACTGTGACAACACCGGAGAGGTCACGCTCACGCGGGACGGCGCCTGGAACGTGTACGGCGTCGTCGAGGAATGGTTCGGTGACCTGTGCGGGGGCTTTTCCTCGAAACTCCTGTTCTCCCAGGAGGCGGGACGCAAGGGTCCCGAGACCCCCCGCTGAGGGGGCCGTTGCTCAAATAGGGAGCCGCTGAAAAGAATCGAGACTCCGGACCGCCCGATGGCATCCGACGGCACACGACGGCGTCAGGCCCCGGCCCCGGCGGCCGATCAGGAAAGCTCATGAGACAACTCATGCCCAAAGCGGACCACCTTTCTTTCGAAGAATTATTTAACAGTCTGAGCGAACCCGTGCTCGTCAGCGACCCCGGCCTTCGTATCATCACGGTGAACGATGCCTTCGCGGCCCTTTTCCAACCCGCCGGCGCGAACCTGGTCGGCAAGCGGTGCGACGAGGTATTCGGCGGTCCGGAGGGCGAGCTTTTTGCGAACCGCTTCAAGAGTGTTTTCGAAACCGGCGAGCCGCAATCCTGGGAGATCTCTCCTCTTTTGCCCGGCGGGGCGCAGGGGAGCTTCGAGTTCACCGTCTCTCCGGTCAGGGACTCGGAAGGAAGGGTCGCGAAGGCCATCGGGCACGCGCACGATACCTCGAAGCGTCAGAACCTGGCAAAGGAGTTGAAGGCATCCGAGGAAAGATACCGCAAGATCGTCGAGACCGCCCGTGAGGGAATTTATATCGTGGACAGCGAGGCGAGGATCGTTTTCGCGAACAGGAGACTGTCCACGATGCTCGGATACCACCTCGATGAAATCCAGGGCAGGTCCATTTTCGATTTCATGGACGACGCGGTCGAGGCGTTCGCCCGGAGTAAATTCGAGAGGCGCCGTCGGGGGCTGTCCGACACCTTCGAAGTGACGCTCATCAGAAAAGACGGCGCGAGGATATACTGTCTTGTTTCAGCGGCCCCGATGATGGACGACGGGGTGTTCCAGGGGGCATTGGGGATTCTCACCAACATCACCTGCCTCAAGGAGATCGAGGGGGCCCTGCGCTCGGCGAAGTCCTTCTCGGAAAGGATCATCAACAGCATCACCGACAATCTGATGGTGGTGGACCCCCGGACCTACAGGATCGTTCAGGCCAACGAGCCTTTTCTGGTCAAGACGGGGGTCGGAAATACCGGGGAGCTTTCGGACAAGACGTGCTATGAGGTCCTGTTCGGCAGGCGCTTTCCCTGCCACGAAGCGGGGATTTACTGTCCCGTGCGCAAGACTTATGAGACCGGAGAGGCCACGGTTTGCGACAGGGTCCACCCCGACCTGAGGGAGCGCGGGAAAATCACTCAGCTCGCGACGTACCCGGTCTTCAACGATGAAGGAAGAGTGGACCTGGTGATTCGGACGGAACGCGACGTCACCGAGACGAAGAACCTCGAGCAGGCGCTGGCGTTGCGCTCCGATGAGCTGCTTCGGACACAGCGCAGGCTCGAGGAGCTGTTCGATCTCTCGCGCGAAGTGGGAACCAAGGGCACCCTGTCCGAACTGGTCCAGTTTCTCCTGGATTTCACGGTGAAACTGCTCCCGGGGGCCGAGCCGGCCCTGCTGCTCCTCAACGCGTCCTGCGATCAATTCCTCACCTTCGACGACTGCGACCCGAAAGCCATGGAGAAATTGCTGCAGGTGCTGCAGAAACTCGAATTGTGCACGCTTACCTCGGATTTCGTCCACCAGCTCAAGAAATTCAAACTGAAGGAAGCCATCAGCCCGGCCGACAGCTCGAAGGTATTCCCCCTTCTCAAGATCGTGGCCGAATCCGACCCGACTTGGTCCGCCATACCCCTGTTCGTTCGCAGGCAGTGTATCGGGTTGTTCTTCCTGGGGTCAAAGACCTTCAACCGGTATCCGCCCGAGGACCTGCGTTTCCTGCAAGCCCTTTGCGAACAGGCATCCGGCCACCTGCGCAACCTTGTCATCCACGAGGCGGAGGTGAAAAACCTCAGGTCGCAGGTGACGGAGCGCTCGAGCTACGGAGACATCATCGGCCAGAGCAGGGCCATGCAGGAAATCTACGAGTTGATCGACCTCGTGGCCGGCTCCGACGCAACGGTCCTGATCACCGGAGAAAACGGAACGGGCAAGGAAATGGTCGCGCACGCCATCCACAGCCAGAGCCATCGGCGCAAAGGTCCGTTCATCGTGGCCAACTGCTCGGCTTACTCGCCCACCCTGCTCGAAAGCGAGATCTTCGGGCATGAAAAAGGGGCGTTCACCGGGGCCATTCACCAGAAGAAGGGCAGGATCGAGCGCTCGCACGGCGGGACGCTTTTCCTGGACGAAATCGGCGAGATTGCGCCCTCGGTGCAGATCTTCCTGCTGCGCTTCCTCCAGGACCACTGTTTCGAGAGGGTGGGCGGCGAGAGGGTGATCGCCGCCGATGTGCGGGTGCTCGCGGCGACGAACCGCGACCTCCCGCATGAAGTCCAGGCCGGAAAATTCAGGGACGACCTCTTCTACCGTCTCAACGTAATCGCCATTCACCTGCCGAGCCTGAGGGAGCGCATGGAGGACGTTGTCCCGCTCGCCCATCATTTCCTCGCCAAGTATAATCTCAAAGAACACAAGAATATCCGGAACTTCTCGCCCGGGGCGATGCAGGCCCTCATGAACCATGACTGGCCCGGAAACGTGCGCCAGCTCGAAAACGCCATCAGCCACGCGGTCGTCCTGGCGCAGGGTGACACGATCCGCAGAAAGCACCTGCCGAGGTTCCTGTGGGAAATCCCCGGGACTAGACCGCTGACCTCGCTCTCCGAAAACGAGCGGGTCCTGATCTTGAACGCGCTCCAGGAGTCGAAATGGAACAAGCACGATGCGGCGCGGCGTTTGAACATCAGCCGGAGCACTCTCTACAGCAAGATGCGCAGGTACGGCGTGGAAGAGTCCGCCGCGAAGCGTCCGGACGAGCGATGAGCAGGGGTCGATTCCCGTACAAGGCCCGGAAGGCCTGGAAATAGTTGCTTGTGTCCAATTTCACTAGTTGGGGGGGCGTATTCCGCACATTCGGCCGCCTCCCGCCCGAAATCCCGGATTGAATTCGAGCAAATTTTTAGTAAAAAAGTTTTTTTATTTTTTTTTCGTTTAATCGGGACCATCCCCGCCCATGGTTTCCAAATCGGCCACACGGGCCACATTCCCTATTCCTCGAACCCAATTTCCCCGATTTTTTTGCCCGCATGCCTCCCGAGCGCATTAAAAAGAGCGGAGGAATGATTCCCGGGCCGTTGCGCAAATCCACGAAAGCGAAGAAACCGCGATCAAGGCCGACCGGGGACTCCCCTCCCCGGGTGGGAGGGGTAGGGGGAGGGGGTGGTAAGTTCTTGAAATCCACGAAAGCGAAGAAACCGCGATCAAAGCCGACCGGGGACTCCCCTCCCGCCAAGGGAGGGGAGACCTCCGCCCTGTTTTGGCCATACCTGTCGCAACTTTTGCATTGGGGCAATAGCCCCTTCCCCCGCACCCCCATTGTTTCGGCCAAGCCACCCGGCCACCCCGCCGTGGGTCGAACGGCCACTCCTTCCGCGGAACGGCCGCTCCTTCCGCCGGAAGTCGCTCGAACCCGATCAGCATTGGGCGGGCATGGTTCTTGTAAGATACTTTGCGACCCTCAAAACCGTTTCTCCAATGATCCCACCTATGTGAGAGCGGGTGAGAGGTCGACCGCGTGGGGACCATCATCCGGCCTGCCAACAAGGATGATGGTCTTCTCCGGACGACCCCGGTCGCAGTGGAAAATATATCCGGGCGCGCATCGGCCGCTGTCCGGTATCTGAGAAATATTTTGCTGATATTTCAATCCGTTACTCCCGACGGGTCCGTTCGGCAGCCCTGAATCGCGGGGTTGGCAGAGGAATTCCTCAATTCCGCCACTGTTCAACGCCCGGTTTCATTCCTCTCTCATTGTTAGCGTTCCCCATCCCCGTAGTGCCAGGCCATGAGCCGAAAATCCCGGGCATAGCCCGCATGGAGACCGGTTTGCCCGTTTGCATGATCGAGCGGGCCGAAAGAGGCGCGGGTCCTGTCTCGAAAAGACCTTCACCGGGGAGGACCGGGGTCGGATGACGCAAGAAGTCCCGGTCCCCTGTTATCCGACCTCTGTAATCCGTTCCGCGAGGCAACAGCATGGAACCGAGCGATAAGGAGAAGGCAAAAGGATGGGTCCCGATTGTTGTGGGGGGGAGCGAAGCCGAACATGGGCCGGATGACGAGGGCGAGCCGGAGCCGCCCGACTGGAGGTTTCTCTCCGATGTGTTTCAACGGGGGGACCCGCTTTTCAGGAACGTGTTGTTCCTCGAAGGCTGCGATTCTTTTCCGAATATTTATGTCATCGTCGGGGACTATCTCACGGTGGTCGATCCGGGAAACGATTACACCGCCATGATGCAGCTTTTCGAGCACCCCGAGTATGCCCCGGGGGACATCCGGAAGATCGTCCTGACCCACGGGGACCCCGATCGCGCCATGGGGACCATGGAGCTTTTCCGCTACCCGTCGATCAAGAACAATCCCGTGCTCGAGATTGTCCTTCACGGCGAGGGGCCGCCGGGACTGAAAAAGATAACCCGGCAGTTCGGCGTCCGCCTGACCGAGGTCGAGGACGGGCAGGCACTCGATCTCAGCGGATTTCCCTGGACGGTGATCCATACCCCCGGACGCTTCGAGGACGGTATCTGCCTGCTCCATGTCCCGACCCGCACCCTTATGTCCGGCCTCATGGATCTGCCCGGCGCCGCGGCCGCGCTCGATGAACGGGCGCGGGCGCGGATGGACCGCCACCTCGCGAGCATGAGGTCCCTGGTTCGGCACGAGATCGAGAACATTCTTCCCGCCCACGGCCTTCCGGTTGCTTCCGAGGGCGGGCGTGCCGTCGAGAGCGGGTACCTGGCGGTGCTCCTCAAGGTGATCGGGGTAAACCGGGAAGAAGTCCCGTCGCTCTTCGAGGCCGCTTCCGCCGCGGCGCGGGCCGGGCTGCCCGAGGACGCCGTGCTCTGCTGCAACATGGCCCTGGCCGCAAATCCCGACGACACCCGGCCGGTCAAATTGAGGGCTTTCTGCCTCAACGACCTGGGAGAATTCGACGAGGCCATCCAGGCATTCACCCTCCTCGAGAGACGCTCTCCGGGAGAAATGAACGACCCGTCCGCCATGACGGGCCGCGGGAACTCTTATCTCGGGCTTGGACGATACGAGGAAGGCCTCCGGTGCTTCGAGAAGGTCCTCGAGACCCGGCCGGACCGGGAGGACGCCCTGCTGGGCAAGGCATTCGCCCTGTTTCTGTCCGGGAATGTGGATGAGGCCATGGAAATCGAGGCCTTCAAGAGCGGGCTCCGGGAAAGAGTCAAGGAGGAAATGCTCAAGACCGTTGCGTCCGGAAGAACTGGAGGACAGGAAAACGCCTGATGGCCGGAGATTGCCGCATCGCGCCCGCAAAGGCGTGGCCCGTTAATTTTCGGAGCATCTTCGATTCATATAAAAGGGAAGCCCGCCGCATGAAGGGCGGTGGAGAATCGGAGTCCCTCGATGGTCGCCCGAGATGTACAGTTTACGGTATTGGCTCTAAGCGAGAAGGTTCGCGAGCACATCTCGAGCCTGTTAACGAAAAACGATCACCCGAGCGTGGGGATCGCGGACCTCGACGATCTCATGAATTTTTTAAAGGGAAAGGACAACGCGATAATCTTCATCGACAGCGAGGCCGTGGTGGCTTACGGCGCCGGAATGGTGTCGAAACTCAAGATGGCCTGCCGGGAATGCAGGCTGATTGTGTTGTGCAGCCAGGTCCACCGCAACCTGGTAAAGCGCGTGATGGAGCTGGGGGCCTACGGGTGCATCATCGAACCCTACCCCGAGTGGGAGTTTGCAACCATGGTCAAACCCATCCTGACGGACCTCAAGGTCGACAGGAAGGGGAAATCGTTAAAAAACAAGCGTCTGGGCAGAAAATCGTCGGCGGAATAATTCATCTCATTGCCTTGTAATATTCGAATCTCGTTACCTTCACAAGTCCTTAGACGCCGATGGGACTCACTTTTAACCGGAATGGAGGTGAGAAGAAGCGGTTGGGGCGGATAAGCGTTCGTCCGCGAGAACAGAGAATAGCTCTGGGACAATACTTGAGTTGGATCTAAACGAGTGGAGGTAAAAGATGCCGGAAAAACGAGATATCGAAATAAACAGCCGGGCCGACACAATAGGGCTGATGGATTTAAACGTCAGGCCCTTCCCGGTCACCCCTCCGCCTTCCTACGAGCAGGTAAAACCGATCTACGAAAGAAGAAAGGCGCTGGAGTTCTGTGACTGGGCCGAAGACAACCTCAGATTTGAAAAAAGGTACGGAAAAGACGAGGCGCTGGCGGGCTTGAGGGTCCTTGACATCGGCCTGTGGCGGCTGGGCCACAAGTTTTGCGCCTCGCTGTTCGGCGAGGCCGGCGCCGAAGTCGTTTCCATCGAACCTCCCGGCGGCGATCCCCTGAGGAAGCTGACGCCCTTCGGCCGCGAAGAGTACCTCCTGCAAAACCAGGAGACCGGGGAAAAGTGCGGCATGGAGTTTGTCAACGAGACGGTGAACACCCACTGCGTGACCCTGGATGTCGACACCGAGGAGGGCAGGGAAGTTTTCAGGAAAATGGCCCGCAACGTGGACGTCCTGATCGACGGGATGCCCCCCGGCTACATGGACGAGCGGGGTGTCGGGTACCGCCAGCTCAAGGGGATCAACCCGAGGATGGTCTACGTCTGGGTCGGCATGCTCGGCCAGTGGGGCCCCTGGAAGGACAAGCAGTCCAAGTTCGGCCAGTGGATGCTCGAACCCTTCGCCAGCGCCGCCAATTCGTGGATCCACAACACCGGGCTGGCCCAGGACCTGCTCCCCCGCGGCCGGGGCGGAGACCCGACCCGTTCGGGGATCTGGCTCGCCGATTACGTCGCCGGCGCTCAGGCGTTCCTCAACGCCAACGCGGCCCTCTACTGGCGAGACGAACTCGGGGGCACTGGCCAGATGATCGAGGTGACCGGGGCCGAAGCCCTGATGGATATCATCGACTTCGATATCACCTGGTACGGTTTCAACGCCAGCATCAAGGCCAGGTCCGGCGGCTGGGACCCCAACCTGAACCAGTACGCCTGGAACCCGTGTAAGGACGGCTACATGATGATCGGCGGCCAGACCGACAAGCTCTGGTACAACATCGGGTTCTGCCTGGAGCGCGAGTTCACGCAATTCGGCCGCCTGATC
Organism: Syntrophobacteraceae bacterium; assembly: GCA_049300095.1. Lineage (GTDB taxonomy): Bacteria > Desulfobacterota > Syntrophobacteria > Syntrophobacterales > Syntrophobacteraceae > SbD1. The sequence continues at coordinate 30,951 of JBAQYM010000076.1, forward strand.
CACGAAGACCCGTTCCTCAAGGAGATGGGGGCAAGAAACGCCCTGCACGCCCTGATCAAGACATATACTCTCACCACCCGCTGGCTGAGGGACGTCAACCGGGTCGAGGCCGAGACCAAGCTGCTCGAATACCAGCTCGCGGCCGGACCGGTCATGTTCATAGACGAGGTCTGCGAGTTCCCGCACTTCAAGTACCGCCCCTGGATATACGTCCACGAGACCGACTACGGCCCGTTGCTGATTGCTTCGAGCCCCGCGTCCTATCAGCTCCGGGCGCCGTTCCGGTGCAAGTGGATGGGCAGGGACATAGGGTATGACAACTACGAAATCTACCTGAAATGGACTGGGATGACCCAGACCGCGGTGAATGCAATGAAACAAAAGGGGGTGATGTAATGGCACAAGACCCAAGAGTAACAAATATAGAAGACCTGCCAGGCCCCAAGAGCAAAGGTGAGATGGAAGAGTTCAAGATGCCCTATGAGGAGTACTGCAAGAAACTCTTCGATGTGGGCAACGAACACGCCAAGCCCACGGCGCTTAAAGGAATCCGATGGCTGAGTTGCACCATGTATATCTTCACGCCCCACTCCGTGGTCAACCTCGCCGAACTGGGCGCCGAGTGCATCAAGATCGAGATGCCCAGGATGGGTGACGCCATGCGGCACACCTCTCCCTTTAACGAGTGCTACCTCTATCCGCTCCACGACACCCGTCCCATGACCGGCACGGGCCTGGGTTTTACCAACGCCAACTCCAACAAGTATTTTCTTACCATGGATTATCACGTCAAGGAGATGGTCGACGTTTTCTACGGGCTGGTGAAAAAATCCGACGGGCTCACCGAGCTCTACCGGCCGGGGACCCTGGACAAGTGGAAAATGAGCTACCGCTACCTTAGCGAAATCAACCCCAGGTTCATCTATGTCTGGGGCGGGGGTTTCGGCTACGGTCCCAAGATCTTCGGCGGTTCCTACGACATCCTGGGCCAGGCCCACGCCGGACTCGCCTCGCTGACGGGTATGCACGAGTACATGGGCGGGCACTGTACCAAGTGCACCAACTGGGTCATCGACTGGCAATCGGGAAACCTGATCACCTGCTCGATTCTGGCGGCCATCCAACACCGCAGAAAGACCGGGCTGGGCACCATGATAGAGTTCTCGCAGGTGCAGGTCCCCACCCGCATGCTCGGGCACACCACGACGATGTACGGCAAGTTCGGCCTCGTCCGGCAGCGCTGGGGCAACTGGGACACCCAGTTGGCCGCGCACGGCATCATCCTGTGCGGCAAGTCCGATTTCCCGGACGCCGAGAACCCGCAGGACAAGTTCGACGCCAGGTATGTCATGGTCAGCGCCTTCCAGGACGCGGACTTCAAGGAACTGTGCGCCATTACCGGCATGCATCCCCTCTACGAGAAGTACAAGGCCCACAAGGACCGGGTCGAAGGCGAAGCCCAGGTCGAGATCTACACCGCCCTGGAACGATGGGCCGAAGACAAGAGCAGGTCCCAGGTCGCCAAGATCCTGACCGATGCCGGCATCCTGGCCGAACCGGTTCGAAACGACCGCGAGGTCTACGAGAGTCCGCACTACAGGGAAAGAGGCACGGTGCGCTGGCTGGACGATCCCCTGTTCGGCGATATGTTGCTCCACAGCGGCTACAGTTGCGGGTTGATGGAAAAAACCCCGAGGCGGGTCAACTGGCACTGGCGTCCGGTGGGTGCGGATAACAAGAAGATCTACCGCGACATGCTCGGGGTCCCGCTCACCAAGATCAAAGAGTGGTACGACAAGGCCTACATTTAGAAGGAGGCGACCGTGTGTGATATCATCTGGTGCAAGAAAGAATCCGGCGGCAAGCCGTGTGACACGATCAACTACCTGGATCCCTATTGTTTTTGGAACTGGGAAGGCACGATCAACTGTGCCGAGTGCGGCACGGTTTACTACATCCATATGATCCAGGGCTTCATGTACAAGGGGCCTGAAGAAAGACCCGGCGAGAAGCCGGACACCTCGCCCCTCTACGCGGACAAGCCCTATGACGGCTACTCCAACTACAGGCCCGGCGTCGAGGGCCGGACCCGGCCGTACGAATGCAAGCCCAGGGCGCAATTGCGGGGCGTTGCCGACATGGTCAAGTTCAGCATCCGGGGCCGCCCGGTGCGGGGATGGCGTCCGCAGCCGCCGTCGGCGGGTCTGGCCGGGAGCTTCGGCTTCAACTGGGATATCCGGAAACTGTCCCCCGAAGTCTGGGAGGAGTATCAGAAGAAGCTCGCCGCCGGTGAAGTAAAGGACTGGTAGCTGGAGAAAGGAGTGTTGCATGACGGATTTAACGCCTGAAGATTTTCTCGACACTGTTTTGATCCCGGAAAGGGTGAGCGACCATATATGCTGGCAGTGCAGATACCTGAAGCCGGTCCTCAAGGGCTCGAAGTTCCCTCCCGCGGACATAATCGGCTGGTGCAAAAAGATCCACTGGCCCCACTACTGGTGCGTGGCGGACTTCAACGTGGTGAAGAAGTGCTACGCTTATGAGGCGAGGAAGAAGGCATAGCATGGAAGAAAACGTCCGTAAGGAACTTGATGTCCTCAAGGGGATGCTGGAAAACTGGAAGACGGGCTTTTTGAGCTGGGCATCCCCCGACGGGGATAACGAACATGTGCTTCTGGAATTGTCCGAAGAGATCCAGATGAACATTTATCCCTTTGTCAGGAGGTTGTTCGAGACGGACCACCTCGACGAATCCGAGGTCAAGGAGTTCATGATCTACTGCTACTGCCAGGTTGAAGATCTTCGCGACCAGTTGAGGAAAGTGGAGACCAACGTAAGCATGAAGGAGGTTTGATATGCCGGAAAAATGCCGTGTGGTGGTTTGCGGCTTTGACCCCATGCTCGTAAAAGCATATACGGCCGCTAACGCGCGAGCCTGTTGGTGGCACATATCCGACGAGCTGTACGACGAATTTAACATGCAGCCCAGAATGAAAGTCCAGGGCAAACTGCTCAAGATCTACTCGGGCAAAACCGGACAAGAGGTGTCGGCCCCCGACGAACCGTTTGAATGGGAATGTTCCAAGGAGACAGGCCTTGTGGTTCTCCTGCCCTCCGAGGTCATCAAGAAGCACAAACTCACCGAATTTCATTTCATCGAGGTGATGATCGACAAAATCGACAACAGGGCCGTGTACCCCGGCGAAGAAAGGGTAAGTAAAAAGTGGTGGCCGAGTGAGAGAATGAAGATGGCGTATTCACTGGAATACATCGGGTAGCCGTCGAAAACCGACCGCGTCAATCCCCTCTCCCCCTTGATCGGGGGAGAGGCGGAATTGATCGATACGCCCCCTTTTTTGGTCTGCCCGGAGAGGGGGTTTTTTAGTAACCGTTCACCGGGGAGCGCGCAACGCAGCCTTACGGCCGCAACCAAAAGGTCAAAAGCATTCACCGCAAAGACGCGGAGAACGCTGAGAAGACCTTAGTGGACTATTTCATAATCGCGTTGTGGCACGGTCTCCCGACCGTGCCACCGTGCCCGACCGAAGGTCTCCCAAGGAGGTAAACGATCCTCAGGTGAGCTGGAGACCTCCGGTCGAGAGCATGGCGCGGTCAGGAGACCCCGCCATAACCGGGCGGAGAAGACCCTGGGATCAGGAGCAAGTTGAACTATCGGTCATCGGGCGTGTCAATTTAAGAAACCGAGGCTGATGCCCGGTGCATCATGTATTATTATTGATATGATACATCATCCGCGAGTTACCTCCGCGCGCTCCGCGTCTCCGCGGTAAACGGTCCCATTCATGAAACGCGGCGTCGGGTCGTCAACCTAAAACCACAGGCATTCATCGGGGAAATGTGATGACAAATATGGCGAAAGATGAGGACAGGCGGGGAGCAGGCCGAGACATAAGGCCGCTCATGGAGGACGAAGCGCTGCCGGAGGAAGAACCGCCTCATCCGGGCTGGCTGCCGATTGGCGAGATTTTGCAGGTTTCGCATCCTGTCTTTGAAAACGGCAGGTTCCTTATCGGATATCATCATTCCAGCAATGTCTATGTGCTTGCGGGCGATTACCTGACCCTGGTGGACCCGGGAAATGATTACACGATCTTTGGCGAGCTCGAAAAGCTGGGGTACAACCTCCTGGATATAAAGAAGATCGTGCTCACCCACGGACACCGCGATCACTGCATGGGCGTGTTCGAAATGCTGAGGTTCCCCCCCGTCATGGAAAACAAGCAGGTCGAGATAATCATGCACGCGGGAGGTCCGCTCGAATTCAAGCGGCTGATCACCGAGGCCGGCTTCCCCCCGACCGAACTGACGGGCGGAGAAACCATCGATCTCAGCGGTTTTGAATGGGAGGTCATCCACACGCCCGGCCACACCATCGACGGCATATGCCTGTATCACCGGCCGACCGGGACGGTTATTTCCGGTGATTCCGTGCTGCCCGATACCGTGTCGGATGCCGACAAGACCGCCGGGGGAAGGTTCGACCACTATTTGTACGGGCTCAAGCAGTTGATGAAAAAGGAGATCGCTCACGTTCTTCCCGGCCATGGCGTGCCCGTTGCGGTCACCGGCAGGCGCGTCGTCGAGGAGACCTACGAGAGCGTGATGATGAAGATCATAGACGTGACCCCGGAAGACAAGGTGAGCTGGATGGAAGGGGCCGCGAAACTGGCCGAAAAAGGGCTCCTGGAAGAGACGGCGTATTGCTGCGACAAGGAACTGGCCCTCAGGCCCGAGAACCTGCAGGCCCAGCAGTTGAAGGCTTTCGCGCTAAACGATATGGGCCGTTGCGGCGAGGCCATCGAGATTCTGGACCGGATTCTCGTCCGCCAGCCCGGCAATGTCCACGCCCTGACAGCCAGGGGGCATGCCTTGCTGGGCATGTCCGAATACGCCGGGAGCCTGCCTTACTTCGACAAGGCCCTCGCGATAGACCCGGAGATCAAGGAAGCCCAGGTGTTCAAGGGCATGGCGCTGTATTTCCTGGGCCGGTCCGAGGAGGCCATGGAAATCGAAGCCTTCAAGACCGAGTTTCTCGCAAGGTTCGGGGATGAGCTCGAAAAAAGGATGAAGGGACCCCGACCGGATGCTCCTGGCCAGGGCGAATAGGACGGAGGACAGAGGACGGAGGACGGAGAATAGCGGGTTTTTGCGTCATCCGTCATCCGTTCTCCGACATCCGTTTTCCGCGCCTCACCGGTGAAGCATAACAGGAGCACGGGCAAATGAGCGATGAGGTCCTAAGACTCTATGAGGCGGCAAAGGCCCTGGTGGCCTACATCGACGGGGAGGATGTCTTCGACAGGGCCGCCGACATGGGATGCGGGGGCGTGGATTTCCATCAGTCGGAGACGTTCTACGATCTCATTGCAAATGCCAGAAAAGCCCTCGCGGATTTTGAAAGCACGGGAAAAAAATCCTGATGAGTTGCGGCCCGCAACGCTGAGGAGGATTAATGGCGCTCGAGGAAATCAGCTATGAAGAGTATATGAAAAAGCTCGACGAGATCGAGAAGGGCTATATGTCCGACGAGGAAGACTTTCCCGAGGGCGCGCGCGAGAAAGGGTTGGAAATTTGCCGGAAATTCCGCCGGGAAGTTGAAGAGTTGGGCCCGGAAAACTGTTTATACTACGTCGATACGCTGTACGGCCTTCCCATGCACAAACCCAGGAAGGGCGGTGAAGAGTGAACAGTGAAGAGTGAAGAGTGAACGGTGAACAGAGGGTTATGTGCGCTGGGTGAAGTTTCGTAGGTTGGGTTAAGTCTTGTAGGTTGGGTTAAGCGGCAGCGAAACCCAACATTTTTTCATAACAGGTCGTGTAATCGTTGGGTTTCGCTGCCGCTTAACCCAACCTACGGACTACGGACCTACGGACTAAGGATTTGGCCCGACCTGCCGTTTCGGCCCCATGCGCGGACATCATGGAAAAAGAGAATATTCAATACGTTACCTGTGCGCACTGTGAAGCCCGTGTGCCCGTGGAGGAGGCCGTTTTCTACGAACACAGGCTGCTCTACGGAGAGCACTACCATTGCCGGGAGTGCGACCCCAAGGGTGTTTGGGACTGTATGAGCCATGACACGGACATGGAGGTCCACTGATCCGGTGCGAATGCCGGACTTCCATTTCCTTATCGGATGTCCGTTTGCAGCAGGATATCGCTTCCCACGATCGCCATCAAAAAGCCGACCGATTCTTTCCGCCTGGAAAACCTCGTCCAGTTTTCTTCATCCAGGCCGCGCTCCACGGTGGTCAGGAGCAGGCCCCTTTCGAGCTTCCTGCTTCCCTTGAGAAAAAGAAACTGCCGGTGATTGCTGAACGCGAACAGCACGCATCCGTTGGTCAGGAGATAGTTGTAGGACCCGGGGTATTCCTCGATCATTTGTCTCGATGTGTCGGCCACCGCCGTGAAGAGGGGGAGGATGCCGGCTCCTCCTTCATGGCGGGCCTCGATGCCGTCCAGAAGATACTCGAAGGCCCTTGCCGAATCGCTCACGGCGTCATCGAGCCGGACCCTTTCACTTCGATAGGCTTCGATGGCGGGGGCCTTCCCGTTGTGCGCGAAGATCCAGTCCTGCCCCTTGAACTGAAGGACAAACGGATGGGCATGGCATTCATCGATGGGGCCGCTGGTTCGCAGGCGGACATGGGCAATGATGAACCGGCTCGCAACGACTCGGGCAAGCCTTTGAAAACTATCGTGAAATCTTCCTTCGTAATAGGCGCGGGAGGCCGATTTTTCCACGTAGGCCCGATTCTTCCTGAAAAAGCCGATGCCCCAGCCGTCCATGTTTCGCGCCGCCTTGGCCGCAAAGATCGGCAAAGACTTCGGCGCCGAGTAATTTGTTGCCGCGGACAGGGCAAACAGGTCACACATAAGGGGCTCGTCTCACCAAAGGTAACTCTTTACCGCGGACACCTCACCGCTGAGACGCGGAGGGCGCGGAGAGAAAACACCTGTTTCGTCCTTGTTGCCATGCTCCAGGGGCTGTTGCCCAAATGCAAGAGTTATGACAGGTATGGCCAAAACAGGGCGGAGGTCTCCCCTCCCTTGGCGGGCGGGGCTGGGGGAGGGGGTCGTAAGTACTTGAAAATTCAACACCCTCCCCTAACCCCTCCCATCGAAGGGAGGGGGACTC
>JBAQYM010000077.1:0-27764 GCA_049300095.1 Syntrophobacteraceae bacterium
AGGGGCTGGGGGAGGGGGTCGTAAGTACTTGAAAATTCAACACCCTCCCCTAACCCCTCCCATCGAAGGGAGGGGGACTCACGTCCCGATCAATGGTCGCGCAGCTTGAATATTTCTTTGGGCAACATCCCCTTGATCCCCGCCCGGACTTGTGGAAGAGTAATGGTTGAGGGGCTGTTGCCCAAATGTAAAAACTGCGACAGGTGTGGCCAAAACAGGGTGGAGGTCTCCCCTCCCTTGGCGGGAGGGGCTGGGGGAGTGGGTCGTAAGTACTTGAAAATTCAACACTCTCCCCTAACCCCTCCCATCGAAGGGAGGGGGACTCACGTCCCGATCAATGGTCGCGCAGCTTGAATATTTCTTTGGGCAACATCCCCGACAGTCTCGATCACGGATATTTCGGACCCTCCCGCGCGCGCACCCGGCAGCCTCGGTTTCGAAGGCTAAAAGCCGTTGCCGGGAGCGACGCCTTCGGGGTAACATACCGCCGCGCCACCGTGTATTTTCTTCTCTGCCGAGGCCTGTGCGTTGAAAAAAATAGGAAAATACATCATCCGCGGACTCCTGGGAAAAGGCGGCATGAGTGTCGTCTACAAGGCCCTCCTCCCCGTCGTCGGCAGGATTGTCGCCCTCAAGGTCCTCGCGCCCCACCCGAACCTCGTGAACCTGCTCGGCCGGGAAGCCCTCGGCGAGCGTTTCATATCCGAGGCCCGCGCGATAGCCTCCCTGCGAAGCCCCCACGTGGTGAACATCCTCGATTTCGACTACCACGGCGGGGCGCCTTTCTTCACTATGGAGTACTACTATGGCGATCTCGGCCTGCTCATCGGCGAGGCCTACCGCGCGGACCTCCCGACGCGCGCGCTGAGCCTCGACAAGACCGTTTACTATGCCCGCCAGATACTCGATGGCCTTGCGGCGCTGTCCCGCGCCGGCATCGTGCACCGTGACATCAAGCCCGGAAATCTCATGATTTCCGATGAAGACAGGATCAAGATCTGCGATTTCGGCTTTTCGAAGCTGAGGGGAGAACGGATCGAGCGTCCGCCGCACCTGGTGATCGGATCGCCCTTTTATGCCGCCCCCGAGCAGGAACGCGACCCGGACGGGGCGGACCAGCGGGCGGACCTCTACTCGGCCGGCGTAATCGTGCACAGGATGCTGACGGGCCTCCTGCCCCAGGACGGCGTCGGCAGGCCGAGCGACCGCCATCCGGATGCGGATGCCGACTGGGACCGTTTCGTGGAACGCGCCCTCGAACCCGACCCGCGCCGCCGTTTCTCGACAGCGGATGAAATGCTTCGCGACCTCGAAGGGCTGAGTCTTGCCTGGAGCAGAAAGAAGGAATCCTTCTGCCGGATTGCCGGGGAGGCCGAGCGCGGCGGCCCCGCGGCGGGAGCGCGCAAGGTGCTGAGGAGCGCACCGGTCAAGGTCGGCTCGAAAGAGGCCCCCAATGTTTTCGGCTGCGACGCCCTCATGCGCCCCCTGCGCTATTCGGAACCCGAACTGAAGCATTCGGCCGACGGGTCGGTCGTTTTCGATCCCGAGAGCGGGCTTTCCTGGCAGGCATCCGGCTCGGCGGACCCCATGGACTGGCACGCCGCCCGCGGCTACGTCGAAAGCCTGAACGCGACGGGGTTTGCCGGCCGCTCCCTGTGGCGTCTCCCCACGGTGGATGAGCTGCTCTCGATTCTCAGGCCGCCCGTGCTTGGGTTCCGGGACTGTATCGCCCCGGCTTTCGACAGAAAGCAGAAAACCCTGTGGAGCTGTGACCGCCGCACCTTTACGAGCGCCTGGCACGCGGACATGGAACTCGGGTTTGCCGGGTCTGCCGATTTTACCTGCCGCTTTTACGTAAGGGCGGTGACGGAAACCGGTTAGATGTTGGATGTGAGGTGTTGGATGTTGGATGGTGGGTGTTGGATGTTGGGCGTGAGATGTCGGATGTAAGATGCCGGAGGACGCGATTTTTTTGCGGTTCGCGGCTTGGGCGCTGATTACTCCGTTTTCCGTCATCCATCCGACGTCACCCACATCTAACATTCATCTTCCGCCTTGCATCCGACATCCGTCCTCCGACATCCGCCCTCCGTCATTGAAATCCTCCCACTAATCCTTACCATTTTTCTAGGGATCTCCGCGAGAGGGGTCCCGTTGCGCTGGGGCGGGGTATTTTCCTCCGCCCGGAAAGAGACGAGGTTCGCGACGATGCAGGCTCACAGGATAGGGGCGGACCCAGTATGCGACATGGAGTACGGCGAAATGGTCGAAGCGGCTGTCCACCTGAACGGGGCGCTCGAACTGCTGGTCTTCGTCAACAATGAAATAAACAACCAGGCCATAAACAGCCTCGATCTCATCGAGAAACTGTCCGAGGCCTGGAACGAGATCAACAATTGCAGGGTCTACACGGAAGAGATCGTGTACTTCGAGGAGCTGCTGATACCGGCCATGGGGCTCGTAAATGACGCCAAGTCGATGCTCGAATCCCTGATCCACTGGAAGCTCGGGATGACCCCGCACGGTAAAATCAGCATCCTGGCCAGTATTCGTGAAGCGATAACAGGCGGGATCCAGCCCGGGATCATCCAGTTGGAATCGTGCCTGGCTTAGGGCTGGACTTCGAGCAAGTCCGGAAGTGTTTTGGATGTGAGGATTTTGGGATTTGAAGATTTTGGGGTTGATGATTTTGGATTTAAAAGGTGTTGGAACTGAAGCTTTTGGAGTTGAAGACTTCTTAATTGACAGGCTATCGAATCACGCAGAACAGGAGTTTCCGATGGAAGCGGAATATATCGACTGCAAGCGGTGTGATCTTCTGCCGCCGGAGGTCAGGGGATATGCGACGAGGACCTGCGGCCTCTGCGGGGCGCTGCATTGCGATGAATGTCTAAACGAAGCGGGATACTGCACTCCCTGCAGCGAGAAACTGAGTTACAGCATGGAAGAAGCGATCGTCGTTTGATGCCGGGCCGCAATACGGTGAGGTAATTCTTACCGCGCAAACAAGCGGGGGAGCGTCTCGGGGCGGTTGCCCAAAAAGCTGTTAGGGCCAAGCGCACGGGGGGGAGCCAGGAAGTGCTAAACCCAATACGGTTCACTTGGCGCTAAGTAGGTGAATAACGCCTGCAATTATGGGCGTCGGCAAGATGTCTTCGTTCCCATGCTCCAGCGTGGGAATGCATAGGGGATGTTAATCCCACAGTCCATAATATGCATTCCCACGCTGGAGCATGGGAATGAGGATAAAACCGTAATGCACTCACGGTTAAGCCCGGGACCCAAGGATCGTCATTCCCGCAGCGTTTTTGGGTGGGAATCCAGTGTCTCTCCAGACGGCTGCAAAAACAAAGACGCTGGATTCCCGCCCAAAAACGCCGCGGGAATGACGGTTTTGGAGTTCGCCGCTCGGCTCTCAAGCATAACAATTCGTCGCGCTTTAACTTGGGGAATGGCCCCTTCCAGCCTGCCCGCCAAAGAGCATGGGGCCTTCATTGGATATCAGGCCGGAAAGCCCGCCGTTTGTTGGGAATCCGAGGTTCTTCACCGGCAGGCTGGAAAGCCTGCTCCACTACGAGGAATCGCCTTAAAGCGGCAGCGCTGCCCGCGCCGCCGGGGCTGTGGCTATGCGGGCGGGCGGGGTGAGCGCCCGTCGCGGCGCTCCACGCTTTTGAAAAGCATCCTGCGATACTTCCGGCACGCAACCCGGCATAAAAAAAGGCGCGGGTCAAACGATGCGACACGTGCCGTTATCATCTTGAGGTCACCGGCTGGGGGTTAAATCAAACCTTCCCGGCCGGAACTTACTCGGACTTTCCCCGCCGGAACCTGATCAAACTTGCCCGGCTGGAACCCGATCAAACCTTCCCGGCCCCGACCAGGCGCGCGAAATGTTCGAAGGATCGATCATAGGTCCTCTCGGCTTCCGGGGGGAAACAGCATCCCGGCAACTGCCTGGCCTTCACGTGGTAACTGATGCACTCGCAACATATCCCGGCCCTGGAACAGCCGTTGTAGGTGCAAGCGCACTTGTCGAGGTTGTCTTCCTTCCTGCAATCCATCAGTGCGCCCCGGCGTGCCCCGCGTCCTTGGTCGACTTGCCGCCCTTTACAAGGGCCCCTATCAGCAGGCCAAGCAATACGACCTCCCAGCCGATCACGGCCGAATAACTATCGGTAAGACCATAGGTGATGCCCCCTCCGATGATTGCCGGGACCCCCGAAAGCACTATCATACCAAAACGCCATGCCCAGTCCATGCCGGTTTCTCCTAATTGTGATGTTCAATGATGTTCTATGCGGTAGGCCTTCCTCTAATCCCCGAATTTTCCTAGCATGGATATCGCATCCTGACAATCTTTTTGTGAGGAAAAGCACTCACCGCGGAAGACGGAGGACGGAGGACGGAAGACGGGGGACGGGGGACGGGGGACGGGGGACGGAAGACGGGGGACAGAGGACAGAGGACAGAGGACGGAAGATAGAGCACAGCGGATTTTTCCGGCATCTGGTCTCCGCGCCCTCCGCGTCTCCGCGGTGAGCCCTCACCGTTACCCCGGCCCTCCCCCTAATCCGGCTCTTCCCCTCCGCCCGAGCGCTTCCCGGCGCATTCTATCCCGTATTTCTTGATCTTGTAGTGGATCGCCCTGCGGCTGATTCCAAGCAGTTGCGCGGCATCCTTTTGAACGTAGCCGGCCTGCTGGAGCGCCCTCAATATGGCGTTTCGCTCGCTTTCTTCGAGGGAGAGCGCATCGCTCTGGGCGGCGGCGCCCTTCTGGGGCGCCTGGGAGAACTCCGAGAGCTGAAGGTCGCTCTGGCGAAGGACACCGTCCCTGCACAGGACGACCCCGGCTTCGAGCGAGTTCTTGAGTTCTCTCACGTTTCCCGGCCACCGGTACTCGCAGAGCCATTTAAGGGTCTCGGGGGCGATTTTTACCAGGGGGAGGTTCTGGGTCTTGCAAAAATGCGCGACAAACTCCCGCACCAGGACCGGAATGTCTTCTTTTCTTTCGCGAAGGGGAGGGATCTTGAGCGTCACCACCCGCAGCCTGTAGTAGAGGTCTTCCCGGAAGCGCCCCTCCTCGACCTCTTCTCGCAGATCGATATTCGTTGCCGAGATGATGCGGCAGTTGACGGGAATTTCCCTCAGGTCGCCGATCCTTCTGATTTTCCGGTCTTCGAGGAATCTCAGCAGGCGCATCTGCATGTCCTGGGAGATATTTCCGATCTCGTCGAGGAGGAGCGTTCCCTTGTCGGCGGCCTCGATCAGGCCCTTCTTGTCCTTGATGGCGTGGGTGAAAGCGCCCTTGACGTGACCGAAAAGCTCGCTTTCGAGCAGTCCGGTCGGGGTCGAGCCGCAGTCGACCACCATGAAGGGCTGCTCGCGCCTCGGGCCGCGCTGATGGAGAAGCCGGGCGACGCGTTCTTTTCCCACGCCGCTCTCGCCCAGGATCAAGACGTTTACATCGCTGCGGGCGATCCGGTCGACGAGGTCGTAGAGTTCGCGCATCGCGGGGCTCTTGCCCCCCCAGAGCGAATCGCTGACGGGAGGCAGGGAATCCAGCGCCGGGCGGCCCCCGCTCTTTTTCAGCACCTCCTGGACTTTCTGGACCAGTTCGCGCCCGTTGAAGGGCTTGGTGAGGTAGTCGGCGGCGCCCGCCTTGAGCGCCGTCACGGCGTCGGGAATCGTCCCGTAGGCGGTGAGAAACATCACCGGAAGCCCGGGGCGCACCGACTGCGAGGCGGAAAAAAGGTCCATGCCGCCCATTCCCGGCATTTTGACGTCGGTTATCATCAGGTCCACGGGCTTGGACTTGAGGATTTCGAGGGCCTCTTCGCCCCCCGATGCGGTGAGCACCTGGTAGTCGATCGAAGAAAGCCGCGCTTCCAGGACCGCGAGGATGTTGTGATCGTCATCGACAACAAGAATGGTGGGTTTTGTCGGCAAGTGGCTGCTCCATAAACGGCAGGCTGGAAAGCCCGCCGCACGAGTTCCCGGGCTTTGCTTCAGGAGAGATGGTCACACATCCACCATAAAACCGGCGAGCCGGAAGGCCCGCTTCGCACCGGGGCTGTTACCCAAATACATTTTCAAGCGCGTGCCAATTGCGCGAAACGTAAGTCCCCCTCCCACCAAGGGAGGGGAGTCCCCTTTACGCCTCTAACGAGGTTGCTTCGGTTTCGGAGATTTCGGCAACAGCACCCTCCACAAAAGGACGCCTCCCCCGGAAAGCCCGCCGCAAAGAGGGATCAGGGAGAGGATGCTTCCTGTTTTTTCTCCTGGTATTTCCGGTGTATTTCTTCGAGGGATTCAAGCTGGTGCCTGAGCCTTCGGACCTCCCGTTCGCGCGCTTCGAGCTTTGCGCGAAGGCCCTCGACCTCCTTTTCCTTGGACTGCAATGTGCCCTTGTAGCCGGCCCCGCCGTTTGACGCATCCTTTGGAACTCTTCGGGGCTGCTCGAAAACCGGATCGTTCTTTTCCGCGTGAAGCGCCGCGAGCCGCGCAACGAAAGGCGTGAGCATCCTCGGGTCCTCGCCCTGGAGCCCCGAGCGCGCCTGGCCGCTCCAGTATTCCCAGGCGGACACCGCTTCCGCGTATTCTTCGGGGGTGTGGGCCAGGATGAGTCGCGTCGCCGCCAGGCCAAAAAGGGCCCTGCGGCCGATTTCGCGCGTCTGAGCGCTCGCGCCCAGCGTCTCGAAAATACTCGCGGCCCATGCGTAATCCCCTTCCTCGAAGGCGCGAAAACCCTCGCCCCAGGCCTGCTGATCCGCCGGGTCCCAAACCGGGGGTTGGACGCCCGTGATTATCGCCGCCGGACCCGAAACGCACGCCCACAGACCGGAAACGAGGGCAAGCGCGCAACCCAAGCGCAGAATGTTATTCCAGATACGTCTTTTCGCCGCCATGGTCTATGCTTCCCGAACTACGGGCAGAGCGAAGCTGAAGGTGCTCCCGCTTCCCGGATTGCTGCGCACCGAGATGTAGCCCCCGTGCGCTTCGACGATAAACTTCGATATGCTCAACCCCAGTCCGACGCCGTCAACTTCATCGCGTACCCCCGAGGCCCTGTAGTACTTGTGGAACACGAGGGCCTGCTCCTCCTCGGGGATGCCGGACCCGCTGTCGGATACCGAAAAGACGAGTTCCGTCCCCTTTTCCGTGGCGCCCTTGTTTACCGTTACCACAATTCCACTCCCCGGGGGAGAGAATTTAATGGCGTTTCCAAGCAGGTTCAACAGCACCTGCTGCAAGTTATCCGGGTCGGCGCTAAATTCGGGGACCCCCGGCTCAATGTCGGCGCTGATCGTTATGTCCTTTGCTTCCGCAGCGGGAATGACGCGCGATATCGCCCCGTGAACGAAATCCGAGGCGTCGATGGGCCGCTGGCGGATTTCGACGGCCCCGGCTTCGAGACGTGATATCTGCATGAGGTGGTTGAGCAGCGTGGTGATACGCTCGATTTCCCGGCTGGCGATCTCGAGAAATCGCCTCTGCTTGTCGTTTATGTCCCCCATGACCTCTTCGACGATGAGGTTTACGGACTCGCGTATCGAGGTAAGAGGCGTCCGGATCTCGTGGCTCAGCATCGAAATGAAATCCGAGCGCATGCGCTCCTCTTCGATGAGCCTGGCGGCCATGTCGTTGAAGGCCCCGGCCAGTTCGCCGAACTCGTCATTGGAGTAGATTCGGATCGGGTCGGTCAACCCGGAGCGCGAAAGGGACTTGATCCCGCGCCTCAACTCGCGAAGCGGCCGGTTCATCGAATAAGAAATTACGAGCACTCCGAACAATCCGACGATCAGAGAGGTCGCCAGCCCGATGATCCCCCACTGCACCGCGGTGTGGCCGCGCTCGTTGAGGCTCTTCATCCGGCTTTCGATCTGCTGCTCGTTTGCGAACCGGGCCTTGGAGATTTTGTCAACCCACTCGTTTATGAGCTCCTCCTGGAGCCATGGGAGGTCTGAATCGGGGTTCTCCCTGGGCTGAGGCGGGAACTGGGCCTGGTATTCCTTGTAGAGGTCCTCCCAGGGGGCCGCGCCCGCCGCTCCTCCCCCGAACCACAGAATTTCGAACAAATTCGACTCGTAGTTCTTCTGGGCGGCCGCAAAATACTCCTTATAATCTTCCTTTTTCAGCAGGTCGTATTTCTTCTGGCTTTCCGCCATCCACAGCAGGTTGTCGATCATCTTTTTGGATGCGGTGGCGATGCGGTAGTTTCTGTTTGCAATGTCCTCGGAGGTGTAGACCAGTTGGCGGATGTGGATGAACAATATGAAGATTGTGCCGTAAAAGATCAGCGACGTGATCAGGTACAGGAAAAAGAGCTTGAGGACTATTCCGAATTTTATTTTCATTCCGTCCAACGGGACAACTGGATTATGCCCAAGCCTGCAAGACCGGGCGCGGGAAACCGGAAATAATACTAAATTATACCAGAACCGGCGAAAAGCAGAAATTAATCGAAAAACGGCGCAAGAAAAAGCATTATTTTAAAACGCGGCGGGTCGGGGATGCCCAATGCTGTTGCTTTAAGCGTTAACGTACCCTGTTTTGTCATTTCGACCGGAGGGAGAAATCTTGTTTGTTCCGCACCACGGAAAGATTTCTCCCTCCGGTCGAAATGACAATATGCTCAAGCGATTCGCTAAGGCAACAGCATTGGGGGCTACGGGGGGGTCGTTGCGTACAGCGGCCGTGAGTATTCAGGATTCCCGAGATATTTCACCTGCTCGGCGCTCATACCCGAAAATTGGCGCAAGCATGTTTCGGCAGAGTCTTCTTGAACTTACCCGTGGTTGGGTAGGGGGTCCGGTATGCTGCACGGTTGGAATGAACTCCCTTGACATTTCAATGCCTTAATATAAAGTGATTGCCTGTAAGTCTCACTTTCAACCTCTTCTTCAGCCGCGCGTCGGCCCGTCCTTTCCTTCATCCATGCTGGTTATCCGATTGAATGCAGCAAAACACCCCGCCAGGTGCCGCCATGCCGAGATCGATTAAGGCCGAGTCATTCTATGACGTATTTCGTGAAATAATCGCCGTGGTGCATTCAAGCACGAATGTCCGCCAGGTATTGGACCTCATCGTATGGAAGGTCAGCGAGATCCTGCAAGCCAAGGGGACACTTCTGCGCATCCTGAACCTCGAGACCGAGCAACTGGAACTCGGGGCGGCTTACGGTCTTAGCGAGGAATATCTGCGCAAGGGCCCCGTTTCGGCCAAAATGGTCTCGGAACTCTACGAGGAGGACCGGATAACCATCATAGAAGATATCTGGAAGGACCCACGAATCCAGTACCCTCAAGAGGCCTGGGATGAAGGCGTCTGGATGATTCTGGACCTACCGATAACCTTGAAGGAAAATATGATCGGCCTCATCAGGGTCTACTTCTCGGAGTTCAGAAAATTCAGCGAACAGGAACTCGATTTCCTTATTGCCGTGGCCCGGCAATGCGCATGCGCGGTCGAAAGGGCCCATGCGTTCGAGCAACAGCAGAGCAGGTACGATCAACTCGCCATCCAGACGGAGAAGCTTTCGGCACTGGGGAGAATGGCGGCCGGCATTGCCCACGAAATCAACAATCCTCTTGCCGGAATATTGCTCTATAGCTCGAGTCTGAGGAAAAAAGTCACGGAAGACGGACCTCTGAGGGAGGGCCTGGACATCATTATCCACGAAACCATCCGGTGTCGAGGCATCATCCAGGACCTGCTGGAATTCGCGCGCGAGAAGGAACTCAGCAAAATCCGGGCAAATATTAACGTTGTCATAGAAAAGGTATTGAGCCTGCTGGAAAACACCTTCTACATTTACCATATCGTCGTGGTGAAGGAGTTGGACCGCGATATGCCCGAATGCCTCATGGAGCCGAACCAGATTCACCAGGTCCTTCTCAATCTCATGCTGAACGCCGTCGAGGCCATACGGGAAAATGGAATGATCACCGTCCGAAGCCGTGCGGACATAAAAACCGGCTGGATATTCGTCGAAGTGGAAGATACGGGGTGCGGCATTTCCCAGGAGGACCTGTCCAGGATCTTCGAGCCGTTCTATTCGACAAAACCGAAAGGGACCGGCCTTGGTCTAGCGGTTACATACGGGATAGTCAAGAACCATCAGGGAGAGCTAAACGCCTTCAGCAAGAAGGGGCAGGGCTCCCGGTTTGTGGTGGAAATCCCGATCCTGGATGACAGGCCGAATCGTTGGAAGTCGAAAGGTGGCCCGGATGAAGAGGCGCAAGGTGCTTGTAATCGACGATGAGCAGGTGATTTGCGACGGCTGCTGCCTGGTGCTGACGGAACGGGGCTACGAGGTGGATATCTGCGTTACCGGCAGGCAGGGGATCCATGCGGCCCTGCAGGGCCGGCATGATGTGGTCCTGCTGGATATAAAACTTCCGGACCTGGATGGTCTGGAGGTCCTTAGAATCGTTAGAATAGAAAGACCCGACATCTATTTTATCATTATAACGGGCTATTCGACCGTCCAGAACGCAATCCTGGCCATGAAGCTTGGAGCGTTCGATTATCTTGCCAAGCCTTTTTCCGACGATGAACTCATTTTGAGCGTGGAACGCGCTATCGATAAAAAGAGGCTCGTCGAGGAAAATGTGGCGCTGCGCAAGGAGATCTTCGATCGATTCGGTTTCGCGAGCATCGTGGGTAGAAATGCAAGGATGCTCGACGCCTTCGAAAAGATAACAAAGGTCGCCCCGACTGACTCCACAGTGCTCATAACCGGCGAAAACGGCACGGGAAAGGAATTGATCGCCAGGGCAATCCATGTTCACAGCCAGAGGGCCGCCCGGCAGTTCGTGGGGATGGACTGCAGCACCCTGTCTCCCACCATCCTGGAAAGCGAGTTGTTCGGCCACGTAAAAGGAGCTTTCACCGGCGCGGTGCGGGACAAGCCCGGCATTTTTGAAATTGCCGACGAAGGCACTCTCTTCTTGGACGACGTTGCGAACCTGGCATTGGAGACCCAGGCAAAACTCCTGCGGGTCCTGGAAACTCGCGAGTACAAGCCCGTCGGCGCCAGTCATTTCAAAACCACCAACATGAGACTTATTTCGGCAACGAACCGGGACCTGCGGGCGATGGTCCATGAAAAAACATTCCGCGAAGACCTTTATTATCGACTCAATGTCTTCCCCATTACCTTGCCGTCTCTTCGAGAGAGAAAGGACGATATCCCGAGGCTGGCGTATTATTTCCTGAGGCATTTTTGCGCCAAAATGGGCAAGTCGATAGACGGATTCACCGAGGACGCCATCGAAGCGCTTGTAAACCATGACTGGCCCGGTAACGTTCGGCAGCTTAAAAACGCCATCGAGCATCTGGTGATCATGGCCGACCATGGGGTTTTGAGCGTGGTGGATTTGATGAATAATTTAGAGGTGAAGGGGGCCTTTGCGGTCGATGCCGTCCCCAGGACCCGACAGGAACTCATGGCGATGAAGAAGCGCATCCTGAAGGAGACGTTTGGAAAAATCGAGAGACAATTTCTGAGCAAAGCCCTCGAGGAAAGCAACGGCAACATCACCCTGGCAGCCGACAATACCGGGATGAAGAGGCCCAACTTCTCGGCGCTCATGAAAAAACACGGACTCACCGCAAGAGACGCGGGTGACGCATAGGCCCTCGCTCCACGACCGTCTTTTTGCTAACCTCTTTTTGCGAATCTGCTTCATGCCGCCCGCATAGGTTCCGGATGGCGGCGTATAAATTTTAATACGCCCACCTTCCTTCCATTCGCTGCGGCTTCGGTAGAAACCGCGCTATTTTCCACGTATTTACAAGTATACGCCCGACCGCAAATCGCATTCTCCCCAATTCGTTCAACGAAAATGCATGCCACTGATATAACTAAGAGAATTGAAGCCCGATCGGTTGAAACCGGAAGCGGTCCCCGTGGGCATAAGGATTGCTCTTAGCTGGTAGCGGAGGCAATTCGGTGGTCCTCAACTTTCCCACTTGAAGAATGGAGTGCGATCATGACCGCTTTGCAGGATGCAGGCACGTTGGAACAGGCGGCAAAGGTGAAGGTGCTCGTTATGGAGGACGAGGCCAATATGGCCAGAGCGCTCGAAATGGTCTTATCGGAGGAAGGATACGAAGTGGACGTGGCGATGACGGGTCGGAACGCCATGAAGCAGTTGGACAGCAAGACTTTCGACCTCCTGCTGGCGGACCTTCGCCTGCCCGACATCAACGGCATGGATGTCATCAAGAAAGTGAAGCATGACCAGCCCGACACCGAGGTCGTGGTCATCACGGGGTATTCCACCGTGTCTTCGGCGGTCGAGGCCATCAAACTGGGCGCATTCGACTACCTGGCCAAACCGTTTACCGAGGACGAGATCAAGGGCGTCATTTCCTCGGCCCTGAAAAACAGGGGCGAAGCCCCCGCCCAGGAAGCCCGGCAAGACCAGGGTGGGTCACAGACGGGCGCCCTCATTCAGAGGCAGGAAGTGCTGAATGTTTTGAACCGGGCGAATGAAGACGATCGATTCTGGAAAAAGATCCTGCAAAACGGGACCGAAGCGCTCAAGGACTATGCGCTGACAACCCACGCACGGGCGGCGATTCTGAGCGGCGACCTGGAGTGGCTGAAAGAGAACCTGGGAAACCTCACCGAAGAACAGCTAATGCTCATTCACAGGCGAAACGAGCTGGAAGCCTGGTGAGCGGCGCCGGATACCGGATTTCCTTCGAAAGGGGTGGGGCGCTATGTTTAAAACGGTGATTCTCTATCTCGCACTGGCGGTTTTTCTTGCCGGCCTGGCCTTCAAAGTTTCCACCTGGTTCCGCTATTCGATAGCCGCCGGCAGGCACACCACCCTGCAGAGGGTATCCGCGGCGGCCCGTGGGGTCGCGCTCACACTGTTCAGCGCTCAAATATTGACCCTCATTAAAGTGTTCTTCCTGGACGTTATTTGTCAGATCAGGATCTTTCGCAACGACCGGGGCAGATGGGCTTCGCACATGCTCATCTTCAGCGGATTCACCATGCTCCTGTTGATGCACGCCCTGGAAGCATTCACGTCCTCGAAGATTTTTTCAAACTACTACAGCACCATCAACCCGTTTTTTTTCCTGCGAGACTTTTTCGGGGCGATGGTGCTGTTTGGAGTCGCGATGTCGGCATATCGCCAGTCCAGAGCCGAAACGCCCAAAGCGGCAAGGAGCGCGATGGACGTCTACATGCTTGCGATACTCGGATTGATTCTGGTGTCGGGCATTCTCCTGGAGGGCGTGAAAATAGCGTCGCCTTCGGCTTTTCAGGACATGGTGGATGAATACGCGGGTCCGCAGGACCAGGCTTCGCTTAAAGCGCTGGAAGCCTATTGGGTCGGGAATTTCGGACTATTTTCCAGGGATGTGGCCGGACCTTTTTCACCGGAGATCCTGGCGGAAGGCCGGACGGTCCATTCGATAAGCTGCGAGCAGTGCCATTCCGCTCCTCAATGGGCTTTCATGGGCTACGGAGTTTCCGGGGTCCTCCCGGCCGCTTATCTCGACGGCGAAAACGCGCGGACGGCCTTATTCTACCTCCATTTCCTCGCGTGTATGTTCGGCCTGGCTTACCTGCCGTTCAGCAAGAGCATCCACATGCTTGTCAGCCCCCTGAGTCTTCTCGCAAATGCGGTGATGGACCGCGACCGGTCGCATCCGGCGAATATCGCGACGCGGCAGATCATGGAACTTGACGCCTGTACGCACTGCGCCTTCTGCACGGACCAGTGCTCGCTTTCATTTATCCAGCAGCTCATCCCGAATGTGACCATCCTGCCCTCGGAGAAAATAGCCTCGATAAGGACCCTGGCCAGGGGGCAAAAACTGAGCGCCCAGGATGTCAGGGTGATCCAGGACGGGCTCAATCTTTGCACCAACTGCAACCAGTGCACCCAGGTGTGCCCCGTGGGGATAAACCTCAAGGACCTGTGGTTCAGCGTCCGTGAAGGGCTTTTCGTGAAGGACGTTCCGGAATTTATGATACTCTCGCCGCTTTCCTTCCCCCGGGGGATGATGAAAAACCTGATAGACTCGGCACTGTATGAAAAGCCGATCCACAGGGCAAGGGACGCCATCGCCACCCAATTCGATGGGACAAGCTATAAGTATGCGGCGAAGATCGCTCTCGCCCCCGAGCATGAGAAGCTGCTCGACGGCACACATCCGCTTATCGGGGAGAACACGTTTTCAAATTGCTACAGGTGCATGACCTGCACCCTCGCATGCCCCGTCGTCCGCCACACTAAAAACCCCGCGGCTGAACTCGGACTTTTCCCCCACCAGATGATGCACGCCGTTGGCCTCAGGCTCTGGAAGCTCGTTTTCAGCTCCAAGATGCTGTGGGACTGCCTGGGGTGTTATCAGTGCCAGGAACAATGCCCCATGGCGGTGCCGGTCACCGAATTGGTCTATCTGCTCAGAAACGTGGCGATTTCCCGCACGACACAGAACTTTCCGCATACGGAGGCAATATGAAACTGGTCTTCTTCCCTTGTTGTATAAGTTCGGCGTTCCTGGATCGATACGAATCGACCACGCAAACGGTCCTGGCCGAGCTGGGCATCGCGGTGCACAGCAGCAAGGAGTTTAACTGCTGCGGCTATCCGCTGAAGGGGTGCAATTACAGCGCCTATATCCACCTCGCGGCGAAAAACCTGGCCATTGCCGAGAGCAAAGGCGTCCGCCTGCTGACGCCCTGCGGATGCTGCTTCGGAAGCCTCAAACATGTCGAGAGCCTGCTGAGGGGGAACGCGGCGCTAAGGGCCGACGTGAATAAAGCCCTTGCAAAAGAGGGTCTGCAGTACAGCGGGACTGCCAAGGTCAAGCACGTCCTCGAAATTTTGCTTGAAGACGTCGGAATTGAAAACCTTAAAGCCAGAATCGACAGGAAGCACAAAGGGCTGAAGATCGCCACGCACTATGGTTGCCACCTCTTGAGGCCGAGAGAAATCGTCAATTTCGACAACCCGTTTCGCCCGGTGAAGTTTGACCAGCTCGTGGAAGTCACGGGGGCCGAAAGCGTCGACTGGTCGGAGAAGCTCGAATGCTGCGGCGCGCCGTTGTTGGGCGTAAACCGCCCGCTATCGATGAGCCTGACCAGGACAAAGCTTGGAAGCGCAAAACGGGCCGGGGCCGACTATATCTGTTCGGCCTGCCCCTGCTGCCATATCCAGATCGAGAAGGTCAGGGAGGAGCTGCTCGCGGAGCACGGGGTGATTTTCAGACTGCCTTCAATAACATACCTCCAATTGCTCGGGATCTGTCTTGGAGTGGATGAAAGGGACCTGGGCCTGAACGAGCGGGACCCTGTCGACCTGAATGCGCTTTGCGCCATACGGCATTTGAGGGGTGGTCCGGAAGCATTGCGGGGGGCGCATGCGAGGGTTTGATCAAACTATTTTCCCGTTTCGCCTGTTCAGCCTCGCGGATGGGTTGCGGGAACGGGTGAATCGCAATTTGTCAGATTAGAGGAGGTGCGCCATGAGAAGCAAGAGCGACGCGACAAGGTGGGTTGAAAAGGCACGAAAATTTTACAAAAGTTCCGGAAAGAGAATTTCTTTTGCCGAGTTCACAAATCCCAATGGGGCCTTTATTGAAGACGAGATGTATATCTTCGTGCTGAACTGCGGGGGGACCATGCTCGCTCACGGCGTAAACGAGAAATTCGTGGGCGAGGAATTCATCGACCTCATGGATTCCGAGGGCAAGTTCTTCATCAGGGAAATCGTCGACACCGCCAACTCCAAAGGCAATGGATGGGTCGATTACAAGTGGTTCGAGCCCATTACGAGAAAATGGCTCAACAAGACGGTTTATTTCGAGAAGGTCGACGACGTCATTATCTGCAGCGGGTTTTACGACCACAGGCCGGCAATCCTGGAAAGGATGCGGGCGGTTTAGGCCGGCAAGGTGGGGACATCGATCACGGGGTCCGGTCTGCGGCGTTTTCCCGGAATGTGCGGTCAAGTAAAGGAATTTTCCCTGTCCCTTTATCGAAGAAGGAGACCCAAATGAGCACTGCAATGACTTTGCGGGCAAAATCATGGGCTGAGCCCCGCAAGAACAGGGCTCGCTCAGAAAGACATGCTGTGCGAAAAACACCTTTCACCGGGCCGAAGGCATGCAAGCAGTGTGGCGGGGGCGGAGCGACAAAAGACTACTACGGCCAGGAATATCCGTGCCCGGCCTGTTTTGATGTCACTTACGGATGATTGTACGAAGTGCGTCATTCCTGGAGAGGCTTTTCCCTCGGAATGCGAGAAAAAAGAACGCCGGTCTCTGAATTAAACCACTACCTGCTGAAGCAGGTGGATTTGGGGTTACGACTGGAAGTCGGCGGTTCGGCTGAAGCCGCTCATCCGTCCGACAACTCCGCCGGCCCGCTGGCCCGCTGGTTCCCAAGCTCCGGCTTGGGAACCCGTGTGGGGAAGCTCCAGCTTCCCTTGCTGGATGCGCGGGATAAGTCGACCAGATAGAGAGGTCCAACGGGTATGCTTTAAAAGGAAAGGAAGCCGGAGCTTCCAGGTCGGGGTTCCCAAGCCGGAGCTTGGGAACCAGCGGAAATATGCCCTGCGCACCCGCCCGCGATGGCTTGCCTTCCCTCCGGCTACCAGGGCATGAGTGTGAACGGGCTCGCGGCCTTTACGACCTCGCCCGGATGCTTGTTTGCGACCTGGACAAACTGATCGGCCCATTCGTCAATGATCACGTTGGCTTCCCCGTACCAGGTGAGGGCCCTCAGGTTGACGGGCGCGACCTTTCCCTGCTCGCGGTCGGCCGCCATGAACAAGACAACGCCCGTGTCCGTATCGACCAATCTTGACTCGAATGCCACGGTGGCCTTTGCCCCGGACTCCCGGGCCGCCACCTGGACCACCACGCCGCCGCCATAGGGCGCGGCAATGGACGCCGCCTCGAGGGCGGGGTTGCTCGGCACCAACTCGGTAAGCGCCATCTCGAGGGTCAATGAACCCGGTTCAGGCGCATTCAAAACCTTATAGAGTCGTTTGGGATCGTTCTTGAAGGACTCCCGAAATTTCTCCCGCATATAGCGCGAGATGGTCTGGGTATCCCGCTCCATGTCCTGGTGGCGAAAATTTTGCTGCCACCAGTTTGCCTCCATCAGGTATTTGGTGTTGACATCCTTGATGTAGATAGTCTTGTACTTGTCCCAGTCTACGCCGGCTTTGAGCCATGCCTTGTTGAAGGGGTATTCCGCCTGGGCCGCCAGCTCCTTCATGGGTACAAAGCCGGTCCCCTGCGAAGGCTTGGCTTTCATCGCTTCGCAACCCATCAGACCCAGACACGCCGCAGCCAAAAGAAAAACCGCGATTTGGAACGATTTCCTGCTCATTTGTTGATTTCCCTCCCTTGGCAGTGTTGGAACAACCCACACTTCGCTTTCACCAGTTCCATCCAACGCTCTTTCCCGGTCATCATCAAGCGCCGTATTCCCAAATCGGACATTAGCGGACATTACTAAAGCGCAAAAATGTCCCAAGGGTCCCGAAACCGGCGCCATTGGCTTCCGAAGGCAGGTCCTGAATGCGTCCGGAATCATGGGTAAACCCCCGACTCTCCGCCGGGGGTTTACCCATGATTAATTAGCACAAATGCCCCAAAAATTTTTCGATCCGGCATATTATTATTTGCTGCTCCTGGTAAAGATGACGGATAACATCGGTCCGCATTGAGAACTCCATTGAGAACTCGTAGAGTTCATTGGAAAAGGGAGCGCCGTCAAGATATCCTGATTTTTGGTGTTTACCCGGAAACATGGCAGGGTGCTGAAGAAGTCTTCTTGATAACCGGAATTGGGCCGGAGACCGGTACGTCCGTCATTCCGGCGAAAGCCGGAATCCAGCGGCGCCGCCCAGTCCTCGGACAGGGTTTGAACGAGGATGAAACTTCATTGGCATCATGAAGTTTCTAAGAGGCTCCATCGGTTCCAATCTATTGAATTTACACCTAAAACATCTGGATTCCGGCTTTCGCCGGAATGACGTGTCTCGGTGTTTTCACCCGTTTCTTTACCAGGAGTTCCCTTTTTCAGCACCCTGATTGATCGAAATCTGAGGAGGTTTGGGAAAAACAGTGGATGGTTGGGGGTACGCAAGGAGGAGAGATGTATGATCTTCAATTCCCCGGCTGTTTGAAAGGCGGCGGCAGAATTGCCGCCGGCCGCCGCCCATCCTTCTTCATCAAGGCGAGACGCTCTGGCGTGGCGATCTCCAAACAAAGACCATTGTGGTATGTCGGCCGATTCCAGGCAGGGCTTTTTTCATTTTTTGCGCATATCAGGCGCACGTCGGTGATTCGAAAAATAAGACAATAACAGGCCGCGCCTCTGATGAACTAAAAGAGAGAGTTCGGATTTTTTGCCACAGACAAATTGAACGTGATTCGTTCCGGGACCACCGGCCCAACCCACACTTTGCCGCCGTGTCTTTCAGCTATTTCTTTCACTATTGTTAGGCCCAGGCCGGCGCCTTCGATGCCTCTGGAAGCTTCGTTGCGCTGAAACGGGCCAAAAATCTTCTCGGAATCCACCTCATTCAATCCGGCGCCATCGTTACTCAGTGAAAAAATGTGGAAATCCTCCGACTCTTCGTGTTCTATCCAGATTCTACTGAGCTGATCTCCGCCGTATTTCAATGCGTTATCGATCAGATTCCTGAAGACCCTGAGGACGGAAAGCCTGTCGGCCTCGAATACGATTTTGGACGCCGGTTCGAGCCAATCGATTTGCCGGACACTTAATCGCGCCGAGAATTCGTCTTTAAGCATCAGCAAAATGTCTTTAAATTCTATCTGTTCAATCTTTAGAGGGGTTTCTTTTGTCGATATGAATATATTGACCTGCTCGACAAGAGATGTAATGTGCTCGGATGCCTTCAATATCTGATGACAATAGGCTTTTCCTTTCTCATCGAGAATGTGATCGTACTTCCTGTGGAGTCGTTGCGTCAGTCCATGGATTCCGATAACCGGACTCTTGAGGTCGTGCGCGACCGAGTAGGCAAACAGTTTCAGTTTGCGCGAGCTCTCCTGAAGGGCCTGCTCGGCGCGCTTGCGCTCCTCGATCTCACGACTGAGCCGTTCGTTCGCTCCGGCAAGCTCCGCGGTGCGCTCTTTGACGAGGTCCTCGAGGTGATCGCGGTACTTGTTCAATTCCTCCAGCGCGCGTCTGCGGAAGGTGATGTCACGAAACGTTATAACCGCCCCGAGGATCCTGCCCTGGTCGAGGATGGGAGTACTTGAATAGGCAACAGGGAAACTCGCGCCGTTTTTCCTCCAAAACACGTCGTCTCTTTCCCGCCACGCGACCCCGATATTCAAGCTCTGAAACATGGGACAATTCAAGACAAGGAAAGTTTCCTGTAAAGGAAGTTTTATCAGCAACTTGAATTCGCAAAAAGATCGGTCTCGCATACAGGAAAGGGAAGCCACAAACCGAATCTTGTTGGCGCGGTCCCGGATGTCATGGCCGAATTCCAAAATTTGGATGCTCCTTGTTGGTTGAAAGCTTTAAGGGACGCTCCGGCCGCACTTCGCGCGGGCGAGTTCAGGGGGCGGTTGTTAACCGCTCGGGCGGATTTATCATATTGAACAAGGACCGCGAAAAATTGCGCACACAGTTCAAGGAGGAAAATCATGAAAATTGCATGGCCGATACTGGCAGCCTTCCTGGTGTCGATCTTTGCCGTCGATGTCGACGCGAAGCTTGTATCGAAGAGCGTTCCATACCAGCACGGCACAACCGAGCTGGAAGGATACCTGGCCTACGACGATTCGGTTCAGGGCAAACGGCCCGGCGTTCTCATAGTGCACGAGTTTTGGGGCTTGAACGACTACGTGAAGAAACGCGCCGATCTGCTGGCGGGGGAGGGATATGTGACGTTTGCCGTCGACATGTACGGCAAGGGCAAAGTAACGGAACATCCCAAGGAAGCCGGCGGGTGGGCTGAGCAGATCAGAAGCAATATCGAGTTGTGGCGGGACCGCGCAACTGCGGGTTTGGAAGCGCTCAAGAAAGAGCCGTTGACCGATACCGCGCGCATTGCGGCAATAGGGTACTGTTTCGGCGGTTCCACGGTCCAGCACATGGCCTATAAGGGTGAGGACCTCAAGGGGGTCATGAGCTTCCACGGGGCCCTGGTTATGCCCGCCGAAGGGGACGGCAAGCAGGGAAAGGTAAAGATTCTCATCGCGCACGGCGCGGCCGATGTGATGATCACGCCGGAAAAGGTCCAGGAATACGTCACGGCCATGAACAAAACGGACCTGGACTGGCGCATGATAATATACAGCGGCGCGAAACACAGTTTTACGAACCCGGACGCCGACAAAAGAGGGATGCCGGGACTGGGCTACAACAAACTCGCCGACAGCCGTTCGTGGGCGGATTTGAAATCGTTTTTCAAGGAAATTTTTTGATGCCGTGCAATCATGGCGCATGCAACCGGCTGCGGCGCCACCCGTGCGCAAGCCCGGAGGGCGCCGCCCTTGGAAATGGTTGTGTCGCGGTATCGTAGCGGTATCGTAGCGATATCGTCGGTTGGGTTAAACGGAGCGAAACCCAACAATTCCGGCATGGGACAAATATCTGTTAGGTTTCGCTCCGCTCCACCCAACCGACATCTGCTTAACGAAGCGGTTCTAGGCCCAATACGGTTCGCTTAAGAAGCATCGACGGTTGTCGAAGGTTCGGTGTGTATTATCCTCGTTCCCATGCTCCAGGGGCTGTTGCCCAAAAGATTGCGAACCATCACGGGAAAAGTGCAAACAGCCCAACCCCCGGTGGGAGCGGCTTGTAGCCGCGATGGACGTGCCATGGCGGCGGATGCGCGTTGTAGTGGCAACGCCCCGGACTCTAACCGCGATACCGTCGCTTTGGCACGCCCTTCGCGGCTGCAAGCCGCTCCCACGGATCTATTCCGGTTGTCTTTTACGGTGATGTGCAACCACCATTTCGGTCATGAGGATTTGGGCAACAGTCCTTCCAGCGTGGGAATGCATATTGTGGACTGTGGGATTAACATCCCCTATGCATTCCCACGCTGGAGCATGGGAACGAGGACATGTTTTTCCAGGCCTCCGGTTTGGCCGGAAGTATCTGACTGTTTTCAGACAAGCAGGCGTTATTCACCTCTCAGCGCTAAGTGAACCGTCTTGGTTTTAGGCCAACAGCCTGGACGCCTCGCGCATGAGCTTCGCGATCTCGAGCCCCTGCGGGCAGTTGCGCTCGGCTTCCGAATAATCCGTTCCCGCAAGGCGTGACCGGGCCACATCGGAGAGTCCCGCGAAAACCTCCCGGGCGAGGTCGCGCTCGCCGTAGTCCCGGTAGTACATGAGGCAGCGCATCACATCGCTCACGGGAACCAGTCCGCCGGCCGCCTCGCCGCAGATGCGGCCGCATCCCGCGCAGTAGCTCCCGCGGGTCTGCCCGGCAAAGTGTTCGAGCATCTGGAAATCCGCGCCGGTCAATTTTGTGAGGTCTCTTGCCGCGGCCACGTTTGCCGAGAGTATGCCGAGATTTGGCATCTGGGAACAGATGCTCGCAATGGCGGGGTTGTCCCAAATGGCCTTGAGCTTGGCCTGCTTGTCGGAAAATCCCCGTTCTATGAGCTTTCCCATCATCGCCGCCTCGGCTTCGCTCTCCGATTTTACCGGCCCGCCTCCCTGGCTCTTCATGGCGATCAGCCCCACCCCGGCGGAGGTGCAGGCGTCAACGGCCTCCTTCATCTTCGGGGTGTGCATCAGCCGGAAATTATAGGTGAACATCACGGCATCCACCCAATCCGTTTTGGCCGAGGCGAGCAGGCAGTCCTCCATGTTGGTGTGGCAACTGAAGCCGAAAGACTTTATCTTTCCGGCCTTTTTCATCTGGGCGGCCCAATCCCGCACCGGCGCGCCGATGTCGTTGAGGTTAGCCGCGCCGTGAATGAAAAACAGGTCCACGTAGGTCGTGCTCAGGCGCTTGAGGCCTTTGTCGAGACCGGGGGTAAGCTCGTCCGGGGTCGCGTTCTTGAGCTTCGTGATAAGAAATATTTCCTTGCGGGCCTCGGGGTTCCGGGCGAAGAATCGGCCGTAGCCTTCTTCGCTCAGTCCGTTTCCGTATGCCTCGGCGGTGTCCCAGCAGTTTATGCCCCAATTGTAGGCCTGCCTGAGCATCAACTGGTTGTTCAGCGTGTCGAACATCCCCCCGAGGGCGAGAATCGAGATGTCGGCCCCGGTTTTTCCGAGCTTGCGGCGGGGGATCGAGGCGGCTTTTTCGGCGCCCTGGGCGGAGGCTGAGGCAGCCCTGGCCGAATCGAGGCCTGTAGCGGCCAGTCCGCCCAGCCCAACGGTTTTCATGAAGTCGCGGCGTGTGAGTCCATCGTTGTTTTTTGCCATGACTGCGGTCTCCAATAGGGGTGATGGTTTTGCGGAATCGATGTCGGATACCCGACGCATGATGGTCGATACCGGGCGCCGGCCGGGGATCGATTCGACCCAAATCCGCGGCCGGGACCAAGAATCCGGTTTCGGCCGTCGCGGCGGCGGCCAAGGGAGTCCTTACCGATCGAGGGCCTTACCCTCCTTGATATTGTATACCGGCTTGCACTTGAGATCGCCGGTGAGGATTTCTTCAGGTTTTTTCAACTCGAGATTGTCTCCGACCACGACAAACCGAAGCTCGGCGTCCACGGCAAAACCCTTCAGGGACGCCTGGTCGAGCCCGGTTTTGGCCGCGTTGAACTGCGGTTCGGCCTTGCTCTTGTGGAATTGCTTTCGCCACTCGAGCCACTGGACGGTATTGGCCTGGGACCGGTCCACGAAGACATAGTAGGCGACCTTGCCCGGGCAATCCTCTTCGAGGTAAAGGCTGTACTCGACAGGGCTCGCCTTGCGGTCCGCCGCGTCGATTCTCTTTCGCTCTCCGTCTTCGATCAGCCATGCCGTCGAGCACGAACGCGATTTTACGAAGTCCTTTACCTTGCCGAAAACGAAGACCGGATCGATCTCGTCCGCGACGAAATTGCCGTTGAGAAAAGAATCGGGCGGAGCAAACTCCGAGAGCGCATTGTCCGTTCGCAGCCTGGTTGCCTGCTCGCTTGCCGCGAAGCTCGGGCAATACGACGCCGGAAGAATGGAAAGACAGATAAACAGAACGAAGAATCCGCGCATGCTCTTTCTCCTGTTCGGTTCGGTTTTGGATAATGATTGGGTGACCGTAACAGGTCGCGTCTTGAAGAGTCAACCAATTTTTCTTATGCCCCGCGGCGCACCGGCCGAAAGGATAAAAAGGGCGGCATATGGCCCTTTTTAAATCGATTTTTTGATATAGTGTGTGAAGATCAAGGCATTCGGGCTCCCTGCAAATCCATATCTTCTGTTATTGTGGAGAAGAGGGGCAAAAAACGGTCACTGTACATGCACCGCCATACAAATGACAAAGAGGGGATCATCGATGGATCAGAAGGCAAAGCGAGCCCGAAAAACCCGGTGCGATCTCGCGAGTGACGTTCGCACATCCGACACTCCGGCGGCTCTGAAACAGTCAATCCTGGAGAACCTGCACTTTCTTCAAGGCCGGGCGCCTGATTTTGCCACCCTTAACGACTGGTATATGGCAGTTGCCTATACCGCTCGGGATCGCATGATGGAAAGATGGATCAGGTCGCTCGAAAAGTTCAAATTCGAGAGCGCCAAGATAGTGGGCTATCTCTCGGCGGAGTTCCTGATGGGGCCTCACCTGGGTAATGCACTTGTCAACCTCGGCATCATGGACAAGGCCCGCGAGGCTTTATCCGGGCTGGGGATCGACCTGGAAAGCGTCCTCATGCAGGAAGCGGAGCCCGGACTCGGCAACGGCGGTCTCGGCAGGCTTGCGGCCTGTTTCATGGATTCCATGGCGACACTCGGCGTCCCGGCAATCGGATACGGTATCCGGTACGAATTCGGGATTTTCCAGCAGGTCATTCAGGACGGCTGGCAGGTGGAGCGGACGGACAAGTGGCTGCAGCTCGGAAATCCCTGGGAGATGCCGAGGCCGGACATAACTTACCTCGTAAACTTCGGCGGGCGCACGGAGCGCGTCGACGACGGGCATGGCGGCTTCCGGGTGAGTTGGACCCCCAAGCATGTGGTAAAGGGACTCGCCTACGACACTCCTGTTCCGGGCTACGGTGTCGACGCAACGGATCTGCTTCGGCTATGGAAATCGGAGGCCGTCGAATCGTTCGACTTCCAGGCGTTCAACCTGGGCAATTACTACAAGGCCGTCGATCAAAAGATAATCTCGGAGACCATCAGCAAGGTGCTCTACCCCAACGACGAGCCTGAGGCGGGCAAGCTCCTCCGTCTTGCGCAGCAATACTTCTTCGTTTC
Source organism: Syntrophobacteraceae bacterium (assembly GCA_049300095.1). GTDB lineage: Bacteria > Desulfobacterota > Syntrophobacteria > Syntrophobacterales > Syntrophobacteraceae > SbD1. The sequence goes on from JBAQYM010000077.1 coordinate 24,388, forward strand.
CTGCTCGCTCCAGGATATGCTCCACATCCACGAGCTGCGGGGGCTCGCCCTTGACAAACTGCACGAGGGGGTCGCCTTTCAGCTAAACGATACGCATCCTTCCATCGCCATCGCCGAACTGATGAGGCTCCTGGTGGACGAGCAGGGCATGGACTGGGACACCGCCTGGCGCGTTACACGGGAAACTTTCGCCTACACGAACCATACGCTCCTTCCGGAAGCCCTCGAAAAATGGTCGCTCGCCCTGTTCGAGGAACTGCTTCCGCGCCACCTCGAAATAATCTATGAAATCAACCGGCGCTTTTTGGACACCGTCCGGGAGCGCTTTCCCGGTGACGACTCTCGGCTGGGGAGGCTTTCCCTCATCGAGGAGGGGGGTGGAAAGCATGTGCGGATGGCGCATCTCGCGAGTGTCGGGAGCCATGCGATCAACGGGGTTGCCGCCCTCCATTCGGACCTCTTGAAACGCACGGTCCTTCGCGATTTCTACGAGCTGTACCCGGACAAGTTTTTTAACGTCACCAACGGGGTCACTCCAAGACGATGGATGTTGCTCTATAACAACGGGCTTTCGCATTTGATCACCCGCTGCATAGGGGACGGGTGGATCAACAACCTGGAAAACGAGCTTCCAAAAATCGAGCAGTTCGCCGCTGATCCGAGCTTCCGCGAGGAGTGGCGCGAGGTCAAGCGCGATAACAAAAGGGAGCTCGCAATCCTCATCGGCGAAAGGACCGGGGTCGCCGTCGATCCCGACTCGCTTTTCGATATTCAGGTCAAGCGCATTCACGAGTACAAGCGGCAACACCTCAATATCCTTCATGTCATTTCGCTCTACAACCGCATCAAGCGGGACCCGAAAATCGACGTCCTTCCCCGCGCGTTTATCTTCGGCGGCAAAGCCGCCCCCAGCTATTTTATGGCCAAGCTGATCATCAAGCTCATCAATTCGGTGGCCGAAGTCGTAAATCGCGACCCCGAAGTCGGCGGACGCCTCAAGGTCGTCTTTTTCCCCGACTTCAACGTAAAAAACAGCCAGTGGATATATCCCGCAGCCGATCTTTCCGAGCAGATATCGACCGCCGGGAAAGAGGCTTCGGGCACCGGCAACATGAAATTCGCAATGAACGGCGCCCTGACCATCGGCACGCTGGACGGCGCCAATGTCGAGATCCGCGAGGCGGTGGGGCCCGAAAATTTCTTCCTGTTCGGCATGACGGCCGACGAGGTGGAAGCGCTCAAGAGCGGGGGATATGATCCGCGACGCTTTCTTGAAACGAATGCGGACTTGAGCGAGGCCGTCGGCCTCATCCTCTCGGGCGCCTTTTCTCCGGGTGAAAGGGACCTTTTCAGACCGCTTGTGGACTCGCTGCTGAACTACGATCCTTATATGGTCTTCGCCGACTGCAAATCCTATTTCGACTGCCAGGAACGGGTGAGCGCGGCCTACCGGGACCGTGACGGCTGGACGCGGATGTCCATAATGAACGTGGCCCGGATGGGCGGCTTCTCTTCGGACCGGTCCATAACCGAGTACTGCGAGAAGATATGGAACGTCGAGCCGGCGTTTCCCCGGGACCGCCCTCCGCGGGCCGATTCCGGGAATACCCCGGCAGCGGCTTCTCCGAAGACGTAGAAGAGCGATGCGGGTCGGGAATGTGATCGCGACCCGCATCGAGACAGGGTTGGAAGTCGCACCACCAGGAATGGACCAGACAAATGACGGCCGGGCTCGACCCGGCCGAAGGAGGCGAGTATGCCGGTTGCGGACTACGGGACCTATTGCGGGATGCTGGATCGGGCGCGGGAAAAGCGTTTCGCCTATCCGGCGATCAATGTGATCTCTCTTACGTCGGCCAATGCCGTTCTCAAGGGGCTCGCCGAGAGCGGGAGCGACGGGATCATCCAGATTTCCACGGGCGGCGCGGCCTTTGCCTCCGGATCTTCGGTAAAGGATATGGCGGCCGGGGCGATATCGATCGCCGAGCACGTGCACCGCGTGGCCGAACGCTACCCGATCTACGTGGCGCTGCACACCGACCATTGCCAGGCCGAAAGGCTCGATAAGTATGTGATCCCGCTCGTGGAAGAAACGGAACGCAGGCGCGCGCTCGGCAAGCCGAATCTTTTCAGCAGCCACATGTTCGACGGCAGCGCCCTGCCGCTCGACCAAAACCTTGATATCGCGGTCAAGCTCCTGGAAAGATTCCGAAAGAGCGACCTCATTCTGGAGATCGAAACGGGGGTCGTGGGCGGTGAAGAAGACGGCATCAAAGCCACCGCGGCCGCGAAGCTCTACACAACCCCCGAGGACACCCTGGAGGTCGCGCGGCGGCTCAACCCGACAGGGGGCAGGTACCTGCTCGCGGCCACCTTCGGCAATGTCCACGGGGTCTACAAACCCGGCCACGTCAAGCTCAAGCCGTCCATTCTCAAGGACTGCCAGGACGCGGTGGCGGGAAAGTATGGTCCGGAGGCCCGTTTCCACCTGGTATTTCACGGGGGCTCCGGTTCCGAGCTCGATCAGATTCACGAGGCGATAGACTGCGGGGTCGTGAAGATGAACATCGACACCGACACCCAGTATGCTTTCACGCGCGCGGTCGCACAGCATATGTTCAAAAACTACGACTTGGTCCTGAAACTCGATGGCGAGGTCGGCAACAAGAACTTCTACGACCCCCGCTCCTACCTCGCTCTGGCCGAGGAGTCCATGGCAAATCGCGTGAAACGGGCGGCAAGCGACCTGAGGGCCGTCGGCACGACCCTTTTCAAATGATTCCGCGACAGCGCGGCGTCGCCGCCGCGAACACGCCGGCGTGATTAGGCGCGGGGCGCCGTCACCGCGATACCGAGAGGTTGCTGAATCAAGACAAACGCACAGTGCTATTGCCGGGGAGGAAAGCGTGAAAATCGTACTCTTGGCGCTCATAAGCATCTTTTCATTTGTTTATCCAGCCATCGCCGATGATCGCCTGACCACCCTCAGGTGCCAGGCTGGGCTGATCACGATCGGGGCGAACAAACTCGAGGTTGCGGCCAAATGCGGTCAGCCGGCCGGTAAGGAGATGATTGAACGGAGGGTCCCCGGGAGCATCAAGGCCGAGTACGTTCAAATCGAAGTATGGACATACAACTTCGGCCCCAATGATTTTATTCACGTCCTGGAAATCGAGGGCGCGCAACTGACAGCCATAAAGCGAGGCGCGCGCGGTTTCTGATCAGGAGGGCCTGAGTGGGGAAGTGGTAAGGTCCTTTATATGTGATACAGAGTTGCGTCCAAGATTGAACTATAGTAACATGCAACCCACCAGTCAAAAGGGGGTTGCCTATGCCCAAGAAAACCAGAGTACCAAGCGAGGTGCTTCAGTTGGCAA
>JBAQYM010000078.1:0-8963 GCA_049300095.1 Syntrophobacteraceae bacterium
CCTCCGGGGCATCCGATCGAGGTGTCCTCTTTTGCATACTTAAAGTTGTCTTCACAGTTTTTCCTTCCCCGCCCTCTACTCTAAATTATCGGGGGGAAGGTGTCTCAGTTATATTGACACAGAGGGCTTCTCCATCCTGATCCCCAGCCAACCGGAAAAATGAGAGAAACGGCTTCTTTGGGGCGTGGAGAGGTATTGATTGCCATTCTTGGAGGTCGCTCCAAAGGTAAAATCATTGTGAATAGTTGATAAGACACTATAGCCCATCCTTCGTCGTGCCTCATCGCCTTACTCATGTCGCAAAGCTTCAATCGGGTCCAGGCGTGCGGCTTTGAGTGCAGGGAAATATCCAAATACAACGCCGACTGCGGCTGAAAAAAGAAACGCAACTACGACAATGCCGCCGTTGAAGACGAAAGGCACACGCAGCACTCCCGCCAACCAGGCCGACCCGGCAAGAGCCAGCACAATACCTATCAATCCCCCGAAAGAAGAAAGGACTACCGCCTCAACAAGGAATTGCATGAGCACTTCTTTTTCGAGGGCGCCAATAGCAAGACGGATGCCGATCTCACGGGTGCGCTCGGTTACCGATACCAGCATGATATTCATAATGCCGATCCCACCGACAAGAAGGCTTACGGCCGCAACGGCGCTTAGCAGAGCGGTGAGTAGCTGAGTAGTCCCGGTGAGCATCTTGACAATCTCTTTCATGTCCATAACGTTGAAGTTATCATCGTCACTCGATGAGAGATGACGGCGCACCCGGAGCAGTCGCCAGATTTCCTGTTGAATCTTTTCAGTCGACACGCCTTCCTTAACCGATACCTGGATGAAACCGACATCCTGATTCCCTGCAATGCGCCTCTGGTAGGTGTTGAGCGGTATCACGACGATGTCGTCCTGATCGGTGCCCATGGTACTTTGTCCTTTGGCCTCCAATATTCCGATCACCTCACAGGAGACCTTACTGCTAGTCGTACCGCTGCTACCGGTTGTGTCGCTGCTGTCTTTACTTGTATTGCTGCTCGAACTGTTGCCCGAACTACTGGTGCTGGTTGTGCTCGAACTGCTGCTGCCATTCAACCGAATCCTTTCTCCGATGGCATCCTGACCGCCGAAGAGCTTCTTAACCACAGTTTCCCCGATTATACAAACCGCTGCGCCACTGCGCGCTTCGCTCTCTGTGAATTGCCTTCCCGACTTGATGGACCTGTTCGTGACAGTGAAATAAGGATTGTCGCTGCCTGTTGCCTGGGTAGACCAATTCTGGTTTCCGAAGACAGCCTTACAGGATTGGGACGAAATCGCCGCCACGGCAGACAACGAGCCAACGTCCCTGGCAATGGCCTCGGCATCGGATCGCTTAAATGGAATATTTCCTGTGGATTGTCCCGGACCAAGTCTTTTGCCGGGACTGATCATAAGAAGATTGCTGCCCATGCTTGCAATCTGCTGCTTAACCTGCACGGTGGCTCCCCCACCGATAGTCACCATTATAATCACGGCGGCAACGCCAATTACAATGCCGAGGATCGTCAGGACCGAGCGCAGAACATTGCGCCGGATCTCACGCGAAGCCAGGAGGACTGTGTTCCAAAACATGCTTTTACCCCAAGTTTTATTTATCCGATTCGACCAGACCATCCCTAAAGCGGACAATGCGCTTCGCATAGGCCGCCATATCCGGTTCGTGTGTGACCATGACTATTGTCACTCCCTGTTCGCCATTCAGGCCGGTGAGCAGTTCCATGATTTCACGACTTCGAGCCGTATCCAGGTTGCCTGTGGGCTCATCAGCAAATAAAATCGCTGGTTTGGTCACAATTGCTCGTGCAATGGCAACCCTTTGCTGCTGGCCTCCGGATAGTTCTCCGGGAGTGTGAGTTTCCCACCCTTTTAAACCGACTGTTTCAAGTGCGTCAAAAGCACGTGCCCTCCGCTCACGGACAGAAACGCCGCGATAGATAAGGGGGAGTTCCACGTTCTCCAGCGCCGAGGTGCGGTTTAAAAGGTTATAGCCCTGAAAAACAAAACCAATGTAGAAACGGCGCAAAAGCGTCCGTTGGGCGCGGCTCAGTCTATTTACTTCGACCTCTTTGAACCTGTAGGCTCCTGCGGTAGCCGTATCCAGACAACCCAGAATGTTCATGCAGGTGGACTTGCCCGAACCGCTGGGTCCCATTACCGCCACGAACTCGCCTTCGCCGATACGAAGATCGATGCCGCGCAGGGCGTGCATGACCGCCTGGCCTGTGCCGTACACTTTGGTAAGTCCCTGGAGTTCAATGAGAGGATTGTTGACATTTGAAGTCATATTCACTCCGCCGAACTCACGGTGTCAACGACTGCCGCCATCCCAGGTTGAATCTCGCCGTCCAGAATTTCGGTCATGGCGCCGTTTGTCGAACCGACTGTGACAGGAACGGCTACAAGCTGCCCGTTCTTAAGCGTCCAGACTCGCTGCTGTTTCTTGCTCGCACCATCTTCGGTCTGTTGAGTTCCGGTCATGGGTGGATGAGGCAGCAGCGTGCTTATCAATCCATTTGAAGACTTCTTTTCCTGCTGGACCGGCGGCGTATAACGAAGCGCGGCGCTCGGCACCAGCATGGCTTTTTCAACTTTTTTCACGACGATGTCCGCCGTTGCCGTCATGCCCGGTCTCAAGGAAAGGTCCTGGTTGTCAACTTTCAGCACGGTTTCGTAAGTGACCACTCCCGAGGTTGTTGTTGACCCGAAGCGGGCCTGAACGATTTGTGCATCGTATGTCCGGTTTGGATAGGCCGCAACGCTGAAAGTAGCTGTCTGGCCTTCCTGGATGTGCCCCACATCGGCTTCGTCCACGTCAACATGAAGTTCCATCTTGGTCAAGTCCTCCGCCAGCTTGAACAGCACGGGTGGATCGAGAGCAGCAGCCACCGTCTGGCCAGGCTCCACTTTACGGGTGAGGACAATTCCATTGACGGGAGATCTTATGACTGCCTTCGACAGGTCCGTCAGATTGGCATCCAGGGTGGCTTGAGCTTGGGAAACAGCGGCCTTGGCACTGGCGACCTCAGCCAATGCACGATCAAGTGCCGCTTCTGCTGCGTCGATCTCGGTTTGAGACGGGACCTTGTTGCCGCTCAGCTCTTTTACTTTCCTTAACTGGGCAAGCTTGCTACGGGTTTCCTTGACGGTTGCCTGTGTCTGCAGTACCTTTGCTCTTGAAGATTCCAATGCAGCCCTGGATTGAGTTACCTGCGCTTCGAGCTTGGATGTGTCGAGTTTTGCCAGAGGCTGGCCGAACTTCACCTTGCTGTTGTAATTGACTTCAACCGTCTTGATGATTCCGGAGAGCTCGCTGCTCACATCCACCTTATTGGTCGGCTGAAGAGTCCCGGTGGCAGTGACAATCACAGTCAGGTCTCGACGCGTCACTTCCTGAGTCTTGTAGTGAACGACGCCAGAGGAACGTAATGATTTCCAGAAGATACTGACACCAAATGAGGCGACCGCCACGAGAATAATCGCAATCACCCATTTCCCAATGCGTCGGGGATTGTCAGCCGAACTGCTCAAATTCAATGCCCTGGCTATTTCGGATTCTTCGTTTGGCTTGAACGTCATGTGTTGCTCCGTGAAAAAGCTGGCTACGATCTGTCTGTTTCCGAATTGCCTGAAAGTGTTGTCCATCCGCCACCGATGGCCTTGTAGACGCGCACCAGATTGGCTGACACATTCCCGTTGCTTATGGCAAATTGCTCTTGAAGAGACAGAAGGGAACGTTGGGCATCCAGGACGCTCGTAAAATCAGTCAACCCCGCCTGATATTTTTGTTGTGCCAGTTCCGCCGCTTTTTGAGCCGCCTGGGTAGCATCGCTAAGCGACTTCCTGCGCTCTTGAGTCTCGACATAAGCTCGGAGCGCATTTTCAACCTCTTCCAGTGCACCGAGAATGACACTCTCGTAATGGACCAAGGCCTCCTCCTGCAATGCCGACTGAAGCTTTATGTTCTGGCGAATAGCTCCGCCTTTAAAGATTGCCCACGTAATTGACGGCCCACCAGATAACGCCACAGTCCCGGAAGACAGATTCTTCAAAGAAAGGGTTTCCAGACCGATGGCGCCGCTGAGAGTCAGTTTGGGGTAGAGATCCGCTGTCGCCACACCGATCCTTGCAGTTTGCGCGGCCAGCTCCCGCTCCGCTTGCCGCACATCGGGCCGACGACGCAGGAGGTCGGCGGGAACACCAACTGCAACCTGGAGTGGTGGCACAGGGATTGGCTCCGGATGCTCCAGTTCAGCATGGACCGCGCCCGGCTGCTCTCCGAGCAGCACCGCTATGCGGTTCATGGCGGCATCCAGGCCGGTCCGCAAGACCGGTATCTGGGAACGCGTGTTCTCAAGGTTGTAGCGGGCCTGCTGAACCGCCAGTTCATCGGCTAAGCCTGCCTGATAGCGCCACTGGGTCAACTCGTACGTTTCGCTTTGCGACTGTAGGTTGTTTGCCGCCACCTTGAGTCGGTCCTGATAGGTCCGGACGTCGAAATAGTTCAAGGCAACCTCTGAAAGAAGCGAGACAAGAACGTTGCGTAAACTCTCATCACTTGCTTGAAGGTCTCCCTGTGCCGCCTCTACAGAGCGCCGGACACCGCCGAAGACGTCCAGTTCCCATGATGCATCGAAGTTTGCCGAATAGAGTTCGCTGCCACTACCGCTTGTCACATTGGCGGCCCCGTTGTCGATTGCATGCGTCCAGGTGACGGAGCCACTGCCATTGAGCGATGGAAGGAGACCGGATTCGGCAATTCCCCTGCGGGCGCGTGCTTCTCGAACCTGGGCCCGTGCTTTCTTTAAGTCGAGGTTCCCTTTCACCGCGCGCTCGATCAAATGGGTGAGTTTCGTGTCGTTGAAAGTTGTCCACCACTCCGCCAGGCTTTCCGGATTCGCCTTGCCGTCCAGCCGGGTATGCCAATCCCTATACACTGGCATGTCCGGACGCTTGTAGTCGGGTCCAACCGCGGCACATCCTGTGAATGTCGTTACCAGGATGGCCATCAGGAGCCATGATGCCGATTTATTGACCGTACTCATCGGGGTCGTCCCTCGGCAGCAATCGCTCGAATACCTCCCAGCGAGAACCTGTATATCTGGTCGGCAATGGCCGCAATCTGTCTCGGCTCAAGAGTCTTCTGGACGGGAGATGGTGTGAACTGCCGGCAATGTATCTGGAAGATACATTGCCCGATTATATTCATCCTACATAGTTGGGTAGAGCCGCCATCTGGTTCACGGGAAGGGTCCTCTCTTTCCAGAAGTTCCCTGATGACCCCGTCAAGGTACTCGTCCATAGGACGGATCACCGTTTCCGCCAGCTTTGACAAGATCCCGCTCGGCTTAGCGGTTTCCTGCGCAAAAAGCTTTGCATGCCAGTTCGGGAACCCGTCGCCAAGACCTCTTAACAGAAAAGCTCGGATGAATGCCCGGAGACGTTCTTCCGGTGTGGGATTCGGCTCCAGACTCAAATCATGGGGGTACTTCTCGACCGCCCAACGGTGCGAGTAATCGAACACTGCCTCATAGAGACCTTCTTTGTCGTGAAAATGATAGTTGACGGCACTGACGCTGGCGCCGGCACGTTTGCAGATCTCCCTTATGGTCGCAGCACGAAAGCCATGCTCGGCAAATACCTCTCCCGCTGCCTCTATTAGCCTTTTCTTGGTTCCGTCATCCCAAAACGGATAGGTTTTCATGATCTCTCCCCTGGTAAAAATCCCGAAACCGATGGTGCAACATTTGATCGCAACATTAGAACATCCGTTCTAATATGTCAATCACTAATAAGCATTCCGGGAACTGGAACGACCTCTGAGAATGGCAATCAATACCTCTCTTAGCCCCGAAGAACCCGTTTCTCTGTCATTTTTCTGTCTGGCTGGGGTTCATGGATTGGGAAGTGAGGGAATAGGGCAAGAAAGCATAGAAAGTCGGGTCTTGCATTGCAACATTCAGAAGATGCACCAGCAATGAGCGGCTCGGTGTTTGACGGGACTTGTTTCAGAATGGGTTTGAGAGCACCCATTCCGGCCCCAACAAGTCGCAATTAAAGATAGTCGATGTAGTTCGAGGCCGTCGGCTAATGCGCACACTCTTCGCGCATAATCAAAGGCTTTCGAAGACCATGGGCATGTTGGATACGCAGAAGACTGCAACCCGGACGAAGCCTGGAGACACCCACTCAGGCTCCGCAGCCCGCGTAGAAAATTTTGACAATTTCCTCACGCTCAACCTGGAAAGCCTCGATCCAGTCGCCTTCATAGTAGCGGCCGAAAAGCACGATCTCCATGACGCCGTCCCCATTCAGGTCCAGAATTGCTCCTATACGGTGTTCCGCCGGCGCCCCGAATTTCACTGCTTTTGGAAAGAAATCCCCGGCGATGAGGCGGGTCACAACTCTACCATTCGCCACCCGCCTTAGAAAAACCATGGAGTAGTCCCCCGAGTCAGCTTTTGGACTCACCCCCCCGGCGTAGTGGGTGGCGCTCACAAGGACCTCTTCCGACCCGTCGCCCTCCAGGTCCACCCGGATCACCTGAGTAAGACGCACATCGGGGCGGGCGACTCCTTTCTCCCGGAGGATGGCGGCCGCGGCGTCCTTATACACCTGCTGTTCGGCGCTCAATAATTTTGGCGCGCGCGGAAGGGGATTAAAAGTACCGCCCACCGCCACAAAGCCGCCCTTGATCTTGGGAGGGGCGGCGAAAAATACGGCCGACGTTTCATGACAGGGGTCGCCTTCTTCGCCAAAGGCCGACGGCGGGTCGCCGACCGCAACGCTTAGCTCGCCGGTAAGGTTGTAGAAGCGGTATTTTTCTCCTCCCCGAACAAAAGATGCCGCAGCTTTATCCTGGAGCCACACGTTTCCTGACCACCCTCCCAGCAGATATGCAGTGAATTTCACGTCCGGAGATTCTCCTTCAGCAAACTCTCCTCGAGCGACAACCGGACAAAATGCCTCCATCGCATTTGGGCCGGCGTCCCCTTGGACGGGAAACACAAGAAGGACCGAAAATACTGCGCAGGTAATCCGAGAAAGCCACATAGTCCCCTCCATGGACCCTTTGATCATAATGAAGAATTATTCGGCTGCTGCTCCAAAGAACATTTCGCTTAGCCTCCTCTTGACCTCCTTCCCTGGAGGACGAAAACACGTTATCCGGCAAATCGCGAATGGTCCACCCGGTCCGGCGACTAGTCTCTCAAAAAAAAGGCCCTGCCTGGCTCCCCTCGCGCGACATTACTTCTCTACCGCGACCCACTGGATCGATTCAGCCTTGAATTTGATCGCCTCGGATTTTTGTGCGGTGAAGAGCTCTTTGGGGGATGTCTTCCATAGTAATTTGAAAGGTTTTTGCTTCAGTCTTTCGTCTGCCGAATCGAACTCGAATTCAAGACCACAACCCCCACTCGTGAGGCTGTGGAAATCCGGGAACTCTGCAAATTTGTCCGTGCAGATGAATTGATACCAGGCTGGATGCATGGCCAAGGGGTGTGAGGCTACAATCCTGAGTTCCGCCGTTGATTGGGCCGGAAGCACCACCGGAACCAAATAGCTTCGGACCTTCATTGTTCCTCGAGGAAGTTCCGGTCCTCTCGATATCCGCACTCGCACACCTTCCAAAAATGCCTCTGAGGAGAACGGTTCCGTGAAGCCCGTGCCTGCCGTATTAGAAGAATCGAAGGGGATTAGAACATTTGTCGTTATCTTGCGTCTGCCACCGTTGCGCAGAATGAATGTGATCTCCGAATCAGCTATAGTCGCAATGAATTTATCGGGAAAAGCGCGGCCCTTTCCGTCGATTTTCAGAGACCAGCCTTCATCAATCCGGACATACACCCGCAACGATATTCTTTCCAGCGCAACTGAGTTTTTGCCTGCCGCCTTGGCAATGTAAGGAGCGCGGAATGTCACCCCGGCAGGACCGTCGTATGAGGATGCTGTCGAGATGAAGAGAAGAATAAAACAGGCAGAAAAAATGATGCTCGAAGATCGGATCCAGTATCTTGCCGCCATCGATTTGTCCCATCCGAACTGTTCTATCTTCGATTCATGCCATCAGGCTTGGACCAACTCGATTCGCTTCAATCCGGCGTATCATTGAAGTACTCTCGATGGGCGGCACAGCGGCACTTCTTGTCCCATGGGCTGGACCTTTCCTTATCAGATCGACTCTTTCCCGCACGTCCTGTTGAGGCAGGGGACCTGATACATTCATGGTCTCCACACCTGTAAAGCTGTCCCACCAACTCACTTTGGTGTGTGCTCCACCAAAGTGAGTCGGGCTCTGCATATTACATGACACTCACATCCAACTGTGAAGAAAAACCTGGTTTACAAGTGCAGACGCTTCACGGCGGCGGCATCGAACTTTTCGGCATCTACCTGCTCGATGTACACCTTCTCCCTGGAAATGCTTTGCCGGGAAGTCGTATCCTTTTTGCCATCCTTGCGTGTGACGACCCTCATTCCAGTCAGGTAGTTCGTGCTCTCGGAGGCTTCTTTTCCCGTGGCACGATCGCTGCTGGTAAAATCAAAGCCGAGGAGAGCGAATTTGCCGGTAGCCGGCTCGTAGCGAAAGCGATAAGTCTGAGTCGCGAGATCCCTCGATCCGTGTTCTTGATGCACAACGAGAACGTCTCTTTTGATTTTGATATGTGCTGGAGCTTCGATTGCTCCGTAGAATGCCCCTCCGCAGGTCGTGCATTGAAGGAGTCTATCTGAGACGGCTGCAAGGGAAAGTTTTCCTTCTTGGGCTCCGAGCAGGATTATGAGCGCCCTTTGTCGTTCGTTAGGAAAGTCAGATACCTCCGGCCAAGCCGGAGGCCTGGAAAATCATGGACCGCTCAAAGCGGTTGTAGATCATTAGCCACCTAAAGGTGGCATCCTTCAGAACATTTGCAGCTGATCCAGGCGTTTATCTT
>JBAQYM010000079.1:0-14448 GCA_049300095.1 Syntrophobacteraceae bacterium
GAACGCATCCATATTCGTCAGACAACCGAACCTGAGCCTTTCCATAAACAAATATTTAGCGCTCTGGAGTTGCCGGCGAAACCGTTGAAAACAACAAGAGCGAAGATGTAGTGACGAAAATTTTGGCCCTAAGCACCTAAGGTGTTAACATTGCTAAAGTTTATTTTCTGCTGCGGTAAACATGGGTTAAACCCTGTCGGCAGACCGGAAACGGCGTCGGGAAATTCCATTCTCCGTTCCACCTGCTCCGTCGTGGTTTTCATCACCTCATTGATCGGCGCAAATCCCGACGAGATAGCGCCCTGTGTTAACTCGTGAATACAGTGCTCCGCCTCCGCAATAACTCCCTCTGCATCTGCGCCCTGGTCGTAGCACTTGGTTACGATCTGGTTTCCAACCAGGATGAGCCGCCGAAGCATAGCCTTTTCTTTGATGATCCGGGCATAGTAGCCGACGTTTTCCGAAGAGCCCATATGCTCGGTAAGGGAGGCCACATATGAGATGCCTCCAACTGCCTCAAGCTGCGCGCGCTCTTGGAGAATGTCGGCAACCGTTACGAGGTCAACCGGCTCGTTGCGTTCAAACAGGTCCTGGATCGCGCGGAAGATAAGTCTATGCGATTCCTTGTAGAACTCGTTGCCCTTGAGCATGTCGAGGGCGTGGGGCAGGCCGGAACTGTCTAGAATAATTCCGCCGAGCAAGGACTGTTCGGCCTCGGTCTGGCAGGGTGGGAGCTTATCGGGCATCGACCACCTCCGGGAACTCCTCCCATGTCCGCCCGTCTAGCAGGCGGCCAGCGGTTTTCTTGCCGATTCGCTGCATATATGTGCCACGCAGCCCTGGGTAATGTAAATTGTAATAAAATTTCTGCCCCTTAGAAGTTCTGCACCATTTCCCCATGTGGAGACAGTTTCCGTCATCTCTCGGTGCCCACTCACCCCACCCTTTAAAGAAAAATGGCACTCCCGCCTCGACGCACTGATCCCGCACGCTCCGCGCCCAATCGGGATGCATCGGCCGTGCGCCTGGGCCTGTCTCGCCGCCACATATCAGTAAGTGAATGAGATTTGAGGATTTTGACATGCCGTGGAAAACAGGGATGGGTAAAATTGTTCCTGTGACCTCGTATCGCTCAAAACGTATGTTGAGCGGACCTAGCGCCGGTTGATACGAAACAAACCGTTTGGCGGCCGGAATTTGAACGAGAATCCTTGCTCGCTCGTCGTATCGCGCTTGGTTCTCGGCTGTGACGCCGAGCCAGAGATTGGGGAGGACTCCGTAGTTGAAAACACCGATTTCGCTTACCACTTCAGCCATCCGCTGAGGTCGCTTGGTCAGGATCATGAAAATATGCATCGGCGATCTGGCAATTCGGTCCCATACGGAAAGGTGAAACTCGATTGGGACTTTCTCGTGAAATAGGTCTCCCATGAATTGAACGCCTATTATCAGCGGCTTTTTTTTCTTCAGCGGATCGTTAAGGCGGTTGGTGAGGACTATTTGATTTCCTGCGTAGGCGTTTCTTGCAGGCTGTTTAATTGTGGGATTCGCAGCCATCCTATTTGCCATGGACAAATGCCAGCAATGGTTGCAGCCTTCGGAGACCGGCGTGCAACGCATGGCCAAGGGGTTCCAAGTGTAGTCAAGGTATTCGATTTTGGTCGCGTTCATGCCCTTGCCCTCCTTCCCTTCCTGGCGAGTGCGGCAACTGCTCCTGTCGTTTTCGGCATCTCGAGTCCGCCCTTGTGTCTTCTGTGGGTTCTCGGGCCTGGTGCGAAATCTGATTGCAGCCAGCCCTCGCGCCGGAGCTTATCCATCGTTGCCCGCGGGAAGTTTTCGCCGCACCGGGCGCGGTTGCACCTGCCGCAGGCGAACAGGCTGTTGTGAGTCTGGTCGTTTTCGAACCTGTGGACGAAGAGAAGGCCGTCCTCGCAGTCCGGGCAACTCCCATTCGTCTTGAATTCCGCTCCGGGGTGCAGCTCCAGGTAGCGGTCGTAGAGGGCGATCACCATTGCCGGGAAGTTATCTTTGGGCCATGATCCCATTTTGATCTGATCCTCGATCCACGGGACGGCCTCGTCGGGCACTCCGTCCAGTCGGTCCAGCCATGCAATCGTCGTATTTGCCGACACGCGGTCGAAATCGCGGTCGAAATAATCGTGCAGGCGTTTGATAAAGCCTCCGAAAACGTCTTCTGTCATTTTTAGGCTTCCTTTCTGCGTCTATACTCTTCTCGCCATCCTTCGCCTTTCGCCGGCGATCCCTTTTGCTGGTTGTTCAGGTATTTGCCTTCCAGGACCTTCGGGAAATTCTTGGGCCGGATGATCCATTCGAGGTCTGCCTGCCAGTCCTTCTTTCTGCCCATGAGGAAATCGCTCGCCCGAACCTTTTGCTCGAAGAACTCCCTCCACCAGGCGAGGTTCTGCCGTTCCTTCTTCTCTTTCCACCTGGTGCGGAGAAGGCTTTGCCTGGCTGGGGTCCATTCCTGGATTCGGGTAAGTTCGGGCAGGATTTCGTGATAAAGATCGATGATAGCCTGGTGCGGGCATGGGTCCGGGGCGGGATGTTTTTTCACCGCCTCGGACGAACAACCTCCGTTAGGAGGTTGTGTACTTTTCTTTTGTAAAGTTTCTTTTGTGTGCATCTCAGTAGATGACAACTCGTCATCTGAGTAGATGACACGATTCCTCATTGTCATCTGTATAGACGACACGGTCCACCTGTCATAATCCTTTTGAATTCCGTAGCTTATGCGTTTTCTGTCATCTCTGTAGATGACAATAATGTTACGGGCAACGCAAGTTGCTTGAGGTTCGGGTGGACGATTCTCCTGTCCAATCCGGTCCCCCTTGCGAACTGCGGCCCGGTTAACCAATCGGATTTCTTCCTGAATCCATAGGTCTTGCGGACGATGAACCAAAACACCCGGCCCTCATTCGCGTTGAAATTCGTGCGGCAGATGGCTTCGAGAAGCTCGTTGGATATTTGGGTGTACTCGTCCGGTTGAGGGTTTGCCATCTACTGCTCCCGCGCAGTGCTCTAGACGTTCTGGCAGTAGTGGTTCTGGCGCCTTGAATCCCACCAGGTAGTGAACGGGGCCGAATAGTTCAGGCCGCGCTTCTGGCAGAGCTTTCGGAATTCCTGGAAGAAACCTTTGGCTCCGTGAACGCGGAGTAGGACGTTGATCTCAGTCCTTGTGACCTTGATCACTCGATAGGTGGGAATGCCATCCGGTATTTCTTCGGATTTCTTTCTGAGAATAACCTCGGGCGTCATTGTGCTGTGTCCTTTGTGAAGGCGCGCGTTAACATCCAAGATGTCACATGGGGCAAAAAAATCTATGCCGCCATCTGTTCCTGCCAGATTTCAATCGCCCGGCTCGCCCGCTCGTAAATCGAGTGATGATTGAGCCTCCTGTCAAAATACTTGTGCAGGTTCCAGAGTGCCCTGTGAACTCCGTCGAGCAGTTCGACACGCTCCGGGTCTGTAATGTGCCGGAAGAGATCGTCGAGAAGGCCAAGCGCAAGGGACGTGTAGGCGATAGCGTCCTCGGTCTGGCCCGTCCCCATGAATGCCGCGCGCTCGGCCTTCTGCATGCTCTCGGCGATCTGAGTAACCTCGCGTTTCGTAAGCTCTCCGGGCCACCTGTCCAGAGCCTTTTTGGATGCGCCGTCGAGCTTTTTCACGAGCATCGTAACGGTCTTATTTCGGGGCCGGTTTGCATAAAAGGTTTGTACGGTGACCGCACACCCTTCGCAAAGTGATAGCGCGGCGACGATCAATTTGAACGATCTTGATGCCATCACGATTGCTCCACCACGCGTGAATACGACTGCAACGCTCTGGCGAGTTCCCACACGATTTGGGGGCCGATCTCACGCAGTTCATCCTTGGCCCTCTTTGTCAGTTCGCCGAGCACGATTTCCATTGATGAAAAGTCAACGGTTACTGTGAGGTTCCTCGGTGTGGGCACAAGCGCAGCCTTGTTCCGTTCGCGCCTGTCCTTGTGATAGCATGCCGGGCACAGCCCGCGGCCGACCAGTTTTTTCATGTTCCCGCACTTGGAGCATATGCCTATATTTTCCATCGATATCTCCTGTGGGCGCCGTTCTATGGTTTGCTTCCGCCCTCTCCCTCCGGGGCGATCTTGCACGGGTCTTTCGCTCGGATCAGACCGGCAACCAGCATGAAGCTGGAAAGGCTCCGCTTCTCGCGAGCCGCCGCTGCCTGGAGCGCAGCCTTCTCTGTACTGGTGCAGTAGACAAAGATCGATGATTTCGCCACGATCAGTACCTTCCTTCATCCCCGGGTGCCGCTCCCGCCTGCCCGGATTCGTTTGAAAGCGACCATACCACCCACTTCAGCAGCGATCTTTTCTGCCCGTCCTTTGTCCACTCGGACAGGTCCGGGGTAGATTCGGCGATGTCGATGCGGTCGCCCTTCCGGAAATTGGCGGCTATATACTCGGCCATCTCCTTGAATGCGACGAATTGGAACCAGATGCCGCTCTTGTCGGGTCCCCTGGAAAGGACCGCCGAGAATTCGCACACCGAGGTCCCCTTGTTCTTTGACGCCTTCAGTTCCGGGTCTTTCCCCAGCTTCAGGCCATAAACAGTCAACACGACCCTGTTTTTAGGCGGCATCGGATTTGGGCTCCTCCTCCTTGGGTTCCTCGGGCTTCGGCTCTTCCGGTTTTTGCTCTTCCCCCGGCTTGGCGTACTCGATGTCGATCACGTCCATCTCCATCGTGTCGTCGTTGAGCTTCGAGATATTGCCGTCGATTTCGTTGAGCTTGTTGCGGTCCTCAATGGATATGGGCATGAAACTCCAGTTGGCGCGGATAACGGTCTTCAGGCACATCGGCTCGTAGTCGGTGCCCCAGGGTCCATCTTCGGAGTCCTTGCTCCGCGCACGATGGGCGTGGATCACGGCGATGGGGGTATAGAAGATGTCCGATCCCCCGGCCTTGTACCTGATCTTCGCATACCCTCCGAGGATCGCCCCGCCTTCGGTGAAGTGCTGGTCCTGTCTCAGGAACCAGGGGACGTGCTTGAAATGGTCTCCCTCGTACCCGTACTCCAACTCGAATATGTCGTTCGCGTAGACAAGTCTGGCCACGGGGTTTCCGATCACCTCGCCGGATCGGCGCACCAACTCCAACATGCCCTTGTATCCGACGATCAGGGTGGTTTCGCGTTTGTACGGAACGATGTATGCGTGTCCCACCAGGTTGGGTTCCAGACCGAGGGCCGAGGCCGACATCAACGCGCCGAGAAATGACATTGGGTTGCACTGCGCCAGTGCTGGCTTTTGGCGGATGAGGGTAAGCGCCAATCGGGCCATCCGGTCGGCGTTCATGTTGTTGGGGAGGGCCCGCTGAAGCTGCGGAATGAGCTGGTTGATCTGCTCGGAAAGGGTCTTGGGTTTGCCGGGGCCGGGGACTCCCGCGCCGCCCGTTGTTGCCGGAGGCGCCGCACCCGATTTCTGCGCGAGTTGTTCCTTTAGATTGCCTTGCTGAGGTCTTGCCATACGAATCGCCTTCTGTGTTGCGCTAGAATGTCATCTAAGAGGTCATGCGAGACAAAAAAAGATCACTCCCTCTTCTTCTCCTTTACCGAAAACCTCCGGTACGTGGTTGGGCTGGTGAACCCTTTGAAAAGAGCAGGGTGGGCTTGCTCGAAGTCCTTTTGCCTGAACTTGTTGGTTGTAACAGGCTTCCAACTGAGTTGATACCCAGGGCAAAAAGCAAGCTCGTGCTCACCCATGAGCGCCTTCACCGTGTTTGACGCCTCCTGCTCCCTGGCCTCGGCCGCCTTGATATCGGCCTTGGTCTGGACAAGTTGCTTTGCCATGCGCTCGGCCACTTCCCCGGTAAGCTCGATGCTCTCCGCCCTGGTCTTCGAGTAAAGGTAATCCAGGATGCGGGCGCTCTCGTCCGATCCGTCGATAGCAGGCATCTCGCGGCGGTGAACGAGGTCCCAGAAATCCGAGCCGATCTTGATCAGATGGTCGATGGTCTCCTGGTCCCGCTTGATGTACCGCTCGACGTAGCGATTGCCCCCGATGAGAACTGCAATAAACCCCCACTCAAGACCCGTGATCGCCATGTACCATTGAAGCTGGCACAGGTGCTCGTTGGCAACACCCTCGTCTTCGTCGTAGCAAGCGGCCGTGGGGGTCAGGGCGCCCGTGCTTTTGCATTCAAGAATGCCGGTGCCCATTTCCTCGTCCATGATCGCACGATCGATATCTCCGATCATCCAGGCCTTATCGGGGTGCTGGATGATGGCCTTGACCTCCACGACCTTGCAGCCGTTGCGCTCGGCGAACTCGTCGGCAATTACCTGTTCGTGCTTGTGGCCCCAGTAAGCGGCTTCTCCCACAGACTTCTCCGGGGCCTCGCCGATCTTGTCGAGAAAAACCGTGATGGCGTTCTTCCAGGGGGAGACACCGGCTATGGCCGCGATGTCGCTCCCCCCGATTCCTTTTTTTCTGAGCGCCAGCCACTCGTCTTCACTCAGGCCTTCGGTGTTCGAAAGAACCTCGAAGTTCATATTCCGTGCTCCTCCAGGTGATATTATTCGGGCTTTCGCTCCTCATCTCGGACCTTTTCAATTCTCCGTCTGCACGCTTCCGCCTCCTTCAGTTTGTCGATTGCTGTCTGATGGGCGTAGCTCATGCGCCGGAGAAGACCCTCCTCCGAAAGTCCGTCCAGGTAGTAAAAACCGTCATGGCGCGAGTCGGGTTCGCCGCCCCTTTTCCTCGTGAACTTCCTGCCCCAATTGCTTTGGAATCTCCCCCATTGTTCCCCTCTTTTCTTTTGCGGATGAAGTTTAATGCCTCCTGTAAGCCGTCTTCTTTTTCCCCGGACCTAATCCTTTCCTCAAAAGAGTTCACATCGATCAACCACCTTCCGTCTTTCTTGAAGGCGGTCCCAATCAGCTTCCCTGCCTGGCAGCGGAACCGCAATGTTGCCGCCGATATTCCGTACATTGCCTCCGCCTTCTTTGGGGGGACAAAACGCGGCCGATCTGCCTTGCCCTCCAGTTCCCTGATTCTTGCGTGCAGTTTACGCACGTCGGCCTCAAGGTTCGCTATGCGCCTGTAGATTTTTGATACTTGCATGTTACTTCCTGGATGCCTATGAATTGCAACTAAGAGTTCGGAGGCGGCAGATCTCAAGCGTTTGGGTCCTGCCGGCTCCCAGTTGATCTATGCTGTTTTGGCCTCGTCAGTGAGTGTTTTGAGCTTGCCGATTATTTCGCTGGTGAGAATTCCGTTGATCTTGCTGTCCTTGCCCCAGTGCCTGCGGACGATGGTTCTGACGGTGTGTGGGTTGTACCCGTTGGCTTCCGCCCAATCCTCTAGGATCATGCCTTTCATGAGCAGGCATCCCCTGAGGAGGTCAAATTCACTTGTGCGCTTCCTTGTCTTCATATATGTGTATTCTCCTGTTGGCTATTGGGCGATGTTTCGTGCGTGTGACACCGTTATAGTTCTGCTTCTAAAGTTGTGTAAATGGATAATTTGAAATCCGAAGCAGGAAGTAGAATCTTTTTTGCCAGAAAGTCTCTACGCCTTACGCAGAAAGACTTTGCGGCTGGCATTGGGATCTCTCCCAGCACGTTGAGCGAAATCGAAGCTCGCAAGTCCGCCGTACAAGAATACCACTTAATCGCCATAGAACTGCGGTACGGCATAAGTCGGGAATGGGTTGAGTTCGGGCGCGGCGAAATGCGAGTAAATAAAGTGCGGGAGCCTGAACTGTGTCCGAGCATCCTCCTTTTCGGCGAGTGGGCGGACAAACCAGAGGTGCGCCTCGAAGATTATTACGCAGCTCCGCTCCTGGACGGCAGCATCGCGGCAGGCCTCGGTCTCGCCGGTCTTGTGTTTGACCGGGAAAACGTAAGGTCTTTTGTTTGGATATACGCCCCAGAACTTCGTGATCGCAGATCGCACAAGCTTTTGGCAGTGGAGGTTGATCAGAAAAGCGGGGACAGTATGCGCCCGACACTGGAACCCGGTGACATTGTGCTTGTCGATCATGACGATCCAGCGGGAAGCACCGATCTTTTTTTCGGAGGCAAGATATACGCAATCAGCGACGAGGATGGTGGGTGCTCAATAAAGCGCGTTTATAAGGCCAAGAAGGGTTTCATAATCGGCTCGGATAATCGCAGTGTCGCCCCCGAACCAGCCTGGACCACGAATATTTCAGAACTGATTATCGGCCGCGTAGTCTGGGGCTGGCGCAACCTGCTTGATGTGTAAAGGAATGGCATTGTGAGCTTCAAGGCTCTGTTCCTCGCCCCGATTTTTGTTGTCCTGTTCGCGCTCTACATCTGGCCGACTCCCTACCGCTACGCACAAGTCACAACAAGAAACAAAATCCTCCAGATACGAATCAACCGCCTCACCGACGAAACTTACGTCCGTACGGTCAAGGGCTGGAAACCCGTTCCAAAGGATCGCGGGGATAAACTGGCAGAATTTGCTGTACCCGTCGCCCCATAGTTCCCTCCACCCGGCATTTGCGCTAAAAAGTTGCCGTAATTGACAGTTGTGTTGCATCCAACATGGATGTCAATAAAAAACATCTTGACAAATATTGTATTCATTTTTAGTATTGGGATGCTGGCATTATGCAGGTACCGTACATCCACTATT
This sequence comes from Syntrophobacteraceae bacterium, assembly GCA_049300095.1. Taxonomy (GTDB): domain Bacteria; phylum Desulfobacterota; class Syntrophobacteria; order Syntrophobacterales; family Syntrophobacteraceae; genus SbD1. The sequence goes on from JBAQYM010000079.1 coordinate 8,668, forward strand.
TCAAAGGAGGAGAAGGCAATGCCAACCCAAGCTGAATTAAGAAAAAAGGCTAACGATCTGAGGGATATGCTTACTCGCAAACTCAACAGCCAGGGCTGGGACAGTATCCGGCAATTTACCCAGAAGAGCGGCGTTCCATATAGCCAGGAAACAACCAGGAGGGCTTTCACCGAGAGCGAGAAACCCTTGGAACCGGCAACCCTTGCGATCATTTGCCGACATCTTGGATACTCTCCGGAAGATATTAAGTCGATCCTTCGCGACTACACGGATGATGAGCATCTCTGGCCCCTGATCGGCCGGCAGGACACAAAGATGACCATTTACGATCAGGCTCTCATGCTTGCCGTGGAGCAGATCACAAAGGATCATCCCGAACTCTTGCGCTCCCTCGCGGACTATCTTGATCTTCTCGCAGCCTCCACAGGCGCGGATGTCAAGGAGCACACGGAGAAGTTGCGCCGAAAGAAAAAGTGATCGGGGAGGGCCGCCATGTCCATTTTTAAACGCCTGATATGTGTTTCCTGCGGGAAGGTATCCCAAGCCGCAAAGGAAGCAAAAACGGCCCCTGCGTGTCCAAAATGCGGCGGCAAACAAGACTATTCCGATAAGTGGTATGTGTCGCTTTCCATGCCCCAGGCTAACGGCTCGCAGAAGAAGATCACCAAGGCCGTCCACCGGAATAGGAAAGTTGCCGAAGACCTGGAGGTCAAGCTCAAAAACGCCAGGATCGAGGGTGAAATATACGAAAGCAGGCGGGCGCGGCTCCTATTTGAAGATGCAGCCGATATATTCCTGAAATGGTGCGGACAGCGTGTGCGGGAAGGCAATCTCGGCCCCCGGACACTGGAGATGTACGAGGGGAGGTTGCGCCACAATCTCATTCCGGCCTTCAAGGGCCGCGACCTGCTGAAAATCACTCGCGACATGATCGAGGACTATAAATCGGACAGGATGGAGAACGGGCAGCGCATGGTGACCAAAAAAGTGGGTGATGATTTGAAGGAAGTTCCCGTTGGTCCAATCGCCCCAGCCTCGATCAATCGTGAATTGGCAACGCTCAAACGCCTTTTTTCCGTCATGCATAAGCAGGGGCGGATAAAGCACAATCCGGCCGAACACGTCGAACTTTTGAAGGAAGATAATAAGAGAGAACGCTGCCTTACGCAGGAAGAAATCGAATCCCTGCTGCGGGAGTGCAAGACCCATCATCTGCGCACGGCCGTGCTCATTGCCCTTAACACTGGCCTTCGGCTCGATGGTTGCCTGTCCCTTCGCTGGGAAGAAATCGACTTCACGAGAAACATCATCACCAAGCGCGTGAAGGGCCTAAAGGAAGTCAGGATACCCCTCACCCGTCAGCTTCGCGAGGAACTGAACATGCACCGCGGAATCGCGGGCCTCGTAATCCCATCCCCCAAGAAGCGCGGTGAAAAGATTTGCCGGAGCGCCAACATCGGTCTCGATACTGCCTGCCGTCGGGCCGGGATCGAGGATTTCACCTTCCACGATCTCCGGCACACCTTTGCCACCCACTTCCTTCAAAAAACCCGGGACATCCATACGCTGGCGCAGATCATGGGGCATTCCACCACCCACATGAGCGAGCGGTACGCCCATCTTCTCGAAGATCACAAGCAGGAACAGATGCGCATTTTCGAGGAAGGATTGACCCTTTCCTAGAAGTTGACACCGAAGATGAAAAAAGTGACCGATGTCACCAAGCCGCCTCGTGCGGCTTTTTTTATATTATCGAGAACATGTAATAATACCGGTTATTTATGCACCATCTTAGATGTAACTACTCAGCCTCTAAAATGGAAAAGTGACTAAATAGTGACCGGCGAATTACTCGGGGGCATGATTACGAAATTGAATATTCACCGTGTATATCGTTTTATTTCGCTATGTTATGTCATCTAATAGGATGTCACTACATGACATCTATTATATAAACATCCGGGGCGGGGAAAAAGAAAACCCCCTGAGATTTCAGGGGGTTACTGACGCGCCCAGTAGGATTCGAACCTACGACCTACGGATTCGTAGTCCGGCACTCTATCCAGCTGAGCTATGGGCGCAACACGAACTCTGACATTTACCAGAAGTTTCCCCAAAAAGCAAACCTCAATTCCCGCGACTGCGAGATTTCGGCATGCCGGGGGCGCTGATCTTTCCCTCGAGATTTTACCATGCCGGGGGCGCTGATCATACCCGCGAGATTTTATCGCGCCGGGGGAGGTTAGCGCAAAGGCGAGCTTTTGCCCCGCGGGAAAGCGGTTGCCGCACGCAGGGCATCCTGGTTCGCAGAAAGTAGTTGCCGGGAATACGAGCTTTTGCCCTGCCTGGGAGAGGTCACCGGAAATCGGCGATGAATTGTTCGCAGTTCACCACCTTTGCGTAGATGCCGTTCAGGGCCGAGAGGAAGGCGGCGTGGACGTGCTCGGCGGGGACGGTCGTGTCCCTGAACGAGAGGACCTTCGTTGCGCACGCGTCGTGGAGCAGGGTGCATTCGAAGCCGTGGTCGAAGGCGGCGCGGGTGGTGGCGTCCACGCACATGTGCGTCATCATGCCGGCGATAGCGAGGTTTTTTATACCTGTTTCCTTGAGGTGATCGAGCAGGCGGGTAGCCCGGAAGCTGTTGGGGAAATTCTTTTCGATGACCGTTTCGGTTGCGAGCGGCTTGACGTTTTCATGGAAGGCCGCGCCGGAGGTCCCGGGGAGAAAGAAGGCGGCGCCGGGGCGCACGGAGATGTGCCGGATATGGACGAGGGGCAGCTTTTGTTCCCGGAAAAGCGCCAGGACTTCCGCTGCCCGAAGGCTTGCGGCGACGCTTCCGACAAGCTCCATTTTCCCGCCGGGGAAATAGTCGTTTTGAAGGTCGATCAAAATAAGGGCGGTATTCATCGATTTACCCCTGTTTACTGGTGCGGATGCGGATGCGCCGCCGTGGCGGCCGGGTCTTTAACTCGGTGCGGGAAAGGGCTTCCTGATAACCGGCGACGGGCCGGATATCGGCACGTCCGTCATTGCGGCGGAAGCCCACTTAATCCGTCAACTTAAGAAACGCCCGATGAATTGGGTCGTGCCCACTGGTGCGAATTTGCCGTACAAATGCTTATCCATTCGGAAGACAGCGGCGTACAGCCGGTCCGTTCCGAAGGGGACTCCTCCCCCTTCGATGGGGGAGGTCGGGTGGGGGTGTCGTGGGCGGACGAGAGGAAATTACGCGGGTTGTTCGACCCCCTCCCCCGGCCCCTCCCTCCAGGGGAGGGGAGTCCCCTTCGGATCCCCCGGTCATCACATCGTGCCACACGCGGGCTTTCACCTCCCTCCAAGGGAGGGAGTCCCCTTTGGATCCCCGGCGCAGGCTCTTCTGTTAAGTTGACGGGCACGGGCTTCCGCCGGAATGATGTGTTGTGGTGTTCTCACTTGTTTCTTTGCTCGTTTCTCTACTTGTTTCTTTACCCGTTTCTTTACAATAAATTCCCTCAAATTCCCTCTTTTCCAACTCCGTTCGACACGATCACAACCGCCCGGACCTCAGGATGGAGACCACCAGCCAGATTCCGAGGAAGGTGGCGACGCCGTAGCCGATCATGCCAAGGACGGCGGTGAGCGAGACTGTCTGGAGGCCGAAGAAGGTTGTGGTAAATTCGAGGATCTTCTGGTTCGAGTTCAAGATCATCGCGGCGGCGATGATCGAGGCCGAGATGATAATGCCGACGGTCAGCCGGTTCACGCCTTTTTCGAGCTGGGACCGGGCCTGATCGAGTCCCGAGTGGCGCACCTCGATCCGCTGCCTGCCCGCCGCCGTTTGCCGCAGGATGTCGTTTACGTACTTGGGCATGCTTCGCATGTACCCGCTCAAGGTGCGGGATTCGCGGTCGAGGTTTTTCACTATGCTGCGGGTGTCGTAGCCGCGCTTGAGGAGTTCTTTGGCAAAGGGCCTGGTCACTTCGAGAATGCTCGCGTCGCTTCCGAGAATCTTTCCCAGGGCCTCGGTCTGGATGAATGTCTTGAGGAGCAGCAGCAGGTTTCGAGGGAGCCTTATGTGATACTTGAGAACGAGGCTCATGAGCTGGTCGTAGACATCTTTCACCGAGATGTGGCGAAGGGAGCGGCCGTAAAAGGTTTCGCTGACGTCTTTGAGGTCGCTTCGGAAGGATACGAGGTCCATGTCCTCGTTGATCAGCCCTGCGTCCATCAGGGCGTCCATCACCATGTCGTAGTCGTGTTCGGCGTAGCCGAGGAAGAGGTTTGCGATCCGGCGCATCATCTCCTCGTCGAGGTAGCCCGTGATGCCGAAGTCCACCAGGCTGACGCGGCCGTCATGCATGACGAGGGTGTTTCCGGGGTGCGGGTCGGCGTGGAAGAAACCGTATTCCATGAGCTGGCGTGAAAAGGAGCGGAGCCCGATCATGGCGATTTCATCGGGGTCGATCCCTCGCGCCCGGATCTCTTCGACCTGGTCCATCTTGATGCCCTCGATGTGCTCCATCACGAGGACCGACCGGGTCGTGTATTCCCAGTAGACTTTCGGGATGTAGATTTCATCCACTGTTTCAAAGTTTTTCGCAAACTTCTCGATGCTTCCCGCCTCGATCATCATGTCGACTTCGCGGGTGATGTTTCGCTCGAATTCCCTGACCAGGTTGACGGCCCCGATAAGCCGGGCGATCTCCAGCGTCCTTTCCGCCTTTTCGGCCAGGTAATACATGAGGCGCAGGTCCTGCTTGATCTGACGGTCGATGCCGGGCCGGATGATCTTGACGGCGGCCTTCTCGCCGGAATGAAGCACGGCGATGTGGACCTGGCCGACCGAGGCCGCCGCGATGGATTCCTCCTGGAATTGCGCGAAAATCTCATGGAGCGGCCGCTTGATTTCCCTCTCGATGACCTCTTTGACATCCGCGAAAGGAACGGGCGGGACCATGTCCTGGAGCTTCTTGAACTCTTCGAGGTATTCGGGCGGGAAGATGTCGGCGCGGGTGCTCATGAGCTGGCCGAGCTTGACGAAACTTGGCCCCAGCTCTTCGAGGACCAGCCGGATGCGCCGGGCCGAGGGAAATCCCACGCGGAAAAACAGGTCGCGCTCCGGCTCCTTCGCCCGCTTTTCCCTGCCGTTGAATAATCTTTCGACAAGGTCCCCGAACCCGTGTTTCAAAAGGACCCTGGTGATCGTGCCGAACCTTCTGACACCTCTGATCCCGTGAATTCCCCTGGAAAGTCTCATTCGAAGTCCTTGTCGAGACAGGCAAGATGGATGTTGGTTGTTGGATGTTAGATTTTAGATGTTGGTTGTCGGTTGTTGGGTGTTGGATATCCTATACCAGATGTTCGATTCTCGATACCAAAGGGTCGTTTTCTTCTCGCCGCGCAGGGGAGAACCTCTATATTAGCAGGATATCTCAGCGCGGTCGAGACGACAGAAGTCATAACTCATCATTGGCCGCCGTCCATAACGCTTTGAATAAAACTTAAGTGGTAAGGGGCATTGGGAATCGAACATCCACCATCCAACATCGAGTACCCACCACCAACCACCCAACCCCAATGCTGTTGCCTTAACGAATCGCTTGAGCATATTGTCATTTCGACCGGAGGGAGAAATCTTTCCGTGGTGCGGAACAAACAAGATTTCTCCCTCCGGTCGAAGTGACAAAACGGAGTACATAAACGCTTAAACCCAAAAAATGCGCGAAGCTTGCGCCTTAGAAATTCAACTAGAAATATGACACTCATTCGCGTTTTTTGAGAAGGTTTATACCACAAAGAGGC
>JBAQYM010000080.1:0-7821 GCA_049300095.1 Syntrophobacteraceae bacterium
CCTCCGGGGCATCCGATCGAGGTGTCCTCTTTTGCATACTTAAAGTTGTCTTCACAGTTTTTCCTTCCCCGCCCTCTACTCTAAATTATCGGGGGGAAGGTGTCTCAGTTATATTGACACAGAGGGCCGGAGCCGTATGGATCAACCCTCCTCAAGATGGTCGTACTGCTGTCCGGGAAAAGTGAGGTCTGATTAGAAAATGCCGGGGAAAGGCAACAAACCAGGCAGCCGCGGAGCGCAGCCCCCACAACGCGGAGCGGAGCGGCTGCCGGACATAATCGGAGTGTTTTTAAGAACACAAGCTACACTAAATTCACCGAAAGGGTGTCTCAAAGTCGTTGACACATTCCGTCACGCGAGAATCTATTGGCGGCCATAGTGCTGTTCTCAGATAATCAAGCGCCGGTGCTTTATCTCGTTCGGTCTACCGCTTGGCAGGAACCGAGTAGGTTGCTCGTCAGTCGAGACTATGCTGGCAAGCAGAGCAAGCCGGAGTGGGGCCTGCAGATCTCAAGACGCAACCTCGCTTTGCTTGAGGCATTCGCTTTCGAGAGTGTTATCGATGGGCTGTGATTAAGAGCTTGTCCGTAAATAACCTGTGAAGCGATTTTAGGAGTTATTGCCCAGTGGCATAGCTCAGAATTCCAAGCGGTATGCATACATCTCAGGATCTACGGATCGTCATTCCCTGTTTGAGTGCTTTTGGGCGGGAATCCAGCCTTTTGCTTTGTGCAACAGACCGAAGAAACACTGGATTCCCGCCCAAAAGCGCTACGGGAATGACGGTCTTGACGACCCGAGTCGAACTGCAGTTGCATGGGTAATCTGTCGTATGTAATTGGTCAGCAGTCCGTAAGGCTGTGCTCACAGGTAAACGGGTTATTTACGGACAACTTCTGAGCTGGTGTGTCATCAACAAAGCGCTAATCTGGTCGACGCCGGGGCTTAATTTTCCCGGCGGTGGCTTTTCCGGCCGCGATGACCGCTTCCTCGACGGCCGCGTCCAGTGCTTGCGGATCGACATCCCTGACGCTCTCTTGGAAGCTCTCGACTTCCCGCCGGAAATCATCGAGGTCCCGCTGGAGCCTCCGGTACTTCTCGATGGGGATGATGGCAACCATGGGCTTGCCCGCCCGCTCGACCACGTATTCATCTCCTCTTATCGCAACTTCGTTCATGACCTGGCCGAGACTTTGCCTGATCTTCATGGCGGAAATTTTTTTAAGCATGTCGGTACCCTCAATTATTCATTATGATTATCACAATTATTATAATTGATAGAACTGAGCGCCGCAAGGGGTGAACACCAGCGTTCCCGGTCTTCTTGCCGGGGAATTCGTCCGATTTACCGTTTCCCGCCATCAATTCTCTTTTCAGAACAACACGACTCTTTTATATTCAGGGGCGGGAAAAGGTTCGGGGCGTGGTCGGTCCCCGCCTGGATGGCCATGTCGGTTATGGATAAAGCGGAGTCGGGGTGGGTATTACTCTCAAACAGGCAGCACGGGCGCTCAATGTGACCGAAGACGAGGTGATGGAACTCGTCTCGGCCGGCAAGCTCATCGCCGAGCGCAAGGGGAACCGGGTGAGCATCGACGAATCCGGCCTGCGCGCGCTTCTACCCGTGCCGCCGGGAGCGCCCTCCGCGCCGGTCCCGCGCGACAGGCCCCGCCAGATTACTTTTCCCGACGCGATGATGGCTCCCGTCGTCGAGCGCATCGCGGCCCTGGAAAAACAGGTATCCGAGAAGCTGGCCCTGTTCGACGAAAATCGGCAGCTCATCGAGGAAGCGCGCCGCAAGGACCGGGAACTCGCGCTCCTGGAAACGGAAATCGAAAAGCTCAAGCGCGACCTGGTCTATCAGAAGAAACTGCTGGAGAAGGAAATCGAGGACCGTGCCCGGGTGCTCGATGAAAAGCGGGCGCTCATGGACCGGGAAGTCTCGGAGAGGATTTCGCGCGAGCGCGACGGGTTCGAAAAGCGGCTCGCCCAGGAAAGAGCCGTCTGGTCCGAGCGGCTGGCAAACGAGCGGGAAAAATGTGCCGCAACCCTCGCCGAGATGCGAACAAAGGAGGGCTTCTGGTCCCGCCTCATGAGGCTTCTGACCTGGAGTTGAAAGGAGCACAATGCAGCCCGGTGATCTTGATTTTGGTCAAATGAGGAAACGCCTGATCGACCTTTTGCTCGAATTCGCGTTCCAGTATTCCGATACCCCGAGGTTCAAGCTTGCCCACGGCGGGACCAGCCAATTCTATTTCAACTGCAAGCGGGTGACCCTCGACCCCGAGGGGCAGTACCTGATCGGAAACCTCGTTTTCGAGGCGGTCCGGGACCTGCGCGTCCAGGGCATCGGGGGCCTCACTCTCGGCGCGGACCCGATCTCGAACGCCGCCGCGTACAGTTCGTGGCTCAGGGGCCTGCCCATCCAGTCGTTTGTCGTCAGGAAGGCGCAAAAGGACCACGGGATCGTGGCCCCCATCGAGGGCAAGGTAAAAGCCGGAGACCGCGTGGTGGTGGTCGACGACGTGGTCACGACCGGAGGCTCGACGCTTCAGGCAATTTCGGCGTGCAGGCAGTCGGGTCTCGATATCGCGGGAGTGGTCGTCCTCGTTGACCGGCAGGAGATGAACGGGCGCGAAAACATCGAAAAGGAAGTCCCCAATTTCACGGCCCTGGTCACCCGCGACGAAATAATGAAAATATACGCGAGCAGATAAAATCCACGGGACGAGGCCGATTCGTTGCCTGCCTTCCCTTTATCCTAATCCGCGAATGGTTATCTTCAAAAAAAGAGAGTTTCGCTTGGACCGTTCAGACCGTCTGGGCCGTTCATCCGGACTTTCTTTCAAAAATAAAGGGAAAAGGTGGGTATTAGGAGAAGAAAATGGCAAAAACAAAAAACAAGATGGGCAACGTGGCGGCCTGCTCACCGTTGATAACCGGCGGAGTGGGCCAGGGGTCCTATGACGAACAGGCAAAAAGAGGTTTCGAGCAATACTCCCAGACTTTCGGCAAATTTTTGACCGCCAAGGAGGAGGGGAATGAGTTCTCGGAACAGGAACAACAGAAGAGGGACCGCGCAAAAAAAGCCAACAAAATCTACAAGCGCGCCTGTGAGGACGTCGGTCTCAAGGCTTGCTTTTTCAACAATTTCGGCGATTGGTCCGAGTACATCGACGGCAGGATGAGCGACGCGGAATTCCACACGAACGCTGTTGAACGTGCCAGGCAAATGGTGGCTGAGAGCAATTGACGGTTGCGTTTCGATCAGGGTTAAAAGTCCGGGTTACACCCGTTGCGATATAAGGCGGAGGGATCGGGAAGCGGTTTTCCGGTCCCTCCTGTTATTTGGGCCGCATTTCCGGTAGAATGCGGCCTGATTTATTTGGGAGGGGGAGCGGGATGCAAAAAAGTGCGAGGTACTGGATCGAAAAGCTGGGACTGTCCGCACACCCCGAGGGCGGCCACTTCGCCCCGGCGTACCGCTCGCCCGAACGTATCGGCAAGGAGTGCCTTCCGGACCGATTCCCGGGAGCGCGCGCGATAGTGTCCTCCATCTACTACCTGCTCGGCAAAGGCGATTTTTCGGCCTTCCACAGAATAAAGTCGGTCGAAATCTGGAATTTTTGCGCGGGCAGCCCTCTAACCCTCCATGTCCTCGGCGCCGATGGGAATCTGTCCGAAAAGAAGCTGGGGAAAAGTCCCGAGGACGGGGAATCGTTCCAGGTGGTGATCGAGCCCGGCTGCTGGTTCGGGGCCGAGCCGGGCGGGCCGGAGGACTTTTCGCTCGTTACCTGCACGGTCGCCCCGGGATTCGATTTCGAGGATTTCGAACTTGCCGCGCGGGAAGAATTGACCGCTCTCTATCCGCGGCACCGTCGGATCATAGAAAAGCTAACCCGTGCTTGACACCGGGTTGCGATCAAGGTGGAATTCCAAATAATTTTCATGTTGAAGAAGATCTCGACTCCGGGCAGTCCGGGCGGGGATCAACCCCGCCCCTACGTCCACGGGACAGCGCCAGGCCCGCCCCTACGTCCACGGGACAGCGCCAGGCACACCGCAAATCCGTAGGGGCGGGGTTGATCCCCGCCCGGACTGCCGGGAACGGTGAGGGTTGACCGTCTCGAATGCTTTTGGGCAACAGCCCGAGGAGACCGCGCCATAACCGGGTATTTATGAAAATGAGCGCTCAGCCCTTCTTCCTGAACAGCGCCGCGATGCCCTGCGAACCCAGGTCCGGTGCGACCACTTCGAAGGCTTCGTAGCGGGGGAGGACCCGGTTGAAGCCGTAGACCAGGTACCAGGCCCCGGGGCGGGCCCTTTGGGCCAGGAGGTCCGCAAAAACGTCGTGCAGGGTGATGTAGGTGTAGAAGAGGTCGATTTCTTCGAATCGGACACCCGTTTTCTCCCGCACCCGCTCGAAGGTGTGGGCGTCAAGCGAGCTTCCCCGGAAAAGAAAGATGTTGTCGGGCGGCAAGAGCCCTCCCTCCCGGTCGAGGACCGATAGGACCTCTTGTTTTCTCGGCTCGTATTCCGCCAGTATTTCGGCGTCGATCTCGATCCCCACGGAGAGTTTCACAAAATAGCTTGCCAGGAGGTTTACCCGGCCGTCGCCGCACCCGAGGTCGGCAAAGGTCGTGGCGTCCGGCCTGCAAATCCCCCGCAGGGCGAGTTCCCCGAGGCAGGCCGAGAATTTGGACAGGTCGGTTGTCTTGCGAAATCCCTTGTTGCCGGTGCAGCCCACCTTGCATGCGTCAAGGCAGCCGGAGATGAGCCGCAGCGTCTTTTCGAGCCGGTCGGGTTTTTCGGGTTCGCCGGGTTTTTCGATTGCCGATTCCTTCATGTACCTACCGCCTGATCTTTTTTCTTATCGTGTCGTGCAAAACGAAAAGCGCCTCCATTTCACGGCCGGTGGCCTCCTGGAGGAGCAACAGGCTCTGTTCGCCGATTTCGTCCCGCACCCTTGCGCAGAGGTAATTTATGCAGATTATGTCGCGCGCCGCGAGGATACACCCGCGCGCGCCCAGGAAATGACAGCTTTTCTCCGAGTGTCTCGCGTCGGGGATTTCCACCCCGAGGAGCAGGTTCATCAGGATGAGTTCCGGGGTGTAGCGGTCCTCGATCCCGGCCCCGCAGCAACTCCCGCCCTCATCCTCGTCGCAGCGACGGCATACCTCGGAAATCCCCGTCCGCGCGGAAGCCCGGCCCGACTCCCGGGCCAGGGCGCAAAGCTCCTCGATGCCGTGCGAGACGGCCGGATCGGTCCGAAGGGCCTCGGCCCACGCGGTATGGAGGTCACGGGCGATTTTGATTTTTTCGTTGATTTTCATTACTTCCAAGAGTCCTTCACCGCGGGACGGATGACGGATGACGGATGACGGATGACGGGGGACGGATGACGGAGAACGGAGAACGGAGGAAGGATGTTTCTTCCTTCACCCATCGCCCACCATCCACCATCCACCATCCGTCATCCGACATCCGCCATCCGCCATCCGCCCGTCTACTTCGTAATATTGAGCTTTTTCATGCGCGAATCGAAGGTCGAGCGGTTCACGCCGGCGTCTTTTGCGGCGCGGGTTATGTGCCATTTGTTCTTTTCGAGCAGGTAGACCACGTAATCGTGTTCGAGCCGCTCCCAGGAATACCCGTCAAAGAAGCCGGCAAGCGCGGCCTGCTTCGAATCGGCGGGAGATGCGGCATCCTCGGCGCTCTCGCGGGGCGAGCACACCGCGGGCGCGGCGCGCACGCCGGGGAAGTGGGAGGCGAGGTCCGCCATCGTGATGTTCTCGCCGTGCGTGATGACCAGGATGTGCTTGACGAAATTTTCCAGCTCGCGAACATTGCCCGGCCACGAATATTCCATCAGAAAGTCCAGGGCGTCTCGTGCGGTCGCCCTTCGGGGGGTCCCCAGCCGCAGGGCCTCCCTCGCGAGGAAGTGTTCGAGCAGCGGCGGGATGTCTTCCGGGCGGTCCCGCAAAGCGGGGACATGGAGCGGCAGGACATTCAGGCGATAGAAAAGGTCTTCGCGGAACCGGTCTTTGACGATTTCGGCGGAAAGGTCCCGGTTGGTTGCCGAGATGATTCGCACGTCCACCTTCCGGGCGCGGGTCTCCCCGATGGGCTTGATTTCGTTTTCCTGGATGACGCGCAGTATCCGCGCCTGGAGCTGGGGCGCCATGTCGCCGATCTCATCGAGAAATACGGTGCCCCCGTCCGCCGCCTCGAAAAGGCCCACCTTGCTCTTCACCGCCCCCGTGAAGGCCCCTTTCTGGTAGCCGAACAGCTCGCTTTCGAGCAGCGTTTCGGGGATGGCGCTGCAGTTTTGCACCAGGAAAGGCATGTGGGCGCGACCGCTCAGGCGGTGGATTTCCTTGGCGGCCAGCTCCTTTCCCGTCCCGCTCTCGCCCGTGATGAGCACGGGAAAGTCGGTGGCGGCATATTCGGCCGCCCTGTGCATGACGCTCAGGAAAGCGGCGCTCTTGCCGACGATGATCTGTTCGCTCCGGATCGCGTCGAGGGTCTGTCTGAGCTTGAGGTTTTCCTTGACCTGGTCCGAGTAGACCAGCGAGTTGCCGAGGGCGATCGAGCCGATGTCGATCAGTTGCTGCAGGAGGCCGAGATAGCCCTTGTCGAGGTTCAACCGGTTACCGCCCGCGCTCGTGTCGATGATCTGCACCGCGCCGTAGACCTCGCCGGACCGGAGAAAGAGGGGAAAGCACAAGATGAGCGTGCTCTTGACGTTGATTCCCTCCTCGGCCTGCTTGTAGTGCCGCGAGTCCTTGTCTGGCTCGCTGATTGTCATTTTGCCGTGCTCGATCACCCATCCGACGATGCTCGGCGCGCCGGCGCCGACGGAGAGCCCCTTTATGCGCTCGCTCTGGGTCCCGGCGGCCTCGATGCACGTGTAGCCCTCCTCGCTCCGCACCCATATCGAACCGCGCTCGACGTTTTGCAGTTCCAGCAGGGCCATCAAAAACTTGCGCCGCAACTTCTCGGGATCGAGTTCTTCGGATACTGCCTTATAGAAATCAAAAGATTTGTCGGCCATACACTCTCTCCAGCGTAACCGGCGGTCTTTTTTGCCTGCATTGTTCAGGTATTTCAAAAAAGTTCCGATTTATATCCGGAAACCTGTTAAAAAAGAATGCGATATCCTTGCAAGACTTTCGAGACAGGTCAAGCCCGAAGCGAGGGACCGGGTGCGGAATTTTTATAATTGGTCACCGCGAGAAGCGGAGGACGGAGGACGGAGGACGGAGGACGGAGGACGAAGGACAGAAGACAGAAGACAGAAGACAGATGACAGATGACAGAGGGTTTTTCCGTCCTCCGTCCTCTGTTATCCGTCTTCCGTCCTTAATCTCTCTCGCGCCACGCATCGAGAAGGAGTCGCCCGATGAGGGAAATGAACGCCAGGAAGGTGATCGTCACCATGGTGGATGGGACCGTGTTCCACGGTTCGACCAATATCGGCAATTCGCGGCGAATTTCGGACCATCTCAAAAAGGACGAGAGCATGTTTCTCGTGCTCTTCGACGCCGTCCTCGGCAACCATGGGGAGAGGCAGGTTTACTTCATAAACCGGAACCACATCCTCTGGGTCAAGCCCGACGATATGGCAAACGGGACGCAATCCGAAGACATCCTGACCATAGCCATAGATAGTGAAACGGGATCGGGTTGATTTCCGCGAGCGAGCCTATCCGGGCCGTTGGCTGTAAGCTGTCGGACAGGGTAGTCGGACAGTGTAGACAGTGTGGGTTGGGTTAAGCGATAGCGAAACCCAACATCTCTTCAAACAGGAAGGTCCTGTTG
>JBAQYM010000081.1:0-2354 GCA_049300095.1 Syntrophobacteraceae bacterium
TGGCCAAAACAGGGCGGAGGTCTCCCCTCCCTTGGCGGGAGGGGCTGGGGGAGGGGGTCGTAAGTACTTGAAAATTCAACGCCCTCCCCTAACCCCTCCCGTCGCGGGGAGGGGGACTCACGTCCGGCTCAACAGTCGTGCAACTTGAATATTTCTTTGGGCAACAGCCCCTCCTGCGTGGGAATGCATACTGAAGAAGATGACGGACTCCCCATAGGCATTCCCACGCAGGAGCATGGGAACGAGGGATACTTCGGTAGAGGCACATAAAAATCTGCCCTAATACGGCATAATAATATTTTATACATCCCTTAGTGCCGCGTTCCGCAAATTCATTGGTCCCCGACCATGCATGACAACACTCTGGAGAAAACTCAATTGTTGGTGTGGCGCCCCGCAAATTCACTGGTAGTCGACTGGGGGCAAGCCGCCACAGGCGGGCAGACCGACTCCGACCCGGACCCCGCCGATGACCTTTTAGAATCTTCTTGACTTTCCGGAAGACTTATCCTTAGACTGAATCCGATACTTTTTCCTAAAGAAGAACCGAAAATATTCTGCTTTATCCGCTTCTATTGAAATTATTCCTGTTTTTCACGGTATATAATTTGCTTGTCGTCCCATCCCGAGTATTCCCATTTCGCCAGGAACGAGGCTTCTGTAAGGAGATTCTCCATGGCACACGTGGACGCTCCCCGCAATTCCAGGAAAGACAAGGGCAACTTCTTCTACCTGTGCACGCCGTGTGAGCTGGAGGACATACTCGAATCCTCGCATGACGGTCTTTTCATCACCGACGGCCATGGGAATGTGATCATGGTCAACAACGCCTGGGAGCGGATCTGCGGAATCAGCCGGGAATTCGTGCTGGGCAAGAACGCGCGAGACCTCGTGAGACAGAAGTTCTACACCGAATCTTCGGTGATAGCGGCCATCGAGGCCAAGCGAAAAGTCACGATTATGCTCGAGATGACCAAGGGGGAGAAGATCGGGCAGAAGATAATGGCCACGGCCATACCGATCTGGGATGACGCCGGCGAGATCAGGAGAGTGGTGGCGAACATTCGCGACATAACCGAAATTCTCTACCTGAAAGAGCTGCTCGGCAGGACCCAGGAGTTAAACGAAATGTACGCCGCGGAACTCGAGCAGATGAGGCGGCAGCAGATAGTGGAAAACCGCGACATAATCGCCAGGAGCCCGGCCACCAAGCGCGTTCTGGAAATGGCGGCCCAGGTTGCGAAGGTCGATTCGACCGTCCTCCTTACCGGAGAATCCGGGTGCGGCAAGGAAGTTATAGCCAATGTAATCCATCGCCTCAGCCATCGCGCCGGCGGCCCCCTGATCAAGGTAAACTGCGGGGCGATTCCCGAAACCCTGCTGGAATCGGAACTGTTCGGCTACGATGCCGGGGCTTTTACGGGCGCCCGTAAGCAGGGCAAGCCCGGCATGTTCGAGCTGGCAAAAGACGGGACGCTCTTCCTGGATGAGATTGGAGACATATCATTCAAATTGCAGGCAAAGCTGCTGCGGGTGCTTCAGGACCAGCAGATCAGGCGCGTGGGCGGGATCAAGCCCATTCAGGTGGATGCGCGCATCATCACCGCAACCAACAAGAACCTTCAGGCGATGGTCCTGGAGGGGTCATTCCGGGACGATCTCTATTACCGTTTGAACGTGGTCTCCATCGACATCCCTCCGTTGCGCGAGCGCAAGGAAGATATTCCGCTCCTGGTCCTGCAGTTCATAGACCGGATGAACAAGAAATACTCGTTTAGGAAACGCATATCCGCGGAAGTAATCGACGGTTTCCTCATGTATCCCTGGCCGGGCAACATTCGCGAGCTCGAGAACGTGACGGAAAGAATGCTTGTGATGACCGAGGAAAATGAAATCAAAATAAACCATGTGCCCGTGAACGTGCGCGATCACATCGTCCCCATAGAAAAAGAGAGGTCCGGACAGTTGGTCCAGATGCCCTTGCGAAGGGCATTGGAGCGGATGGAAAGACAGTTGATAGAACAGACGCTGCAAAAATACGGCACCACCCGCAAGGCGGCCCAGGCGCTGAAGGTGAACCAATCGACAATCGTGCGCAAAATAAGGAAATACAAACTGTCCGCCCTGTGCCGGGACCTTGAAACGGCAAGCCCCTTCGAGGACCCGACTTTTCGAATCTAGAACTTGTCCGAAAATAACCGGTGAAGTGATTTTAGGAGCTATTGCCCAGTGGCATAGCTCAGAATTCCAAGCAGTCCGCATACATCTCAGGATCCACGGATCGTCATTCCCGCAGTGTTTTTGGGCGGGAATCCAGTGTCTTGCTTTGCGCAACAGACCGAAAAGGCACTGGA
>JBAQYM010000082.1:0-17399 GCA_049300095.1 Syntrophobacteraceae bacterium
ATCAAGTCTATCACTTGCTTGGATACTTGGTTCCGAACAACCGTCGATGTCTTCATGCTCAATGCCTCCATGGTTAAGACCATGAGACATTATAAACGGTATTTTAGTATTTTCCAAGTCCCTTAGGCGCGCTCGTGACTTGGTCATTCGTCCGGTGGCGCATTCATTTTGGCATTCTAACTGCTATCGGTGGTATGGTTCTCATCGTTGGAAAATTCGGCTGGGCGAGTTGGTTTGACTCATTTTTGCAACCCGTTGTGACCTACTTCGTCATCTGGCTAGGAATCCTCACCTTCGTCGTTGCTCCAGCGTGCTTATGGCATGAGCAGGACGAGAAACTATGCCCTGCCATCGCCTTTATTGAACATGAGGACAATAATAAAGTGTATCCCCCCGGTTACCGACATATGCGTGTAACAGTGGAAAATCGCGGTGCTGTTCTCCTAAATGATGTCCAAGTCAAGCTGATGGACGTCGAGCCCCGCCCCGCTGATTTCATTACGCTTAATGTCCCATTGTCGCTCATGCATAAGCGAAATGAATCTCAGTTCTCGCTACAACCCTGGGCGCAGCAAACGGTTGATCTTCTTTGGTTGAACATCAGGTCTCCACTAATCGACCACACCAGCGACGACTGCGCCAACTTAGATCACGTGGTGAACACTGTCCCCCGTAAGCTTCCGTTCGACAGGTATCGGTTCAAGTTGATTGTCTCGGCAAATGAGACACTTCCCAAGGAGCAATGGTTTAATGTTGAGGTAAACCGGGAGGGACGGATAATACTTGAAGGGTAGGTGCGAAAGGTGCTATCCGCCTTACTGGTCAAGCTTATCTCTCGTTCCCACATGGGAGCGTGGGAACGTGGAACAATCAACACGGGGAGGATGTATGAAGTGGGTACTCGTTTCTGTCATGGTGGTCTGCGTCGCTGTCCCGATGCTTGCCAATGCAGTAGATCAAAAGGAGACATCTCAAGCATCTCAGAGTAGGATCGAAGCAGGCAAAATTCTGCACATCCAAATTCTCGACCGGCATCCTCAAATAGATAAGTTCTACCGTCGGCCACTTCTACATGCAGGTTTAACGGACAAACCTTTGGCCGTTATTTGCCTTCCCGTGAGTGATTGGCAAACCCTGACCGAAAGTGAACGCGCTTCAATTTGCGCATATGCAGCGAATCTCGTTGCAGCAGTAAAGGCAAAACCGTTCCAATATACCCAAATGCCACCAACTGCACCAGCGGCCTCGACTTTGAGGGGCAAAGTGGCAAAGATGACGAATGACAGTTACGGAATTCTGGCAGGTCGAATTAGTGAAGATGGACGCGATATCCTATCTGATGAAGTAGTTCGCTGCGGCAATTAATTGCCAAACAGAGGGATGGGGGGTTGGCGGGTGGCTTGGATACTCGCTTTCCGGGCGCGGAGCACAAGAGGTAGGGCGGTAGGACTGCCGGGAGCAGGGGAGGACGCAAACAGTGCACAAAGTTGTTTGCACTTTTTCTCTCGTTCTCTCGTTCCCATGCTCCCGCGTGGGAATGCGGACTGGAGTGGGAAACGGGAAAATCTCGCCATGAACATGCCTAAAGCGATCGTTGGAAATTATTTGGGTTGAATGTTTGTTGGAAATTCGCAGACAGTGGTAATGAGGATATGCGTTCCCACGCAGGAGCGTTGGAACGGGGGAAAGAACTCTGCCCGCCCTTGACCAGATGGGGCGAAACCGCTTCGCTCCTTGCTGCCTTTTTGTGCTAGAATTCAGCAAGAAAGGAGTGTTTAGCATGTCATCAAGAAGCACACAGGTTCTTAAAGAGGCGTTAACGCTTCCTCCCGCTGAACGTGCGGAAATCGCAGAGCGTCTGCTGTCGAGCCTGGACGCACCATCTCAAAAGGAAATAGATGAGTTGTGGGGGAAAGAGGCAGAGGATCGCCTGGATGCATTTGATCGCGGCGAAATTAAGGCCGTTCCCGCCAAACAGGTTTTTGAGCGGGTGGACAAGAAGCCCCGATGAACGTCCAGTTCCTTGAACCGGCACAAGCAGAGTTCACCGAGGCCGTCAACTACTATAATGCCCAAACTGAAGGACTTGGCATCGAGTTCTCCGATGAGGTCCAGGCGGCAATCGTCAGAATCATTGAATACCCCGAAGCTTGGTCCCCGGTTTCAAAGAGAACGAGGCGCTGCCGGACGAAGCGCTTTCCATATGGCATCATCTATCAGGTCAGGGGCAATACCCTACTCATCATTGCCGTAATGCATCTTCATCGTCAGCCCCAATCCTGGATGACACGCATTCCCAAGCGGCAGCAGTAACGTATCTTGGGCTCCGCCCCCGGATAACAAGGTATCCTGCCCACCCTACACGACTATTTCCCAAGCATTACCCGAGCCATGTATCCCCCGGGGCTTTCTTAAACGCCTTCATCACAGTTGAAAGATGGCGAGACAAATCTGCAGGAGGACGCCAAGGCTATTGTCTGCATTTGCCGTTGCCGCTATCATAAGGTCCTTTTCCGGCAGATAGGCGAAATAGGCGTTGAAACCGGAAATCCCACCCGTCTTTCCCGGTACCGGTAAACCTCCGAATTTCAATATCTCAAGGCAATAGCCAAAGGTCATTCCGGTTTCAGGGGCGCTGTATTCCTGGCCATTGTTCAAACGTGCCGGGGCAAACATGGCATCGATGCTCGCCTGTTTGAGAAGCGCGCCCGGGTGGAAAACTTTCTTCAGTTTGACGAGATCCGACGGAGTGGAAAGTATACCCCCACTTGCATAAGGGCCGACCAGGCTGGCATAGGCGGCATTTTGCACGGTCCCCGTGGAAGCGTCCGGTTTGTAGCCCGCCACCCGTTTGGGCGCCAGTTCGGAGTTGCCGCCAAGGCGGGTGTGAGTCATTCCCAGGGGCTTAATAATGCGCTCGGAGATAAAATCCCCGTAGGATGTCCCGGAGGTCTTCTCGATTACCACTCCGAGCAGCATGCAGCCGGAGTTGCTGTATTGGGCTTTTTCTCCGGGGTTGAAGTCGAGGGGCAGGGATTGAAGCATTTTTACCACTTCCCCGGGCTGCCAGTCCTTTGCCTGGTTCGAACAGAAGGGCTCGACGGTCAAAATTTCCTTGATCCCCGAGGTGTGCTGGAGCAGGTGCTTTAGGGTGATTTCATCACCTCTTGCAAAATCCGGGAAATACTTCGAAACCTTGTCCTCGACGCTCAGCCTGCCCTCTTCCTGGAGCAGCAGAATGCCAAGGGCGGTAAACGTCTTGGTGAGCGAGCCAATCTCGAATATTGAGTCCGGCGTTGTCGGCGCCTGGTGTTCGAGGTTTGCAAATCCGTATGCCCTTTCAATTACATTGCCGTCGCCCGTGGAGATGGATACCGACAGGCCCGGTATCTTCGCTTTATCCATCAGCGGCTTGACAATGCCGTCCACCGCCTCGGCGGTGATCGCACGGCAAACCGATACATGGACCAGGACCACAGCCAATGCGATCAATGTTCCACAAACAGCTCTACGTTTTGCGCTCCAGCCTGCCATCAATCATCTCCCGTGTCCATGCTTCCGCCTGTGTTTGGGTGCTTCAACGGCGTCGAGGGCTACTTCCCGCCGTTATCCGGTTTCTCCGTAAGTATCCGCACTGTCTCCGCTATTTCCTCGGGAGTTACCTTGCGGCGCATTTTTTCGAGGCTGGCCATGACTTTTGCGAAGCGGACGCCTTCGGCGGCGCTTATCCACTCCAACTGTAGCCTTTCGGGGCGGAGGCCGAGCTTTGACATCTTTTTGCGGACTTTTTCGATCCGTTTTTCAGTCCAGTGGTTTGCGTTGATGTAGTGGCAGTCGCCGATGTGGCAGCCGCTGACAAGCACTATGGGCGCGCCCTGTGCGAAGCCTTGCCAGATGAAGGATTCGTCCACGCGGCCCGAGCACATGGTCCGGATCATGCGAACGTTTGGCGGGTACTGGAGGCGTGATACCCCGGCGTAGTCGGCCCCGGCATACGAGCACCAGTTGCAGGCAAACGCGAGAATTTTCGAGGCGGGGTCCTCGGATAGCAGCGCGTCCACCTGGCTCGATATCTGCTCGTCGGTATAGTGGTTCATGAGGATTGCGTCAAAGGGGCATTCGGCGGCGCAGGCGCCGCATCCGGAGCAGGCCGCCGGGTTGACCCGGGCCGGGATTTTCCGCTTGGCGTCGGCCGTGATCGCGCCGTAGGGGCAGACTTCGACGCATTTTCCGCAGGCCTTGCACGCATCGGCTGCGACTTCGGCCGTGACGGGATCGGTGAGGATTTCCCCCTTGTGCATGAGCCGTATGGCGCGGGCGGCGGCGGCGGAACCCTGGGTGACGGATTCCTTGATGTCCTTGGGGCCTTCCGCGCACCCGGCGTAGTAGACGCCGCGCGTTGCCGCGTCAACCGGCTGGAGCTTCGGGTGCGCTTCGAGGAAAAATCCGTCCGGGCTGAGTTGCAGCCCGAGGATTTCCTGGAGCTTCTTGGTCGTTTTCGACGGCTTCACGCCGACGGCCAGCACGAGCATATCGAGGTCGTGAAAGGCGATTTTGCCGGTCGCGGTGTTTTCCACGGCAACCCGGATGCCGCCGTTTCCGTCTTCCATGACGGTGCCGGGAAGGCCCCGGATGTACTGGACCCCGAGGGCGCGGCTCTTCCTGTAGAGGTCCTCGAACCCCTTCCCGAAGGCCCGGATGTCGATGTAGAAAACCTTTATCCGCATGTCGGGATGGTGTTCCTTGAGGACCAGCGTGCTTTTGATCGTGTTCATGCAGCAGATGTTCGAGCAGTAGGCGCCGCCCTTCCTCGCCGAGCGCGACCCGACGCACTGGACGAACCCGACCGATTTCGGGACCTGCCGGTCCGAGGGCCTTATCAGCTCGCCCTTCGACGGCCCGCCCGCGCTCACCAACCGCTCGAACTCGGTGCTGCTGAGGACGTTTTCAAAGCGCGTGTAGCCGTATTCGTCAAGCTCGGTCGGGTCGTAGGGTTCGAGCCCCGTTGCGACGACGATGCTCCCGACCCTTTCCACCACTTCCTCGTCGGACATGTGGAAGTTGATGCACTTTTTCTCGCACACCTCGGAGCACTTGGCGCACACCACCGGGTTGTGGCCGAGGCATTCCTTGATATTTATGACGTAGGCCGAGGGGACCGCCTGGGGAAAGGCCGAGTAGATGGCCTTGCGCGACGAAAGCCCCGCGTTGAACTCGTCGGGGCGAACGACCGGGCAGACCTTGGCGCACTCGCCGCACGCCGTGCAGTCCTTTTCCGAGACGTAGCGGGCGCGCTTGAGGATCTTGACGTCGAAATTTCCCACGTAGCCTTTTACGTCGATCACTTCGCTCAGGGTCATGAGCTTGATTCGGGGATGCCGACCGGCATCCGTCATCTTCGGCCCGAGAATTCAGATCGAGCAGTCCATGGTCGGGAAGGTCTTATCCAGCCTCGCCATCTGGCCGCCGATCGAGGGCTTTTTCTCGACCAGCACGACCTCGTAGCCGTTATCTGCTAGATCGAGGGCCGTCTGGATTCCCGCGATGCCGCCCCCGATAACGAGCGTCCGCTTTGTCAGGGGGATCGTGTCGCCCTTGAGAGGTTCGAGCCTTCGCGCCCTCGCCACGGCCATCCGCACGAGGTCGAGCGCTTTGGCGGTGGCGGCTTCCGGCTCGTTCATGTGCACCCAACTGCAATGTTCCCGAAGGTTCGCCATTTCGAGCAGGTACGGGTTGAGCCCGGCGCTCTCCATCATCTGGCGGAACGTGGGTTCGTGAAGGCGTGGGGAGCAGGACGCGATCACCACGCGGTCCAGGCCGTGTTCGGCGATGTCTTCCTTTATGCCCTGCTGGCCGGGCTCCGAGCACGCGTACTGGACGTCTCGCGATACGACAACGTCGGGCATCTCCGTGCTCTGAGCGGCAACTTTGGGGCAGTCGACGGTCCTCGAAATATTCAGCCCGCAATGGCAAACGTAGACGCCGATTCGGGGGCCTTCGCCCTGTATTCCGGTTTTTTTCATTTCGCGTTCTCTGGTTTTCAAACGATTATTCCCACTGGATGGTTTTGGCCAGGATCGAGGTAAGGTCCATCATTTCCATCCGGATTTCCTCTCCCAGGAGAGGGTCTTCCATGGCGCACTTGAGGTGAATCTGGCATTTCGGGCAGGCGGTGACCAGCAGGTCGCTCCCGGTCTCCTTTGCCTGGCGCAGGCGCTGCACCTGCATGGCTTTGGAGTAGGAGTCGCAGCCCGTCCAGGCGCAGTTGCCGCAGCAAAGAGAAGAGGGGCCGCGGTCGCGCATTTCAGTGAAGGCGCGCACCTTGAGGCGCGCCAAGAGATCTCGCGGCGGCTTGGACCCTCCCTCCGAGCGGCTGAGCCGGCAGGGGTCCTGGAAAGTGATCTTGCGGTGAAGTTTCGCGAAACCGACCGCGCCCTTGGCGATCTCTTTTTCCGCCAGTTCGAAGATGTGGGTCACCTTGAACCCGGTCTCGACCCCATGGGCGGGATAGTCCTTCGAAAAGGCCCGGTAGCACTCGGGACAGGCCGTCACCACCTCTTCGATCCCCATCGAGGAAATGATCTCGACGTTCAGCCGCGCGAGCTTCAAAAAATTGTCGCGGTCGCCCGACCAGAGCAGGTCGTGGCCGCAGCACCTCTCGTTTGGCAAAATAGCGGGGTTGATGTCGAAAAAGTTGAGCAGCCTCAGGGCGTCGGCCAGGATATCGGTGGTCCTGATTCCGAGATGATTGCGGAAGAAGGTGTCAAAGTAGGGGGCGCACCCTCCGAAAAAAAGCACCTTGCTCTCGGGGTCCGTGTGAATATCCTGGGGGAGCCACTTCCAGTGCTCGACCGGAAGTCCGGGGGAGGCCATCGTTCGCATGAGTGACTGGAAAAATCCTTCGTGGGCCTCGAACCGGCCGGTTGAGGGACCTTTCTGCGCGTTTCGCATGTCCTTAATAAATTCCGGGAAACCGACCGCGGACGGGCAGCGGTCGTAGCACAGGCCGCAGGTGAGGCACGACCAGATGTCTTCCTTGACGGCGGTGGATTCGAGTTCTCCGGCGACGATGGCGTTGGCGATGGCCCTCGGGGAAAACGGTTTTCCCGACAGGGCCACGGGGCACGCCGAGGAACACTTGCCGCAGTCCTGGCACGTGTAGATGTTATGGGCCTCCATGATCGAGGCGGCGGCTTCGGGGGAAAAGGCGCTCTCCTTTTTGCGGTGGACGGCGGCGACGGGGGATTTGCCCAGTTCCGCGATCCTGTTCCGGAACCCGTGAAGGAAATCGAGCAGCGGGCCGGACTGGTCGGGGTAGAACGCCTCGAACCCGAGGCGCTCGCGGCCGAGTCCGAGAAGATCGAGTATTCCGCGGGTGTCCTCGACGTTTCTTTCGGCGACGGCGGTCCCGATCCCGTAGCGGCACGTCCCGGGCTCGCAACCGACGAGGGCGACCCCGTCGGCACCGGTCTCGAAAGCCTTGAACAGGAGCGATTTCGTTATCCGCCCGCTGCACGGGATCCTCACCATCCGGATTTCGCGGGGCAGGGGCGCGAGGGTGTCCTGGAGATTCTGAAATGCCGCGTGCGGACTCCAGTTGCACAGAAATAGAATTATTTTAAGGTCGTTTTCCATTTTTCTCATCTGTTCGAGACGGATATCGGGTATCGGGTATCGGATGCCGGAGGGCAGCGGAGGTGCCGCCGATACCCGGCTTCCGACACCTGACACCCGCCACCCGAATCTCAGGCCAGCACTTCTTCGATTATCTGCTCCAAAAAGAGGCGGTCGCGGTAAGGACTGTCGGCGGCATTGGACGGGCAAATCGATATGCAGTTCCCGCAGCCCTTGCACAGCGCCTCGTCCACGGCCGCGTAGCCCGTGCCGAGCGAATTCGCATGAAAACTTACCGCGCGATAGGGGCAGACGCTAACGCACCGGCCGCAGCCCCGGCAGAGGGTCTTGTCGATTGTGACGGTATAGCCCTTGTTCTGCCTCGGTCCGCGCGGCATGACCGATGCGGCGAGAACGGCGGCGGCGGTCCCCTTGATCCGCTCGGAGAGGTTGATCCCGCGCGGGCTTGCGAGCAGAAGGCCGGGGATCGAGGTCGAGCCGGGCACGAAGAACGGGATTCCTTTAACCCCCGGCGCCTGCATCGCATGCACGAATTCGTGCGGGGGCAGGTCGGGGTGCGGCATGTAGGCGATGGCGCCGCAGGCGTGTTCGCCCAGGATCACCGCTCCCGCCTGGAACGCTTGTTGGAAGCCGTCTTCCATGTCCACGATCACGCGGAAGTCGCCGACGGTCCCCTTAAGGGACCGGGCGCTCGATCCAAGGAATACGTGCACGTTCGGGAAATCGGAAACAGCGGTAAGCGGCTGTCCGGGACTCCCGAATAGAAACACTTCCATTCCCATCAGGCCCAGGGCCTGGGCGCTTCTCAGGGCGGCCTCCGACTGGCCGATCACGGCCGTCGTGAAATTATACTGGCGAGCGGGCGTGGGAAGGGATTTCAAGAGGGCCGCGCGCCGGATCGAGCGCTCAAGTAGGCCCCTGAAGCGTTCGACGGCAAGTTGCGGGTCGCTTTGCAAAAGGGTCAGCACCTCGCCCCGCAGGTTGCACGTCTCGGCCATGGCGCGGGTGACGCCGGTGCCGTGGAAGATGGTGTCTTTGAGGCGGGCCCTCTGGTCTGTGCATGCGCTGCAAATGAGATTGAGAGGGCAGCAGACGCACGAGGCGAGCACCATGCGCGTGAGTCCTTTTTCACGGATGGTGCGCAGAATCGACGCGGAGCCCTCGGGGGTGCATGCCGATTCGATTATTTCGGCATACTCGACATGGGAATTTCCCGGCAGGCTGTAGAGAAAGCGGTCCATCTCGGGGTCCCAGCCAAGCGAGTTGTTACAGCGGCAGACGAAAATGCCGATCCTGAGTTCGACGGAAAGCTGCGGGCCCGGAGGCGTAAAGGAAAGGCCGTGGCCCTTCATGCGGGGGGCGCTTTCTTCGAGCAGGAGTATCGCCTCGGCGGCCGAGGCGAAGCCGCGCATGGTCATTGTGGTAATGTCGGGCCGGATGGCCTTCGAGCTGTAGGCGCGCAGGACGTCCTCGCCTTTTATTCCGGGCGCGGCGGCGGGATCGGCGATAATGACGACGCCGGCATGCTCGACCTGCTCGGAGTCCTCGTCGGCGTGCGAGATAGCGCTGGGGCACACCTCGACGCACTGGAGACACTCGGAGCAGACGCCGCACTGGAGGCATCTCGACGCCTCGGACTGGACCTGCGCCGCGCTCAGCCCCAGGGCGACCTCGACGGACATTTCGTTGCGCGAATCAAGATGGCTCTCGGGCATGCAGGCGCGCGCAATGGTGGGAAAGTCCGGTGTTATGGTGCGCAATTCGCGCCCGGCGGGGCGCAAGAGCCGGGGGGCGGCGGGGGTTTCACCGGAAAGGAGATGGTGAAGGGCAAACGCCGCCTCGCGGCCGGAGGCCATCGCGGAGACGACCGTTGACGGCCCGCTTGCCGCGTCGCCGGCCGTGAAAACATTACCCGCCGCGGGTTGCGGTTTCCCGACCTGCCCGATGGCGATGATCGCGCGGTCGAATTCGAATTCGACGGGATTGCCGCCTTCGATGGGGACCGGCCAGGGAATTCCCTTGGCGTCGGGGGGGCCCGGCTTGGTGGGAACGAACCGGATGGATGCGAGCTTTCCCCCGCGGCCGACGAACTCGGACACCTTGAGGTTGGTCTTTACGGAAATGCCCTCCTGGAGAGCGTCTTCCACCTCGGATTTGTCCGCCGGGATGAGTTCTTCGGGGAACCACGACACCAGGGTCGGTTCGGCCCCAAGTCGAACCAGGGTCCTGGCCGCTTCGAAAGCCGAGTTTCCGTCTCCGATGACGGCGACCTTCCACGAAACGGAGGTTATATCGCCCCGGTTTACGGCGGAAAGAAAGGAGATGCAGCCCTCGACCCCTTCGATATCTTCTCCGGGGGCGTTGAGCTTGCGGTCGGTCCAGAGGCCGGTGGCGAGAACGACGGCGGAAAAATCCTTGCTGGACCCGCTTCGGACCTCGGATGGGTCGAACTGTTCCCCGAGCCGGAACTTGACCCCCATCTCCCGCAAATATCCGATTTCCTGGTCGAGAACGTCGCGCGGGAGCCGGTAGGGCCCGATCCCGTAGCGCAGAAGACCTCCGGGCAATTCTTCTTTCTCGAAAACGGTGACGCGGTAGCCTAGGCGGGCGAGGTCGGCGGCGGCGGCAAGGCCGGCGGGGCCGGAGCCGACCACCGCCACCTTTTCGCGATTCCTTTTGATATCGAGGCTCTGCCGGGTGGGGACGGCGCTGTCGGCAAGAAAGCGCTTCACGTCCCTGATCGCCACCGGCTGGTCGAGTTCGCTTCTGCGGCAGGCCGCCTCGCACGGGTGGGTGCAGATTCTTCCGCAGATTCCGGGCAAAATGTTGTCGCGCCGGATGAGTTCGAGCGCTTCGGAAAATTTTCCGGCCCGCGCAAGGGCCATGTATCCCTGCACGTTGACGCCGAGGGGACACTTTTCCTGGCAAAGCGGGGTCCGGCGCTTGTCGATTACGGGCCGCCCCGGCAGGGCGTTCCTCCCGCCGTAGCGGATGGCCTTATCTCCGTTTGGCCCTAGGGCGGGGCATACGTCGGCGCATCGGCCGCACAGGGTGCACCGCTCAGTGTCGACGTAAGACGCGGCCTTCCTGTAGCGTACGGAAAACCCCTGCGGCGTATGCTTGATCGAGGTGACGGACGCGGGCAGGACGCACCGTATCCTCGGGTTTCGAAGTATCCTCAGGAGTCCCGGCCTGTTGGCGTAGTTGAGCGACACCCCGGAGGGCATCCGCCACTTCTCGGCAGCGAGCTTTTCGTTGAGGTCGGGGTCGGAGTCGATAAGGGTAACCGGGATTCCCATTTCGCCGAGCTTGTTTGTCGCGGCGATTCCCGCTGGAGTGGCCCCGATGATGCAAACCTTTTGCAGCCGTTCCTTGAGGTTTTTCATGAGCCGCTCCCCTTCATGCCGGCGGCCTTCTTGCGCCTCGCCTTGAGAATGGCCAGCCCGAAATCGTAGCCCTTGGTGAAAGCGGCGGCGTTGGCTTGCTCGGTCCCACGGGGGACGGAATCGGAAACGGCTTTGAGCATCGCCTTCTGGGAGACCGCGCCGGTTGCGGCGGTAAAAAATCCCAGCATGACGATGTTTGCCATCATTTTCCTTCCCAGTTCCTCGGCCATGCGGGTGGCCGGAATCGCAAAAGAGTCGCCGGGCGCCGTTTCGGGGGACTTGACCATGTCCTGATCGTAGAGCAGGACGCCGTCTTCTTTAAGAAGCGGGCCGTATTTGTCGTATCCCGCCTGGGACATGCAGACCAGGATATCGGGATTTTGCACATAGGGGTAGTGGATGGGGGAATCGGAAATGATCACCTGGGCGCTGCACGCCCCGCCGCGCGCCTCCGGGCCGTAGGACTGCGTGAGGGTGCTTTCCTTGTGGTCGATGAGGCTTGCCGCCATTCCCATGACCTGCCCCGCCAGGACTATTCCCTGTCCGCCAAAGCCGGTGATAAGAATTTGTTTTGTAAGTTGTTCGGTCACGTTCCGATCCATTTTCGTTTCCGTTATGCGATAAATTTCTTCAGGTATCATGCGGATTCGGCGGAGGGCTGCGGACGGCTGATCTTGTCATAGGATTCCGCAAATGTGGGCCGGTCGCAATCGATAAACTTGCCCAGGGTGATCCCCCGGTCGAAATCCAGGAGCGCCTCGGCGGGATTTGCCCCGTTTTTTACGATCGAGCGTTCCTGAAATATTTTGAGCGATTCGATGGGTTTTTGCTTGTTCCTTCGGCCGAACCCGGTGGGGCAGGGGGCCAGCACCTCGATGAAGGAAAACCCGCGCCTCTGGAGCGCCTCTTCGATGGACTGCGTGAGGTCGCGCGTGTGGAGCATCGTCCAGCGCGCAACGTAGGTGGCCCCGGCGGCGTACGCCAAAAGAGGCAGGTTGAAGGGCCGGTCGGGGTTCCCAAGCGGGGTGGTGGTCGTTTTTGCGAGATTGGGCGTCGTCGCGGCCGCCTGGCCCCCGGTCATGCCGTAGTTGAAGTTGTTCACGCAGATCACCGTGAGGTCCACGTTGCGCCTCGCGGCGTGGATGAAATGATTCCCCCCTATCGCACAGAGGTCCCCGTCGCCGCTGAAAACCACCACGTTAAGCTCGGGGTTTGCCAGCTTCATTCCCGTTGCGAACGGAATGGCGCGGCCGTGGGTGGTGTGATAGGAATCGAGCTTGACGTATCCCGCGCCCCGTCCCGAACAGCCGATCCCGGACACCACGGCCGTCTTTGCCAGGTCGATCCCGCTCGATCTCATCGCGATGAGACACGAGGAAAAAGCGGTCCCGATCCCGCACCCCGGGCACCAGATGTGCGGAATGCGCTCCGTTCGCAGTATGGAGTCCAAAGGATGCTTTGAAGCCGAGCTGGTCATATTTGTCCTTGAATTCAGGGATCAAATCAAAATCAACGGATATAAGGAATGACGGATCCGCATATCCGCACGAATCTGTGGGAGCGGCTTGCAGCCGCGATTCCTTTGCACCGGGCCACCCTTCTCGCGGCTACAAGCCGCTCCCACCCAGCGGCGACAGGTGATGAAGCGGGCCCACTACGGGCCGGGCCACCCTTCTCGCGGCTACAAGCCGCTCCCACCCAGCGGTGTGCGGTTTGTTCGTTCCCATGCTCCCGCGTGGGAATGAATACCAGCACAAACGGGTCGTGGCTGAGGTTGCCGGTCAGGCCCGCATTCCCACGCGGGAGCATGGGAACGAGGGGGTAACTACGGATGCCGGCTTGTGCGTCTTTCATATAAACCTGCAAGGTTCTACCGGTAAACCTGCAAAGCTCCACCGTTAAACCTGCAAGGATCTATCGTTAAACCTACAAGGCTCTACCGTTAAACATGCAAGGTCCTACCGGACGTCGGCGGCCGCCTCTTTCATCTTTTCCAAAATTTCGCCGGGCGTTATCACCGTCCCCCCGGCGTGGCCCACCAGGTATGCCGGGGCCGCCCCCGCAGCGCATCTCTGCACTTCGAGGTGTATCTGCCCCAAATTGAGTTCCACCGTTATGAGGCTTTTCACCTTCCGGGCGAGCCGGCGCACCTGCTCCTCCGGAAAGGGCCAGACGGTTATCAGGCGCAAAAGGCCCGCCCTGATGCCGCGCGCTCGGGCTTCGTCAACCGCAGCCAGGCTGCTCCGGGCGGAAATTCCGTAGGAAATGAGGGCGATATCGGCGTCTTCGAGCCGATACTCTTCGACCATGATGATTTTATCGAGGTTGCGGCGGATCTTTTCCGTTAGCCGGGACATCATCTGGGCCTGGCATTCGGCGGTCATGACCGGATAGCCCCGCTCGTCGTGGGTGAGCCCCGTCACGTGGACGTTGTAGCCCTCGCCCGCGTGGGCCATCGGGGCCACACCGTTTATCCCCGGCTGGAACGGCTTGAACCTGTCCTTCCTCCCCCTTGGCCGGGGGCGGGACTGGAGCCGGATTTTGGACGCATCCGGAATGACCACCCGCTCGCTGAGGTGTCCCGTCACTTCGTCGGCCATGATGAGGACGGGGAGCCGGTAGGTTTCGCTGAGATTAAAGGCCGTGATGGTCTGATAAAAGATTTCCTGGGGCGATGAGGGCGCCAGGGCGATGATCTCGTAGTGGCCGTGAGACCCCCACCGGGCCTGCATCATGTCCCCCTGCGCCCCGAGGGTTGGAAGGCCCGTCGAGGGACCCGCCCTCTGGACGTTTACGACCACGCAGGGCGTTTCCGTGCAGATGCCGAGGCCGAGATTTTCCATGATGAGGCTGAACCCCGGGCCCGAGGTCGCCGTCATGCTCTTGGCGCCCGCGCACGATGCCCCGAGAATGGCCGCCATGGCGGCAATCTCGTCTTCCATCTGGATGAATGTCCCGCCCACGCCCGGCAGGCGCCCGGCCATGTGCTCGGCGATTTCCGTCGCGGGCGTGATGGGATATCCCGCAAAGAAACGGCACCCGGCCGCGAGCGCCCCCTCGGCGCAGGCCACGTCTCCCGTTATGAAATGCTCTCCCGTGAGAACCGCTGGTTTCATATATCGTCAATCAAAAGGTTTGGAGGATTATCGATTTTGGAAGCTCAGGCCGTGGCGGCCGAGGGGGCTTCCAGCGAGTAGATGGCAAAATCGGGGCAGATCGCCTCGCAGTAGTGGCAGTTGACGCACAGATCGGGCTGCTTTACCGCCGGCGGATGATACCCCTTGGCGTTGAAGCGCGCCGAGAGTTCGAGCACGTCCCTCGGGCAGTACTCGATGCAGTAGCCGCACCCCTTGCACCGGTCCTCGATGATGTAAACAATCCCCTTCGATACGAGGATTTCTTCAGAATCCAGGGGAAGCCGCCAGAATTTCATCTTTGCCAATCCAGTTGGAAATGCATGTGGGGCAGGCATTCCAGCCTGCCGTTCGTCGTAAAGCGCGTCCCAGCCGTCAAACAGTGTTGAATTTTAGGCAATAGATCGAGCAAGTCAAGACAATTCGCAACGAAATATTTCCTCTTTTCCGTTTTGCGGTGCAATTATGAGGGGGGTAAAAATAATTTAGGAGGAACATGACGGCGGTCTGGCGATATCGTGCTTGAATTTTGCGCTCTCGGGTCGAGAATGAGGATAATTGTTCGCAGGTTTTAGAGCGAATTTCAGCGTACCCGTGTGTCGAGAACGAGGGGAAAAATCCCGTGAGGGCTCAGGGGTCAAAGCGGGGAGGACAGGTTTTGCCAAGGCCGATACGGTTCATTTGAGGCGCATCCGGCGGCTGTCGTCGTGGGGCGGGATTTCCAGCCTGCCGGCGAAGGATTACCGAGCGTTCGGCGGCTGTCGACGTGGGGCGGGCTTTCGAGCCTGCCGGCGAAGGATTACGAGCTTCCGGCGGAAGGCGGCCTGGAATGGGGCGTTGCTTTGGTCAATTGTGATAAAACCGTAGTGTGCTCATGGTTAGGTTTGGGGGCCATGGGTCGTCATTCCCGCGGCGTTTTTAGGCGGGAATCCAGTGTGTTACCGGACGGGTGCGAAAACAAAGGCGCTGGATCCCCGCCCAAAAACGCCGCGGGAATGACGGTTTTAGAGTTCGCAGCCCGGACGTAAAGTATAACAAATCGTCGTACTTTAACTTGGGCAACGGCCCCGGAAGGCCTGCCCCACGTATGCGAATCGATGGGGATTTCGGCTGGTCAAGCTACCAGTTGATAATGATCGTCTTTCCGCCTTCCTGCGCCAGCACGCGGTAGGAAAGGTCGGGATGCCTGCCGAGAAACGCCTGGAGGGGTCCTTTTTCGCTGAACAGGAAAATCCTGTGCTTATCGTTCCACAGCCTCAGCAGTTCCTGTTCGTCAAGGGCAATCTTCGGGGCGTCGCGGTCCTGAAGTCCGTACCAGAGCACGCCGAAGCTCTTGTCCATCACGTGGACCTGGAGGCCGGTGTAGTAGTTGAGGGTGGAGCCCTTCTCGTAGAAATCGTTTATGACAATCTTGTCGCCCGGCTGGTAGTAGTACTCGACGACCTTCGCGAGGTTTTTGGATGAGAGGATGGGCTCGAATGCGACCATTCCGGAGGCGTAGGAGTGGGTGAGTCCCACCATCATGAAGGCCAGGAAGAGAAATGAGATCGTCCAGCGCTTCCAGAGCGCGAACAAAAGAGCGGTGAGCGGCCCGACGATGAGAAATGCGGCGGTCCTGTAGACAAGGGGGGCAAGGTTTGCAAAGGTTGCCGGGGTGAGGTCGTACATATGGCCGAAGGCGAGGTTGTAGTGTTCCGGGTTCTCGGTAAGGGTCCCCGCGAGGTTGGCCGCCGCGCCGGAATGGCTACCGATCCAGGCGAGCGCGATCAGGCCCGCCCCGGCAAAAACGGTCATCGCCGTGGCCGCGCCGAGGCTGACGATACCCCATTTGCGGGTTGCGCCTTCAGGGGAGGCGAGGTCCGCAAGCCCCTTTCCCAAAAGGAGCGAAAAAGCGGCAAGGGTGGGAAAAGTATAGTATTCCTGGGTGGTCCCGAACGCGAAGAAAAGGAGTATCACGAATATCCACAGGCAAAGGAAAAGCGCCACCTGTTGCGTTCTTTCGGTTGGCCGGAACGATCTTGGGAAATTGCGCCCCAGTCCCCACATAAAGGCGCTCCAGGGAAAGAGCCACACCAGGTGCAGCGTCCAGAAAAGCCAGCGCGGGACGGTGTCGTAGTCTTTGGGATAGCGCATGCCGAGATAGCGGAGCAGGTGCTCGCGAATGAAGTAGAACCACAGGAAGTCGCTGTTCGCCATGGCCGCCGCTATGTGCCAGGGGGCCGCCACGGCCAGGAAAATAAGGATCCCGTAGGGGATCTGGAGCCTGCGGAGGACTTTCCAGTTGCCGGTTACGAGCATGTGGACAAAAATGATCGCCCCGACGAAAACGATTCCCACCAGCCCCTTGGTGAGCACGGCCAGGGCGGCGGAGACGTAAAGGCCGACGCAACGGAGGTCAACCGGCCCGATCCGTTTGGGCGTCGCGTCGGTGTCTATCGCGATCTGGAGATACATGTAGAGGCAGCAGGCGATAAAAGTGGAAATGATGACGTCGGGCAGAAATATTCGCGTAAACGCATACGGGCCGAGGCTGGTGAGAAAGACCAGCGCCGAGTAAAATCCTCCCTTTTCACCCCAGAACCGCGTGCCGAACCGCCACACGAGAAGCGTCAGGAAAAGCGCAAACAGCGCCAGGGGCAGCCGTATCGCCCAGTCGCGCAGGCCGAAAATCGAAACGAACGTGGCGGCCATCCAGTACATGAGGGGCGCTTTTTCGATGTACCTGACCCCGTTGTTGATTCTGAGCGTTATCCAGTCACCCGACTGGACCATTTCACGGACCGCCTCGGCGTGGAAGGAATCCGCATCGTCGAGCAGCGCGGGACGGTCGATCGTTCCAAGAAAGATCGCCGACCAGAGGGCGACGAGTACCAGGGGATACAGCAGGAGTTTGGATTTCATCATATTCCAGGATCTAAGATCTAAGTAAAAACCGTAAGCGGTAATTTGCCGAATAGAAAAATACACGTGAATGCGCGCAGACAAGCCGTCATTTCCGCAAACCGTCATTCCGGCGAAAGCCGGAATCCAGCCGGAAATGTAGGTTGGGTTAAGCGGAGCGAAACCCAACAGATTTTTGTCCCATGCAATGAATTGTTGGGTTTCGCTCCACTTAACCCCAATACTGTTCACTTAAGCACTCGAACCTGGGGGTGGATAACCCCCGGTTGCAGTGGACCTTGACCTTTTTTGCGGAGGTTGTAGCTGCTCATCTTCCTCTTGACACCGCGTCGGTTGCGCCTGC
>JBAQYM010000083.1:0-1960 GCA_049300095.1 Syntrophobacteraceae bacterium
GGAACCGTGGCTTTGGTATACCGACGCAAATCATGGCCCAGTCTGCATTCCCACGGAGGACCGTGGGAACGAGGGCCTTCACCTCTCCCGGTTTCCGCACATGGAGGCATGATTGCGACACAGTCTCGGAAGCCGGAATCCAGCGGGGCCGCCCTGTCCTCGGACGGGGTTTGAACGAGCATGGAACTTCATTGACCCAATCAAGTATCATAAGAGGGTCTTGGTCTATAATTTATTGATTTCACATAAAATGCTTTCTCCGCGCCCTCTGCGTCTCCGCGGTAAATTTTCCCCCGCCGGCGCTCGGAAAGACAATTTGACGAACGCAGGCCCGCATTACAAGAAAGATTGATGGAAAAGATCAGGGTCGAGCACCTCAATTTCTATTACGGCGAAAAAATCGCCCTCTCGGATATCTCGATTTCCATGCGGGACCGGTGCATAACGGCGCTGATCGGTCCTTCGGGGTGCGGAAAATCCACGTTTTTGCGCTGCCTCAACCGGATGAACGACACCATCCGGGGCGCGCGCGCCGAGGGGCGCGTCCTGCTCGACGGCGAGGACATATACGCTCGCGGCACCGATGTCGTGGAACTGCGCAAACGGGTGGGGATGGTGTTTCAGCGGCCCAATCCCTTTCCGCAATCCATCTTTGAAAATATCGCGTTCGGGCCCAAGGTCCTCGGCCTGCACCGCAACCGGGACGACCTGGAACGCATTGTCGAGGAGAGCCTCCGGGGCGCCGTGCTGTGGGACGAAGTGAAAGACAGGCTCAAACAGGACGCCTTCGGCCTCTCGCTGGGCCAGCAGCAAAAGCTGTGCATCGCCCGCACCATCGCGGTAAAGCCGGAGGTCATCCTCATGGATGAGCCGTGCTCGGCCCTCGACCCGATCGCGACCCTCCAGATAGAAGAGCTGATGCAGTCGCTCAAATCCGATTACTCCATCGTGATAGTCACCCACAACATGCAGCAGGCATCCCGCGTATCCGACCACACGGGCTTTTTCTGGCTCGGCGAACTGGTGGAATTCGACATCACCGAGCACATCTTCACGCGCCCCGGCCAAAGGTTGACGGAAGACTACATTACCGGCCGCGCCGGCTAGCTTTCCGCGCTGTAGAGCTTACTTTTGAGATTGCGGAAGGGATTCTATTCATGTCAAGAGAGAGCTTCGATAGAGAACTGCGGCACGTTCAGGAACAATTGATCGACTTGGGCGCCATGGTCGAGCACGCCGTTTCCCAGTCCGTCGAAGCCTTGAAGAATAAGGATGCGGACGCGGCGCGGCAGTTGATCGCGGCGGATTCCGAGATCAACGAGAAACGGTTTGCCATCGAATCGGAAACCCTGGTGCTGATCGCCCGCCAGCAGCCGATGGCGACCGACCTTCGCGTTCTGGCCGCGGTCCTCGAGATTGCCACCGAACTGGAGAGAATCGCCGATTACGCCAAGGGAATCGCGAAGCTCGCCATCGAACTCAAAGACCGGCCCTACACAAAACCGCTCATAGACATCCCGAAAATGGCCGAAAAGGCCGCCGACATGCTCCACAGGGCGCTTATCGCCTTTATGGCGCGCGATGTCGAACTGGCCCGCGCCATCGCCGCCGAAGACAGCGTGGTCGACGGGCTCTACCAGCAAATTTACCGTGAGCTGATGGCCTACGTCATTGCCGACCCGCGCAATATCGAGGGCGCGAGCCACCTTACCTGGGTGGCCCACAACCTGGAGCGCACCGCCGACCGGGTGGTGAATATCTGCGAGCGGGTAATTTTCACGGTTACCGGCGAGCTGATTGAACTCGACCGTACCGAATTCATTATGGATTATCCGGTCAATAAATGAACGGTCAACCGGTGAGGGAGCGCAATCCTCAGCGCAAAACCATGTGGGGCGGGCTTTCCAGCCTGCCCTTCGCGGGGAATTCCGCGGTCCTCCGCCGGCAGGCTGGAAAGCCC
>JBAQYM010000084.1:0-1949 GCA_049300095.1 Syntrophobacteraceae bacterium
ACGCCCTTCGCGGCTACAAGCCGCTCCCACGGATTTATTCCTTCGCGGCTGCAAGCCGCTCCCACGGATTTATTCCGGTTGTCTTTTGCGGTGATGCGCAACCACCATTTCGGTCATGAGGATTTGGACAACAGCCCCTTGATCCCAGGGACTGCCGGAAGCAGAGATCTTCTTCAACAATTCCTCATTTGGGCAACCGTCCCCCAAGCGCCCGTCCCTTGGGACCTGAAGGCGATTATTCTTCGAACGGGTTCCGGATGATGACCGTTTCGTCGCGGCCCGGCCCGACCGACACCATCAGGATCGGGACCCCCGCGATTTCCTCGATCGCTTTGAGATAATTTCTCGTAGCCCGCGGAAGCTGGTCCCAGGAGCGCACCCCGCCGATGTCTTCCGTCCAGCCGGGGAATTCCTCCAGGACGGGTTCGCACGCTTCGAGGGCTTCGAGTTCCGGGGGCACGATGTCGAGCCTGCGTCCCCGGCATGTGTAGGAAACCGCGATCTTGAGCTTCGGGACCCCGGTCAGAACATCGAGCTTGGTTATCACGAGGCCGGCCAGGCCGTTGAGCCTTACGGCGCTTTTCACCACCACCGTGTCGAGCCAGCCGCAACGGCGCGGGCGCCCGGTGGTCGATCCGAATTCGCCTCCGACCGCCCGGATGTGCTCGCCCGTTTCATCGAGCAGCTCCGAGGGAAACGGACCGCCTCCGACCCGCGTGGTGTAGGCCTTGACGATCCCGACCACCTTGTCGATCCTCGTGGGGCCGATCCCCGCGCCGCAGCACGCGTTGCCCGCAACCGTATTGGAAGAGGTCACGTAGGGATAGGTGCCGTGGTCGATGTCCAGATGCGTGCCCTGTGCGCCCTCGAAAAGGATGTTGCGCCCCTCGGCCACCGCCCGCTGGAGGACTTCCGAAACGTTTCCCGTGTAGGGCCGCAACCGCTCGCCGTATGCGAGGTACTCCTCCTCGACGGCGGCGGGGTCGATCGGCTTTTCACCGAAATAGCGCTCCAGGATGAAGTTTTTCTCATCCAGCACCCGTGCAAGCTTTTCGCGCAGGGCCGCCCGGTCCAGTAAATCGTGCACCCGGACCCCGTCCCGGCCGACCTTGTCTTCGTAGCAGGGGCCGATTCCGCGCCCCGTGGTCCCGATGGCGGTTTTGCCCTTCTTTTTTTCGCGCGCGAGGTCGAGCGCCCGGTGATAGGGCATGATGACGTGCGTATAGAGGCTTATCATGAGCTTTTCGGTCGTGACTTCGATGCCCGCCTCGAACAGCCTGTCCATCTCGCCGATCAGCACCGCCGGATCGAGCACCACGCCGTTTCCGACCATGCAGAGTTTTCCGGGATGAAGTATCCCCGACGGGATGAGGTGGAAGATATATTTCCTGCCGTTTACCACCAGCGTGTGCCCGGCGTTGTTTCCGCCCTGGAACCGGACCACGTGGTCGGCGTTTTCCGTAAGCAAATCGACTATTTTGCCTTTCCCCTCATCGCCCCACTGGGTGCCCACTATGACCACGTTCGCCATCTCAGTCTCTTTCTCTCAAATCAGATTCGGTTGCCCGACTTCCGGTCCGGGCGCAAAGATACCCCAGCTTGCGGGATCAGGGGAATAATTGGCCGGAATGGTCTCGAATGGTTAACTGATGGATATCATATTATCTGTATCGAAATTTCGCGCCGGTGTCAAAAAAAAGAGGGTTTATCGCGCGAAAAAGTGGAATTTTTGCGGATTCATTCCACTTGGGTATCTGACATAAACCGAAGCCCGCGCAGACATATCCGGAAACCGATGTCAGTAAAGCAATGTCCGGAAACCAATGTGTGTAAGTCAATGCCCGTAAATCCAATACCGTTCACTCAAGGCAGCCAGGGACGTGGGGCAGGCTTTCCAGCCTGCCAACCAAGGAGCGCGGGCCTTCATCGGCTGGCAGGCTGGAAAGCCC
>JBAQYM010000085.1:0-1854 GCA_049300095.1 Syntrophobacteraceae bacterium
TTGTGCGCCCGGCAGGGCGCGTTCACTAGGAGGTGCAAGTCCTCTACGGACCCGACAGGGGGAACCGTTAGCCGGACGGCAAGGGTGTCCACCGCGAGGTGGAATCTGAAGGAAGCCGCAGGCAAAGCGCTGGCTCGACGAACAGAAATCGCATACGAGGCGGTCATGCCGGGTGAGAAGGCAAATATCTTCAAAGCCCGATACCTGTACGGAAGGCATGGACGTAAATGCGGCGGGCATAAGCGTGAAGGTGGATGCGCATTACCCGGGGATATCTGTCGACCTGCCCTGTGCTACTGTCGCCGAGAGGCGACGGGAAGGGTCGGCAGAAGTCAGCCGAGGGCATAGTAGGTCCATCGACCGGACTGAAGGCCCGAACGTGAAGTGTGTGGCAGGAGCTTGAATTTCGATGGGGAACGGAGACGCAGGAAATCGGGCTGGGATGCCTGATTACTCTTCGGGGGAAAGGGGACGGAATCCCCAAGGACCCGTCGCTGGCGCGTCAAGCCTCACGGCAAAGAGAGAGGACTCCCGCCAGAAGACTCAAAACTTGATGGAAGTGGTGGTCGAACGCGAGAACATGTTTAAGGCGCTTCGCCGGGTAGAAACGAACAAAGGGTCCGCGGGGGTAGATGGAGTATCCGTTGCCAACCTCAGAGCCAGCCTTCGCGAACACTGGCCGCGCGTCAAAGAAGAACTGCTTGAGGGCAGGTATCAGCCTCAACCCGTGCGGAAGGTTGCAATACCCAAGCCGGGAGGGAAAGGAATGCGACAATTGGGCATTCCCACGGTAATGGACCGGCTCATACAGCAGGCGCTAAATCAGGTAATGCAACCCATCTTCGATCCGGACTTTTCCGAGTCAAGCTATGGATTTCGCCCCGGCCGCAGTGCGCATCAAGCGGTGCTTAAAGCCCGCGAATATGCGGCGGACGGGAGGCGATGGGTCGTGGACATGGATTTGGAGAAGTTCTTTGACCGCGTCAATCACGATATCATGATGGCGCGTCTTGCCCGCAAGATAGGGGACAAACGGATACTCAGAGTAATCCGGCGATATCTTCAGGCAGGAGTAATGGTCGGAGGTGTCGCATCTCCCCGAACGGAAGGGACTCCGCAAGGCGGCCCTCTGTCTCCGCTGCTGTCCAACATTCTACTCGATGATTTGGACAGGGAACTGGAGGAAAGGGGACATGCGTTTTGCCGGTACGCGGATGACTGTAATATTTACGTGAAATCAAAGCATGCCGGGCAAAGGGTATTGGAGAGCCTAACCCGATTTCTTGCAAACAGATTAGGACTTAAGGTCAACTCGGAAAAGAGCGCTGTTGCGCGTCCTTGGGACCGCAAGTTCCTGGGCTACAGCATGACTTTCCATAAACAGCCAAGGCTCAAAGTAGCTCCTGCTGTGGTGGATCGCATGAAGAGTAAGCTCCGGGAAATATTTCGAGCGGCAAGGGGCCGAAGCATCGGCAGAGTGATCGCAGAGTTGACACCTGTTTTGCGAGGATGGGTTAACTACTACCGGTTGGCCGAGGTAAAGGGAATTTTCGAGGAACTGGACGGATGGATACGCCGCAAATTTCGGTGCGTTCTCTGGCGACAGTGGAAAAGAACCTATACTCGGGCCAAGAACCTGATGAAGTATGGTTTGGGGGAAGAGAGGGCCTGGAGGTCGGCCACAAATGGGCGAGGCCCTTGGTGGAACTCTGGGGCCTCACACATGAACCAATGTTTCCCTAAACGTTTCTTTGACCGACTTGGACTTGTGTCACTGCTGAATCAACTGAGAAGACTTCAATGTGCTTCATGAACCGCCGTGTACGGAACCGTACGCACGGTGGTGTGGGAGGA